>NZ_KB895826.1:0-398144 GCF_000374985.1 Micromonospora sp. CNB394 | reverse complement strand
CGGGCCTGCTGTCGCGCCGTCAACGCCTTCTGCTCGTTCGCGCGGCGTCCCCGTCGACGGGCATCCAAAGCCCGGTTTCCCTTACGGTCGAAGGCATCCACCCACCGCCACACCGTCTTGGGCGCCACCTGAAACGCCCTCGCCGCAGCGGCCTGACTCATCCCCGCCTTCACCGCCGCGACCACCCGGCGACGCAGATCCTCCTGCGCCGCCGGGGAAAGCGACCGCGTATCACGCACCATCACACCCATACATAACCAACGATAACGGCATATTTGGGTTACGGGTCAATAACACCCCAGCGGTCAGCGGCGGGACAGCTCGGTCTCGCCGGCCAGCCGGGCCGCGCGGTCCGCCTCGGCCAGCGCGTCGAGCACCCCGTCCAGCTCGCCGGCCAGCGCCAGGTCGAGGTTGTACGCGGTGTAACCGATGCGGTGGTCGGTGATCCGGTTCTGCGGGAAGTTGTAGGTGCGGATCCGCTCGGACCGGTCCACGGTACGGACCTGCGCCTTGCGGGCGTCCGACGCCGCCGCGTCCGCCTGCTCCTGGGCAGCGGCCAGCAGCCGGGCGCGCAGGATACGCATGGCCTGCTCCCGGTTCTGCAACTGCGACTTCTCGTTCTGGCAGGAGACCACGATGCCGGTCGGCACGTGGGTGATCCGTACCGCCGAGTCGGTGGTGTTGACCGACTGCCCACCGGGGCCGGACGAGCGGAACACGTCGATGCGCAGCTCGTTCGGGTCGATGGTGACGTCCACGTCCTCCGCCTCGGGCAGCACCAGCACACCGGCGGCGCTGGTGTGGATCCGGCCCTGCGACTCGGTGACCGGGACGCGCTGCACCCGGTGCACGCCGCCCTCCCACTTGAGCCGGGACCAGACGCCGTTGCCGCCCTCCGGCACGCCCTTGCTCTTGATCGCCAGCGAGACGTCCTTGACGCCGCCGAGATCGGAGTCCTGCGCGTCGATCACCTCGGTGACCCAGCCGTGCCGCTCGGCGTACCGGGTGTACATCCGCAGCAGGTCACCGGCGAACAGCGCCGACTCCTCGCCGCCCTCGCCGGCCTTGATCTCCACGATCACGTCCTTGGCGTCGTGCGGGTCGCGCGGGATGAGCAGCTCCGCGAGCCGCTCCTCCAGCGCCGGCAGGGAGTCGGCGATGGTGTCCGCCTCGGCGGCGAAGGACGCGTCCTCGGCGGCCAGCTCCCGGGCGGCGGCCAAGTCGGCGCGGGCCTGCTCCAGTTCACCGGCCGCCTTGTGCAGCGGGACCAGTTCGGCGTACCGACGACCGACCCGCCGGGCGGTGCCCTGGTCGGCGTGGATGGCCGGGTCGGCCAGCCGCCGCTCCAGCTCGGCGTACTCGTCGAGGAGGGCGGCCAGGCGCTCACTGCTCATGCTGCGGATGCTCCTTGGAGATGGAACCGGCACAAACGGACGAACGCCCGCGTCCGGCAGAAGCCGGACACGGGCGTCGTCGACGGAGCTACTTGGCCTTCTTGGCCTGAACCTTGGCGTACTTCTGCTGGAACTTCGCGACCCGGCCGGCGGTGTCCAGCACGCGCTGCTTACCGGTGTAGAACGGGTGGCAGGCGCTGCAGGTCTCGACGCTGATGGCGCCGCCCTTGGCGGTGCTGCGGGTCGCGAAGGTGTTACCGCAGGAGCAGCGGACCTCGGTGGTCACGTACTCCGGGTGGATGTTGGGCTTCATGTCGCCTCGGTCCTTTCGTCGGTGGTCGCCGGGTCGCCGTCGGTGCGCCCCGTCGTCACGACGGGCTCGGGCGTGAACCGGAACCGGTGGCCGATTGACCAGTCTGCCACGGGCGTCTTCCACCCGGCACAGGAGGTCCGCCACCCCCAACGCCGGCCCACCCGTCAGCATTCCCGCCCCCACCCCACCCACTCCCCACGCCCACCCCCTCCTTCGGCCCCGGCCCTGGAGCTGGCTCACGCTCGGCGCGATCATGAGGTGAGCGGTACGTTCTGCCCGACTGGGCGAAGGGCGTGCCCAGGTCGCGGGCGAGTGGAACGCAGTGGGTGCCATCGGGCCGTTTTGACACCCATGGCGCTCCACTCGGGCGGGGAGCCGGGAGGGCGTGGACGCCGGGGACACCCGATGGGGCCGCTGGGGCGCTCGGGGCTGATGAGGGCTGGTCAGACTTACCGGACTGAGCCGGACGGCCCGCTGAGGTGACGGGCCCGCTGAGGTGGGCCGGGGCTCCTCCCCCAGGATGAGGAGCCCCGGCCCCGGATCAGGCCGCCGGAGCGAGGACCGCCGCGGCGGTGGTCACGGTCGCCTCGGCCTTGACGCCGTTCACGGTCACCGTGAGCAGGATCTGCACGCCGGGGCGCAACGCGGTGAGCTTGCCCGTGGCCGGGTCGAACCGGGCGGCGTGCCACGGTCGTACGCCCGCCAGACCGCCGATGTGCAGGTTCGGCGAGCCGGACCAGTCGGCGCTGACCGGTGCCGCCACCGGCACCTGCCGGCCGCTGGGCTGGGTCAGCGTGGCCGTGACGCCCTCCGGCGCCCCCCGGCGCACCTGCGCGGGCGCGGTCAGGGCGAGCCGGTCGACGTGGGCGTGCATCTCCGCGGCCACCCACTTCGGCCCCTCGGCCAGCGGGTCACGGCGGGCCCGCTCGGCCTCCCCCGGCGTCACCGGGTCCACGCCGAACTCGGTCCAGCCGGTGAACCCGCCGAGTGAGGCCGGCGTGGACGGGTCCTTGCCCGAGTTGCCGTTGATCACGTACGGCACGCCGTCCACCCGGTCGGCGTGGAACGTGCCGACGTGGCCGTTGACCATCAGCGCGCCCTTGCCGGTGCGGTGCTGGAAGTCCGCCAGCCACTGCTCGATTAGTGCCGCCTCCTTACGGTCGCCGAGCTGGCTGGCCCTGGCCGGGCTCGGGTCGCGCGGCGGGTGGTGGAAGAACACCGCCAACGAACCGACCGAGCGGTCGGCGGCGGCCTCGTCGAGCGTCCGGCGCAGCAGCTCCACCTGGTCGAACCCGCCTCCCCGCAGCGAGCCGGTGGCGGTGCTCAGCGTCAGGAACCGGGTGCCCCGGTGATCGAAGACGCGCGAGGTGTCCCCGAAGACGCTGCGGAAGTTGTCGATCGGCGCACCCATGATCTCGTGGTTGCCCGGCACGTAGTGGTACGGCACCTCGCCGCCCAACTCCTCGTCCAGGAGGCGCTTGGCCAGCGCGAAGTCCGCCGGGTAGGCGGTGTCCACGAAGTCACCGTTGATGATCAGGAAGTCCGGCCGGGCGGCGCGGACCTCGCGCAGCGTACGGCGGGCCTGGGCGACCAGGTCGCTGTCCGGATCAGCGGCGACGAACTGGGCGTCGGAGAGCACCGCGAAGCGCCAGGGCGCCCCGTCCACTGTGCCGTCTCGCACCACCACCCGGTCGGTGCGGTTGGGCTCCGGCGGCGCCTGCACGTCCGGCGGCACCCGGGCCACCAGGTCGTCGATCACCACCTCGCTGCGGTACTGCTCCGCCGGGTCGGTCTCGGCCACGTAGAACCGGCGCACCCGCACCGGGTACTGCACGCCCGGCGGCACGGCGAACTCGGCGTACTTCCAGCCGGTCCAGTCCAGGTACGGGCCGCGCAGCACGAACTGGGTGTCCTGCGCGTCGTGCAGGTGCAGGCTGGGCCACTCACCGGCGCCGTTCGCCTTGATCCACATACCGAACGCCTGCGGCTGGCCGGGCACGTCGATCCAGGCGGGCGGGTCGGCGTACGCGGCCCGGGTGCCGGTGGACTGGCTGAAGTCGTACGACATCCGCAGCCCGCCGCCGGTGCGCCCCTCGGCCGGGGCGACCGACCCGGAGGCGCGGGCCTGGCTGAACCGCCAGGACGCGGCGTCGTCGAATCCGGCCACCGGAACGTCGGTGAGCCCGACCGTCACCGGCAGGACCGTGCTGCGGTTGCCGACCCGCGCGGTGATCAGCGCCGAGCCGGTCGCGGCGAGCGCCTTGACGGACAGGTTGCCGTCGGCGGTGGGGGTGACGACGAGCAGGTCGTTGTCGTACTCCAGCTTCAGGTCGGCCGGCTCGATCGGCGCGGTGTTGCCCTCGGCGTCGTAGCCGACGACGCCGAACAGGCCGCTGTCACCGGCCCGGTCCAGGCCGACCCGGTCGACGGTGCCGTCGATACGCGCCAGCGGGCCGAGCACCGTCAGCTCGATGGTGCCCCGGGCCCGGCCGCGGGCGGCGGTGACCGTGCTGCGGCCGGGGACGACGGCCCGGAACACGCCGTCGCCGTCGACCCGGCCGTGGGTGGCGTGCCAGCGCGGCTGGCCGGCGGCCGGGCCGTACGTCTCGTCGTATCCGGCGGCGGTGAGCCGGCGGGTGAGGCCGGGGAAGACCCGGTCCGGCCGGCCGCCGCGCACCGGCGCGACACCGGGTGCGGCGGTCGGATCGCTGGCGGTCTCCAGCCAGTAGCCGGTGAGCCGGCCGCTGCCCTTCGGGGCGTAGACGGCGAGCCCGTTGGGCACCGGCCGCTCGCTGCCGTCGGAGGGGCTGTTCTCCACCTGGACCGTGGCCGCGCCCGGCTCCCGGGCGAGCAGCGTGGAGGAGCCGCCACCGTCGAGGTTGAGCGCGTTCGCGGCGCCCAGCTCGGCCATCATGCGGCCCATCTCGGTCTGCGTGACGCCCCGGCTGTCCACCTGCCGCCCGTCCACCGTCAGCATGATCATCTTGCGGCCGTCGGCGGAGAAGCCGACTGCCGTACGCGGAGCGAGCGACTGGTCGGCGATGCTCTGCACGACGCCGTCGCGGACCAGGACGTTGCCGCCGCCCACCGCGGCGCGCAGGTCACCGCCGTCGGAGGCCCGTGGCCGCCAGGTCAGGTCCACCGCGTCGCCGGGTCGCAGCGCGGCGAGCGCGTCGGCACCGGCCTCGCGGCCGAGCAGCACGGTGCTCCCGGCCGGGATCGGCCCCTCGCCCGCCGTGGTGGCGACGCTCGCCACCCGGCCGCCGGTCAGCGTCACCTCGACCGTCCGGGCCGCCCCCTCCACCGCCCGCTGCCGGGTGTACGACCCCCAGAGCGGCGTGAACACGCCCACGCCGTCGCGCTGCACCATGTTGTTGAACTGGGTGAGCGCCACCGGCCCGGCGGGCAGCGCCGCGGTGCCCTCGAAGCCGACCTGGACGATCCGGCCGATGCCCTGGGCGCTGATCCCGACGGCGTTGGGGTGCCCGGCGACCGGCGACTGCACCAGCTCGCCGGAGCGGACGCCGACGCCCTGGGCGGCGCCGGAGTTGTTGATGTCGAAGAAGTCGCCGTTCACCGCCGCGACGGCACGGGACCGGTCCACCGCGGCGCGCAGCGGCTCGTCCTTGGTGACCTCGCCGGAGTTCACGTAGTCCACTGTGAGCCCGCCGGCCAGGTCGGCGGTGAGGGCGTCGGCGCGCAGCCAGCCGGCCGCGTCGTACCTGTCGAAGGAGGTCAGGTCGAGGCCGGGCGCGACCGGCCGGGTGGTCTTGGCGGTTTCCAGGCCGCCGGCCGGTTCGGCACCGGCGAGCGCGACGGCGGAGTCGGGGCGGGACGAGGCGCGTGGCGCGTCCTCGGCGGCGGTGGCGGCCGGCGGCGCTGCCGTGGCGGCGGACGGCGGCGGCCCGGTGAGGGTCAGCAACGGCGTCAGCAGCAGGACGCCGGCGAGCTGGGCGGGTCGACTGCGGGTTCGCATGGACGACAGTCAACCCGATGATGAACAGAAGTTTCAATACCCACCGGCTTAACCGTAGAAAAACTTCACGGTCGCCGAACCGGTACGCGACGAGGGGCACGGCCGATACGGCCGTGCCCCTCGTTCGCCGGATCCGTCAGCTCACTCGCCCGGAGTGGACTTCGCGATCTGCATCAGGAACTCGATGTTGGTGCGGGACTGCTTGAGCCGGTCCAGCAGGAGGTCGAGCGCCGCCTGCGAGTCCAGCGAGTGCAGCACCTTGCGGAGCTTGTGGATGATCGCCAGCTCCTCCGGCGCGAGCAGGACCTCCTCCTTGCGGGTGCCGGAGGGGTTGATGTCGATCGCCGGGAAGACCCGCTTGTCGGCGATCTTCCGGTCCAGCTTCAGCTCGGCGTTACCCGTGCCCTTGAACTCCTCGAAGATGACCGTGTCCGCCATGGACCCGGTCTCCACCAGCGCGGTGGCGAGAATGGTCAGCGAGCCGCCGTTCTCGATGTTGCGCGCCGCACCGAGGAAGCGCTTGGGCGGGTAGAGCGCGGTGGAGTCGATACCACCCGACATGATCCGGCCGCTGGCCGGCGCCGCCAGGTTGTACGACCGCCCGAGCCGGGTCACCGAGTCGAGCAGCACGACCACGTCGTGCCCCAGCTCGACCAGGCGCTTCGCCCGCTCGATCGCCAGCTCGGCGACCGTGGTGTGGTCCTGCGGCGGACGGTCGAACGTGGCCGCGATGACCTCGCCCTTCACCGACCGCTGCATGTCGGTGACCTCTTCCGGCCGCTCGTCGACCAGCACCACCATCAGGTGGCACTCCGGGTTGTTGCGAGTGATCGCGTTCGCGATCGCCTGCAGCACCATCGTCTTACCGGCCTTCGGCGGCGACACGATGAGCGCCCGCTGGCCCTTGCCGATCGGCATGACCAGGTCGATCACCCGGGTGGTGAGGATGTGCGGCTCGGTCTCCAGCCGCAGGCGCTCCTGCGGGTAGAGCGGCGTGAGCTTGTAGAACTCCGGCCGGCGCTTCGCCTCGTCCGGCTCCATCCCGTTGATGGTGTCCAGCCGGACCAGCGGGTTGTACTTGTCGCGCCGCTGCTCGCCGTCCCGCGCGGCCCGCACGGCACCGGTGATCGCGTCACCCCGGCGCAGGCCGTACTTCTTGATCTGGGACATCGAGACGTACACGTCGTTCGGGCCGGCCAGGTAGCCGGTGGTCCGGACGAAGGCGTAGTTGTCGAGCACGTCGATGATGCCGGCCACCGGGACGAGCACGTCGTCCTCGCCGACCTGCGGCTCGCGGCCGCCACCGCCGTCGCCCTCGCCCCGCTCGCCGCGACCGCGACGACGGTCCCGGAACCGGCTGCGCCGGCCCCGCCGGCCGCCGCCCTCGTCGTCGTCGCCGTCGTTGTCCCGCTCGGCGCGCTGACCACGGTCGTTGCGGTCACCACGATCGTTGCGGTCGTTGCGGTCGCCGCCCCGGTCGCCGCGCTCGTTCCGGTCGTTGCGCTCGGCGCGCTCGCCCCGCTCGTTGCGGTCACCCCGCTCGTTGCGCTCGCCCCGGTCGTTGCGGTCACCCCGGTCGTTGCGGTCACCGCGCTCGTTGCGGTCACCCCGGTCACCACCACGGTCGGCCCGCTCGCCGCCGCGGTCGGCCCGGTCAGCGCCGCGCTCACGACCCCGGCCCTCGTTGCGCTCACCGCGCTCGGCCCGGTCGCCACGCTCGCCGGTCTCGGCGGGCGCCTCCTCGGCGCGCGTCGTCTCGGCCGGCCGCGCCTCGGTCGCCGGCGCCTCGGCCGGTCGCGCCTCGGTGGTCGTGGCGGCGGCCCGGCTGCGGCGACCGCGGGTGCGCCCCTCGGTCACCTCGGCGGCCGGCGCCTGCTCGGCGGGGCGTGCCTCGGCCCGCTCCTCACGGACCTCCGCGTGCACCTCCTCCCGGGCGGGAGCGGACGCAGCCGCCACCTCGGCTCGCGGTCGAGGGGTTCCGGCCGCGGCGCCGCCCTGCTGCCGCTCGGTGATGGCACTGATCAGCTCGCCCTTGCGCATGCGAGCGGTGCCCGAGATGCCGAGCGAAGCGGCCAGGCTCTGGAGCTCCGGCAGCAGCATCGCCGACAGACCGGTGCCGCTCCGCCGGCGGCGCGTGGGGGCGGCGGTGGTGGCATCGCCAGCGACGTTGGAAACATCCGACGTCATGTCGGTGGTGTCGCTCAATGGATTCCTTCCCTCGATAGGCCGGGGCTGCCCGGAGTCGTGGAACCAGGTGGCCGGGCGGCCTCGGTGCACCCGCCTCGCATGGACGCGTCGCGGGAGTCTGTGACACAGCAGCCGGTGGTTTCCCGACTCACCACCATCGGTGAGCAGGTCTCGCCGTCTGCGGCGACCTGTGGAAACTGCGGTGCGGCGTGGGCCTTGAGCAGGGGTGACGGGCTACCGCCGAGAGCTTCGGGGTGCGCCGAACCGCAGGAAGATCGCATGCTTCGCGGCTGTGCTAGGTCTAGAGCGTAATCGCCTCGTCCGACCTGCGGCAACAGGGCCCCGCTCGGCGTGTCAAACTCTACCCCGGATGACCCGGGCACCGCTGACATCTATCGGCAACTCCCACCGCCGCCAATCTGTTCCCGCCTGGAACCCCGCCGGAACCTCGGACAGGGCCAGCACGGTCGGACCCGCCCCACTGACCACAGCCGCCACATCCGCCACACGAAGCGCGGCGACGAGTGCCGCCGTGCCCGGCATCCCCGGGGCCCGCTGGTCCTGGTGCAGCCGGTCGACGGTGGCGGGCAGCAGCAGCGCGGGATCGGCCGTCAACGCGTGCACCAGCAGGGCCGCCCGGCCCGCGTTCGACGCCGCGTCGGCGTGCGGCACGGTGGCCGGCAACGCCGCCCGGGCCACCGAGGTCAGGCCCCGCTCGGCGGGCACGAAGACGGTCGGCCGCACGGCCGTCGCCACCGGCAGCGAAACCGCCCGCGCGCCGCCCGGCTCGGTCCAGGCGATCGTGAAGCCACCGAGCAGGCAGGGGGCGACATTGTCCGGGTGCCCCTCCAGCTCGGCCGCCAGTCGCAGCGCGGCGTCGTCGTCCATCCGCCGGTCGCCGTCGGCCACCAGCGCGCGGGCCGCCAGCACCCCGGCCACGATGGCCGCCGACGACGAGCCGAGCCCGCGGGCCTGCGGGATGCGGTTGACGCACTCCAGCGCCAGGCCGGCCGGCTGCGCGCCGAGCGCGTCGAAAGCGGCCCGCATCGCGGTGACGATCAGGTGCCGCTCGTCCGACGGCAGCTCCCCCGCGCCCTCGCCGGTGACCGACACCCGTACGCCGCCGTCCGTCACCTCGGCCGCGACGTCGTCGTGGCGGCCCAGGGCCAGCCCGAGCGCGTCGAAGCCGGGGCCCAGGTTGGCGCTGGTCGCGGGCACCCGGACCCGCACCGGGCCGGGGGTGAATGTGGTCGGCACCGGCTCATGCTAGGACGTCACCCCGACAGCCCGGCCGGACCGCCCGGAGCGTGGGACCGGCGCGTCAGCCGGCCCGCTCCGGGGCCGGCGCGTCGATCGGGTCGGTGAGCGAGAGCCGCCGGGTGGCGAACCGCCAGCCGATCGCGTACACGACGGTGACCAGGCCACATCCGGCCAGCACGGTGCGCTCGTCCACCCGGTCCACCACGAGCGCCACCACCAGCTGGCTCACCGCGATGGCGAGCGTCGCCAGCATCATGTCGGTGGCGAAGACCCGGCCGCGCAGCCGGTCCGGCACCTCGCCCTGCAACGCGTAGTTGGACAGCACCCAGTTGCTGCCGCCGCCCAGGTGGGCCAGGAACACCAGGACCAGCACCAGCGGGAACCAGGTCACCACCGAGGCGCCCAGATAGGCCAGGCCGTACATCGACATGGACAGCGCCAGGCCGGTGAGCAGCCAGGCCCGGTTGCTCAGCACCCGGCGCATCATGATCGGGCCGACCAGGGCGCCGGCACCGCGGGCGGCGAAGAGCAGCCCGGCGCCGACCGCGCCCACTCCGTACACCCCGGCGAGCAGCGGGAAGACGGTGAGCACGCCGTTGCCCAGCCCGACCGCCGACTTGACAGTGACCAGCGCCAGCACGCGCGGGCGGTGGGCGATGTAGCGCAGTGCCTCGCGGATCGCCGCCCAGGTGCGCGGCACCGTCGCCGCCGGGTCGCGCGGCGCCTGCAGCGGCCGGCGGATCAACGCGGCCAGGCCCGCGGCGGCGACCAGGCCGACGGCGGCCACCCAGAAACTGGCGTACGGGCCGGCGGCGGCGCTCAGGATCCCGCCGAGCGAGGCGCCGACCACTGTCATCGTGCCCCAGGCCGAGCCGGCCACCGCGTTACCGGCGGCCAGGTCCTCCGGGTCGACCACGTTCGGCAGCGCGGCCTGGGCGGCGGGCGAGTAGAACGCCTTCGCCACCGCCACCAGCGCGATCGCCGCCAGCGCCAGCCAGGCCGTACCGGCGCTTCGCACGCCGAGCAGCAGCGACACCCCGGCCAGCGCGCCCACGTTCGCCACCATCATCACCTTGCGGCGGTCGAACCGGTCGGCGACGGTCCCGGCGTACGGGAGCAGCAACGCGGTCGTGCCGGTGTCCACCGCCAGCACAAGCGCACCCCAGACGCCGCTGCCGGTCAGGTCGGGCAGCAGCACCAGCAGCGGCACCATGACGAACCAGTCCGCGCCGAAGACCACCAGCTCGGCGAGGAACAGATGGCGGAAGTCGCGGTTGCGGACGAGGACCGAGAGGGTGGGTGACACGCGGGCACCCTACCGGGCCGCCCCGGGCACGGCAGCGGCTCCGACCGTGTGGAGCACCACAGGGTCCGCTGGCGGGCGGAAGCCGTCGTCGAAGCTCGCTCTGTGCCGCGCGAGGCGGCGGGAGGGGCCCGCGCGGGGCCCCTCCCGGTTCGTCATTCGGTGGGCGGGAGCGGCGACTGGCGGCTCTTGGGCAGGCGCAGCACCTCGAACTGGTCGGTGCCGTCGACGAGCGCGCCGGACGGACGAGCGGGCGGCGGCGCGACCTCGGCCCGTTCCTCGGCCCGTTCCCCGCCGCCGCCGACCGCCACCGGCACCGGGTCCGGCTGCGGCTCGACCGGCTCGGGAGCGCCGCCCCGCCGCCGGTTCCGGAACGAGCCCTTGGTGCGCTCGACCATGGTGTAGAGCGTCGGCACCAGCACCAGCGTCAGCAGCGTCGAGCTGAGCAGGCCGCCGATCACCACGACCGCGAGCGGCTTGGAGATGAATCCGCCCTCACCGGTCAGGCCGAGCGCCATCGGCAGCAACGCGAAGATGGTGGCGACGGCGGTCATCAGGATCGGCCGCAGGCGGCGCCGGCCGCCCTCGACCACCGCCTCGGTCACGTCCATGCCCTGGGCCCGGTACTGGTTGATCAGGTCCAGCAGCACGATCGCGTTCGTCACCACGATGCCGACCAGCATGAGCACGCCGATCAACGCCGGCACGCCCAGCGGCGTACCGGTGACCAGCAGCAGCCCGATCGCGCCGGTCGCGGCGAACGGCACCGAGATCAGCAGGATCAGCGCCTGGGTCAGGCTGCGGAACGTCGCCACCATGATCAGGAAGACGATCGCGATGGCCGCCAGCACCGCCAGACCGAGGTCCGCGAACGCGTCCGCCTGGTCGGCGCTCACGCCGCCGATCACGTACGTGGCACCCGGCACGTCCAGCGCGTCCAGCCGCTTCTGCAGCTCCTGGGTGGTGGCGCCGAGGTTCGAGCCGGTCGCCGTGCCGGTGACCGAGACGCTGCGCTCCCCGTCGATCCGGGTCACCTGCTGCGGGCCGTCGACCTGCTCGACGTCCGCGATCGCGTCCAGCGGCACCGCGCCGACCCGCAGCGCCCGCAGCTCCTCGACGGTCAGCGGCGGACGGGCGCCGCTGCTCAGCACCACGTTCTGCGCCGTACCGTCGAGCGTCACCTGCCCGAGCGGCGCTCCCCGGTACGTCTGCGCGACGAGCTGCCCGACGGCCGCCTCGGTGAGACCCGCGCGGGCCGCGGCCACCCGGTCCACTGTGACCTCGACGCGCGGCACCTGGGTGGCCAGGCTGCTGGTGACGTCCTCCACGCCCGGCGTGCCGGACATCGCACCCCGTACCGCCTCGGCCGCCCGGGTCAGCGTCGCCTGGTCGGCGGCCTGCACGACCACCTCGACCTGGTTGGCGGAGGCGTTCTGCCCGCCGCCGAACGTGACCTCGCCGACGTCCGCGCCGAGCGCGTCGAGCTCCTTCCGCAGGCCCTGCCGTACCGTCGCGGCGTCGGTGTCGTCGGAGAGCGACAGCGACCAGGTGGCCCGGTCGCTGCCGCCACCGGCGAACGGGTTGTCGCCGCCGCCGGCGCTGACCTGGTAGGTCTCCACCCCCGGCGTACGCCGCAGCACCTCCTCGACGCGCGCGGCGGCCCGGTCGGTGCCGGCGAGCGAGGTGCCGGGCGGCATCTCCTGCCGGATGGCGAGCGTGTCCTGGCCGGAGTCGTCCAGGAAGTTGGTCTCGAGCTTCTGCGCCAGGCCGAACGTGCCCAGCAGCACGAGCAGGCCGACACCCACTGTCGCCCAGCGGGTCTGCCGGGAGCGGGTGGCGAAGTCGATCACCGGTAGGTACGCCCGCTGCAACGGGTTGCGCAGTTCCTTCTCCTCGGCGGCCCGCCGGGCGGCGGCGTCGTCGGCACCGCCGCGCGGCCGCAGGAACCAGTACGCCAGCACCGGGATGACGGTCAGCGACACCAGCAGCGAGGCGAGCAGCGCCACCGTCACGGTGATCGCGAACGGGGCGAACAGCTGCCCGACGAAGCCGCCCACCAGAGCGATCGGCGCGAACACGGCGACCGTGGTGAGCGTGGACGCGGTCACCGCGCCGGCCACCTCACGGACCGCGGTGAGGATCGCGTCCCGTTTCGGTTCGCCGTACTCCAGATGACGTTTGATGTTCTCCAGCACCACGATGGAGTCGTCCACCACCCGCCCGACGGCGATGGTCAGCGCGCCGAGGGTGAGCAGGTTCAGCGAGTAGTCGCCGGACCAGAGCACGATCAGCGCGACCAGCACCGACAGCGGGATGGACACCGCGGTGACCACCGTCGAGCGCACCGACAGCAGGAACACCAGGATCACCACGACGGCCATGACCAGGCCCAGCAGGCCCTCGGTGGTCAGGCTCTCGATGGACTTCTCGACGAACGGGGCCTGGTCGAAGACCACTGTCAGCTCGGCCCCGGAGGCCGCCGACAGCTCGTCCAGCCGGTCCCGGATCTCGTGCGAGATGTCCACCGCGTTGCCGTCCGGAGCGGCGGTCACCGCGATGCCGAGGCTCGGCTTGCCGTTGGTCCGGGTGAACGAGGTGGCCGGGGCGAGCTGCTGCTCCACGGCGGCGACGTCGCCGAGGCGTACCGGGGCGGCGGGTGCCGTGGTCAGCACGATCCCGCGCAGGTCGTCGATCGTACGGATCGGCGTGCCCACCTGCACCGGCAGCGACCGGTCGCCGTCGGCGAGCGCGCCCGCCGGCACCGCCACGCCGTTGCTCTTGAGCGCCGACGCGATGGCGGTCGGCGCCACCTTGGCGGCGGCCAGCTTCACCGGGTCCGGCGTGATCGTCACGACCTGGTTCCGGGCGCCGGTGACGTCCACCGAGCGGACCCCGTCCAGCGCCTCCAGCTCCGGCACGACGGCGCTGCGCAGCTTCTCCGCCAGCGCCCGCTCGTCGCCGTCACCGGTCGCGGCGACCACCACCGCGGGCAGGTCGTCGGTGCTACCGGCGATCACCTGCGGGTCGACGCCCTCGGGCAGCTGGGAGTCGATCCGGTTGAGCGCGGTCTCCATCTTGTTGACCACGTCGTCCAGGTCGGTGCCGAACTCGTACTGCACCTGGACCGTCGCCGAGCCCTCGCGCGAGGTCGAGGTGACCTCGTCCAGGCCCGGGATGCCTTTGAGGCTGTTCTCGATCGGCTCGGCGACCTGGGATTCCACGATCTCCGGCGCGGCGCCCGGGTACGTCGCCACGATGAACGCGGCGGGGAACTCCAGCGACGGCAGGAGCTGCTGCTTCAGCGACGGCACGGCGAACAGGCCGAACGCCGTGGTCACCAACGCGACGAGGGCGATCAGACCTCGGTTGGCGAGACTGAATCTGGCGAGCAGCGACATCGGCGTTATTCACTCCTGGAGAGGTGTCTGCGGGGGCGTCTTGAGTCTGCCGCACGCCCCGACACTCCCGGCATCCGCCCCAGCCGATCGCACCGCCGTGCTTCGAGGTCGCCTGTGCCCGCCTGAGCACACCACCCCGCTCTTGATCGACTCCGCTTCGCCGAAGTTGCTGCATCACTCCCACCCGCACCCCGCCACCTCCCCGAACTAGAGTCGGTCAGAGGTTCAGACGAGGTCGAGAGAGCGGGCGGCGGCCAGCGCGTCGTTGGCGATGGTCACCGGCGCCGGGGCGGTGGAGATGGCCCACTCCGGGTCCTTCAGGCCGTGCCCGGTAACCGTGCACACCACCCGCGATCCGGCCGGCACCCGGCCCGCCGCTGCCTGCTGGAGCAGACCGGCGACGCTCGCCGCGCTGCCCAGCTCGACGAAGACGCCCACCTCGCGGGCCAGCAGCCGGTACGCCGACAGGATCTCCCGGTCGCTGACCGCCGAGATCAGCCCGTCGGAGGCGTCCCGCGCATCGATGGCCTTCGTCCAGCTCGCCGGGTTGCCGATCCGGATGGCGGTGGCGATCGTCGACGGCTCCGGCACCACCTGACCGGTGACGATCGGAGCTGCGCCGGCCGCCTGGAAGCCGTACATCCGGGGTGCCTTCGTGGCGTTGCCGTCACGCCGGTCCTCGGAGTAGCCCATCCAGTACGCGGTGATGTTGCCGGCGTTGCCGACCGGCAGGCAGTGGATGTCGGGCGCGTCGCCGAGCGCCTCGACGATCTCGAACGCGGCGGTCTTCTGGCCGTGCAGCCGGTCGATGTTGACGGAGTTGACAAGCGCGACCGGGTAGTCCTGGGCGAGCTTGCCGGCGAGCCCGAGACAGTCGTCGAAGTTGCCCTGCACCTGGAGCAGCTTCGCGCCGTGCACGAGCGCCTGGGCCAGCTTGCCCAACGCGATCTTGCCCTGCGGCACCAGCACTGCGCAGGTGATCCCGGCCCGGGCCGCGTACGCGGCGGCGGAGGCGCTGGTGTTGCCGGTGGAGGCGCAGATGATCGCCTTGTCACCCGCCTCGACGGCCTTCGAGACCGCGACCGTCATGCCGCGGTCCTTGAACGAGCCGGTCGGATTGGCGCCCTCGACCTTCAGCCACACGTCCGCGCCGACCCGGGCGGAGAGCACCGGCGCCGGCAGCAGCGGCGTGTCGCCCTCGTGCAGCGTGACGACGGGAGTCGCCCCGGTGACCGGCAGCCGATCCCGGTACGCCTCGATCAGTCCGCGCCACATCTCGTGCTCCTCGCCTCGTCGCCCCGATCCGGGGCCTGCCACCAGCGTGGACCAGCCGGCCCGGCCGGCCACCGGCACACCCTGCTCTAACCATCAGGCGGGACGCGTCGGTTACGCGCCACCCTCCACCCGCAGCACGCTCGTCACCGAGCGGACGATGTCGAGCCCGCGCAGCTCACCGACTGTCGCCGCGAGCGCCGCGTCGGGCGCGACGTGGGTGACGATGACCAGTTCGGCGTCCCCGCCGGCCGGTCCCTGCCGCACGGTGGCGATGGAGACCTCGTGCCGGGCGAAGACGCCCGCCACCCCGGCCAGCACGCCCGGCCGGTCGGCCACGTCGAGGCTGATGTGGTAGCGGGTGAGCGCCTCGCCCATCGGCCGTACCGGCAGGTCCGCGTACGCCGACTCGCTCGCCGCGTGCACCCCGGCGAGGCGGTTGCGGGCCACCGCCACCACGTCGCCGAGCACCGCGCTGGCGGTGGGCGCACCACCGGCGCCCCGGCCGTAGAACATGAGCTGCCCGGCGGCGTCGGCCTCGACGAAGACCGCGTTGAACGCGTCGCCGACGCTCGCGAGCGGGTGCGTCAACGGGATCATCGCCGGGTGCACCCGGACGTTGACTGTCTCCCGGCCCGCCGCGTCCGCGCCCCGGGCCGCGATGCAGAGCAGCTTGATCGTGCAGCCCATGGCCTTGGCGCTGGCCACGTCGGCGGCGGTCACCTCGGTGATGCCCTCGCGGTGCACGTCGGCGGCGGTCACCCGGGTGTGGAACGCCAGCGAGGCGAGGATGGCGGCCTTGGCGGCGGCGTCGAAGCCCTCCACGTCGGCCGTCGGGTCGGCCTCGGCGTACCCCAGCTCGGTGGCCTCCTCCAGCGCCTCGGTGAACCCGGCGCCGGTGGCGTCCATCGCGGAGAGGATGAAGTTCGTGGTGCCGTTCACGATGCCGGTGACCCGGGTGATCCGGTCCCCGTGCAGCGAATCGCGCAGCGGGCGCAGCAGCGGGATCGCCCCGGCGACGCTGGCCTCGTAGTAGAGGTCGGCGCCACCCTCGGCGGCGGCGTCGTGCAGTGTCGCACCGTCCTCGGCGAGCAGCGCCTTGTTGGCGGTGACCACGCTCTTGCCCGCGCGCAGCGCCTCGACCAGCCAGCCCCGGGCCGGCTCGATGCCGCCGACCACCTCGACCACCACGTCCACGTCGTCGCGCTTGATCAGCCCGAGCGCGTCGGTGGTGAACAGCGCCGGGTCGACCGGCAGGTCACCGCGGTCACGGCCGATCCGGCGTACGGCGATCCCGGCGATCTCCAGCGGGGCGCCGATCCGGGCGGCGAGGTCTTCCGACTGCTCGTGCAGCAGCCGGACCACGTCGCTGCCGACAGTGCCGCAGCCGAGCAACGCCAAGCGAACCGGTGAGGTCATCCCACATCCAATGCCAGCAGGTCGTCTTCGGTCTCCCGGCGGACGATCAGCCGCGCCCGACCTTCGCGGACGGCGACGACCGGGGGCCGCGGGACATGGTTGTAGTTGCTCGCCATGCTCCGGCAGTAGGCCCCGGTGCCGGGCACCGCGACAAGATCTCCGGGCTGCACGTCGGCGGGCAGGAATTCATCCTTCACCACGATGTCCCCGGACTCACAGTGCTTTCCCACCACGCGGGCGAGCATCGGCCGTGCGGCCGAGGTGCGGTTCGCCAGCGTGGCCGAGTACGAGGCGTCGTAGAGCGCGGTACGGATGTTGTCGCTCATCCCCCCGTCCACGCTGACATAAGCACGACCGTCGGCTGCGTCACCGCCAGTGCCCAGGGGCACGGACTTGACGGTCCCGACCTCGTAGAGCGTGAACACGGCCGGGCCGACGATCGCCCGGCCCGGCTCGATCGACAGGTGCGGCACCGCGAGGTTCTCCGCCGCGCACTCCCCGTCCACGATCTTGCGCAGCCGCTTCGCCAGGTCGTGCGGCGACGCCGGGTCGTCCTGCGTGGTGTACGCGATGCCGAAGCCGCCGCCCAGGTCCAGCTCGGGCAGCTGCACACCGCGGGCGTCACGGATCTGCGACTGGAGGGCGAGCACCCGGCGGGCGGACACCTCGAAGCCGCCGGCGTCGAAGATCTGCGACCCGATGTGGGAGTGCAGCCCGCGCAGCTCCAGCACGTCCTCGTCGAGGATCTTGAACGCGGCCGCCGCGGCGGCCCCGCCCGCCAGCGAGAACCCGAACTTCTGGTCCTCGTGCGCGGTCGCGATGAACTCGTGGGTGTGCGCCTCCACGCCGACGGTGACCCGGACCAGCACCTTCGGGCGTACCCCGCGCTCGCGGGCCAGCGCGGAGAGCCGGTCGATCTCGGTGAACGAGTCGACGATGATCCGGCCCACACCGGCGTCGAGCGCGCGGGTCAGCTCCGCCACCGACTTGTTGTTGCCGTGGAAGCCGATCCGCGCCGGCTCCATCCCGGCCGACAGCGCGGTGGCCAGCTCGCCGCCGGTGCAGACGTCGAGGAACAAGCCCTCCTCGGCGATCATCCGGACCACGGCGCGGCACAGGAACGCCTTGCCGGCGTAGTAGACGTCCGCGTCCGGAAAGGCCGCGCGGAACTCGCGGCAGCGCTCGCGCAGATCGCCCTCGTCCAGCACGTACGCCGGTGTGCCGTACTCCGCGGCCAGGTCGCGGACGTCCAGGCCCGCGACGGTGAGCGCGCCGCCGGGGCCGCGCGCCACGTTGCGCGGCCACAGTTGCGGCACCAGGGCGTTGACGTCGACCGGGGTACGCAGCCAGGCCGGCCCCCGCCCGCCGATCTCACCGTGCAGTGCACCTGCCTCGTGAGCCCGCATGTCTACTCGTCTCCGCTTCGCGACTGCTGGGCTCGCAAGCTCACTCCTCGCGCTCGCACGCTACATCCGCTCCGGCGCGGACACCCCGAGCAGGTGCAGGCCGTTGGCGATGACCACCCGGGTGGCGTCGTTGAGCCAGAGCCGCGCCCGGTGGGTGTCGGTGATCTTCTCGTCGCCCTGCGGGGCGATCCGGCAGTTGTCGTAGAACCGGTGGTACGCCTGCGCCACGCTCTCCTCCAGGTAGCGGGCCACCCGGTGCGGTTCGCGCAGCTCGGCGGCGGTGGCCACCACGGCCGGGAACTCCGCGAGTGCCTTGAGCAGCTCGTTCTCCTTGTCGTGCCCGAGCAGCTCCGGCTGGAACGCGGCGGCGTCACCACGGGTCAGCCCGATCTCGGCCGCGTTGCGGGCCACACCTGCGGTACGGGCCGCGACGTACTGCACGTAGTAGACCGGGTTGTCGTTCTTGGCCCGGGTCCACAGCTCCACGTCGATGTCGATGGGCGAGTCGGCCGAGTAGCGGGCCAGCGCGTACCGGGCGGCGTCCACGCCGATCGCGTCGACCAGGTCCTCCAGCGTGACCACGGTGCCGGCCCGCTTGCTCATCCGCACCGGGGCGCCGTCGCGGACCAGGTTGACCAGCTGGCCGATGAGGATCTCCAGGTTGCGCGCCGGGTCGTCGCCGAAGCACGCGGACATCGCCTTCATCCGGCCGATGTAGCCGTGGTGGTCGGCGCCCAGCATGATCACGACCCGGTCGAAGCCGCGCTCCCGCTTGTTCAGGTAGTAGGCGCAGTCGGCGGCGAAGTAGGTCCACTCCCCGTTGGACTTGCGCAGCACCCGGTCCTTGTCGTCGCCGAACTCGGTGGTGCGCAACCAGGTCGCGCCCTCGGACTCGACGACGTGCCCCTGCTCCCGCAGCCGGTCCAGCGCCGCGTCCAGCGCGCCGCCGTCGTGCAGGTCCTTCTCGTTGAAGTAGGTGTCGAACTCGACCCCGAAGTCGCGCAGCGAAGACTTGATCTCGGCGAACATCAGCTGGACGCCCTCGTTGCGGAACACCTCCTGGGCGGCGTCCTCGGGAAGGTCCAGCACGTCCGGCCGCAACCGGACCACAGCGGCGGCGATCTCCGCGATGTACGCGCCGCCGTAGCCGTCCTCCGGCGCGGGCTCGCCCGTGGCGGCGGCCAGCAGCGAGCGGGCGAACCGGTCGATCTGGGAGCCGGCGTCGTTGAAGTAGTACTCCGTACCCACGTCGGCGCCGGTGGCGCGGAGCAGGCGGCTGAGCGCGTCGCCGACGGCCGCCCAGCGGACCCCGCCGATGTGCACCGGGCCGGTCGGGTTCGCCGAGACGAACTCCAGGTTGATCCGCTGGCCGGCGAGCGTGTCGCTGCGCCCGTACGCCGGACCGGCCTCGACGATGACCTTGGCGAGCTGACCGGCGGCGGCCGCGTCCAGTCGGACGTTCAGGAAGCCGGGCCCGGCGATCTCCACCGACTTGATCCCCGGCGCCTTGGCCAGCTCGTCGGCCAGCGCTGTCGCCAGCTCCCGCGGCGGTACGCCCACCTTCTTGCTGAGCTGGAGCGCCAGCGTCGAGGCGTAGTCACCGTGATCGGGGTTACGGGGTCGCTCGACGGTGGTCTGCGCGGGCAGCGCGGCACGGTCCAGTCCCCGCTCGTCGAAGACGGCGTGGGCTGCGGCGAGGACGACCTCGGCGAGTTCTGCGGGAGTCACCGAACCATGTTATCGGGGGTAGACTCGGGCACCGCGGAGGCGACCCAGCATGTGAACCGGCCCCGCGCTCCCCCCTGACCGACCGACCTGACGAGGCACGATGAGCATCAGCACCCCGGGCGGCCCGGAGCGCCGCCCGACCGTGGTCAGCACCGGCAAGAAGCCGGCCGCCGGCCGGCCCGCGGCTGCCGACAAGCCCGCCGCGAAGGCCGGCTCGGGCAAGGCCGGGGGCGGCAAGGGCACGCCACGGCCGGGCGCCGGGGGCAAGGGCCGCAAGCCGGTCGCCCCGGTCAAGGTGAGCCAGGGCCGTTCCTGGGGCCCGATCGCCCTCTTCGTCGCGGTCGGCGTCCTGGCCGTGGGCATCATCGGCGTCGGCGCGTGGGCGGTCTACCAGGGCGGCCAGCCGTGGCAGAAGCGCGCCGAGGCGATCGACGGCATCGTCGACTACCGCGCCAAGGACAAGGACCTGGTCAAGGGCGGCAACCACCAGGCCGGCGTGATCAAGTACGACATCACCCCGCCGGTCGGCGGCCCGCACAACCAGGCATGGCAGAACTGCATGGGTGACGTCTACGACGCACCGATCGCCAACGAGCACGCGGTGCACAGCCTGGAGCACGGCACGGTCTGGATCACCTACCGTCCGGACCTGCCCGCCGACCAGGTGGAGAAGCTCCGCAGCAAGGTGCAGGGCAAGGAGAAGATGATGCTCAGCCCCTTCGAGGGGCTGGACAAGCCGATCTCGCTCCAGGCCTGGGGCTACCAGCTCAAGGTCGACAACGCCGACGACGGCCGGATCGACGACTTCATCAAGACCCTGCGGGTGAACGCCTCCATCGAGGGCCCCAACGCCCTCTGCGACCAGGGCGTCACCGCCACCGGCACCACCCCGCGCGACAACCTGCAGAACACCATGCCCCAGCAGCCCACCCAGTGAGGACGCCGCGATGACCGCTCCGGTGACCACCGACAGCGACCTGGACGAGGCTCCGCCGGCCGACCAGGGCGGCCGGGATGCGGTGCCCCGCTACGGCCTGCTGGCGGTGGCCGCCGCCCTCGTGGTCGGGCTGGTTCTCGGGTACGCGGGTGGCCTGCTCACCCCGACGCTCACCCGCCCGGGTGAGAACTCGGCGGAGGCGGGGTTCGCCCGGGACATGACCGCCCACCACAACCAGGCCGTCGCAATGGGCCTGCTGGCGTTCGACCAGGGTCAGGATCCCGAGGTACGCCAGGTCGGCGTGGACATCGCCACCGGCCAGCAGGGTGAGATCGGCACCATGCAGACCTGGCTGCGCTCCTGGAAGCTGGACCCGACCGGCGAGCAGGCCCCGATGGCGTGGATGCCGGACGGCGCCGGCTTGGTCAAGGACGGCCTGATGCCGGGCATGGCGACGCCGGAGGAGATGGCGAAGCTGCGCGCGGCGAGCGGTCGGGAGTTCGACGTGCTCTTCCTCCAGATGATGATCCGCCACCACATCGGCGGGGTGCACATGATCGACGGCATCCTCGACGAGGGCAGCGACGACGACGTGCTGGCGGTCGCCCAGACGATGAAGAACACCCAGCAGAACGACCTGACCAACCTGAGCGCGGCGCTGAAGCGCCTGGGCGGCACCGCATAACACTCGCCGCCCCGCACCATCCCCGAGGCCCGGTCCCCTCCCAGGGGCACCGGGCCTCACCGTCCCCGCCCCCGTCGGTACTTGATCGACACCAGGCGGGGTCGGGACGGGTGGAATGCAACCACTTCGGCGAAGTGGAGTCGATCAAGAACGGGTCGGAGCGGATGGGCCGGTCGAAGGAGGGACGGCGTGGGCGGGGTGGCCACGCCAAGTGCCGCGCGATGTGGGGTAGATGTCCCGGTTTGAGCGTTTGTAACGGTTTGGGGCTAACGGGTCATTGTGGGGGTTAGAGACTTTTCTACCCACATATCGTGACCAGTTGCGATTCGGGCTCGTTGCCCAAGACGTGGGGGTTGCACTCAGAGACGCAGGGCGGTCGGTGACCAGCTGGTGCCGACGCCACACCATCGGCGGTGACGGAGCGGTGGCAGCCGTCCGTCGCGGACTGCGGCAGGGCGAGCCGGGAACGCTCAGCCGCGAACAGGAACTCGAACTCATCGACGTGCTCCGGGGGGTCCACCCCGACGAGTTCGGCCTCGACGAGGAGCTCTGGACACGGCAGAGCCTGACCGCCCTCATCGAGCGCCGGTTCGGGCTGGCGATGGACGCCGGCACCGTCGGGGCGTACCTCCGGGCCTGGGGTCTGGGGCCGCGCGAGCCGCGCGAGCGGGCCTGCGGCCTGTGCGTCGGCGCGGTCGAGCGCTGGGTACGCAGCGAGTACCCGGCGATCACGCGGGCGGCGCAGGAGCACGCCGCGGAGGTCTACTGGATCGGCCGGGTACGCCTGCGCGGCACCATGCCCGCCGCCGACGTGGTCTCGGCGGTCTCCTCGCGGGGACGGGTGCGGTTCATGGTCACCACACCATCGGTGGACCCGCCGCTGCCCCGGGACTTCGTGCTGCGGCTCAGCGGCGCCGAGGAGCGCACCGTGCACCTGATCGTGGACGGCTCGT
The DNA here is from genome assembly GCF_000374985.1 of Micromonospora sp. CNB394. Lineage (NCBI taxonomy): Bacteria > Bacillati > Actinomycetota > Actinomycetes > Micromonosporales > Micromonosporaceae > Micromonospora > Micromonospora sp. CNB394. Next base: position 375,913 of record NZ_KB895826.1, on the reverse strand, counting down.
GGCCACGCAACGAGTGGCCCCGCCGGCTGCCCCGCCGGGTCGTGCTGCACCCGCTGCCGAGCTGCGGTCGCGCCGTCGCCGCGGCCTGACCCGACGAAGATCGACTCGCGGGGGTACCGATTCGGTGATCCGGGAGGGGGTTTGCTACTCTTCTCGGGTCGCTGAGCCCCCGTAGCTCAGGGGATAGAGCACCGCCCTCCGGAGGCGGGGGCGCAGGTTCGAATCCTGCCGGGGGCACCTCACAGAACAATCATCAAAGACCCTCGACCGGCATGGTCGAGGGTCTTTCACGTGTGAGTACGGCTCACCTCCTGATCGTCGAGCTGTCTCGTCCGTCAACGCAGGGCCATGGCGTGAAATTGGTGACATTACGTGACTGTTTCGATGAGGTGGCTTGATCGGCGGTTGGCGGTTCTGGTGGCGCGGGCGATGTTGGTTGCGCCGTTGAGTCGACCCGCCGCGATGCGGCGGCGTTGATCCGCCCAGGGATCACCCGGCCTCGCGGCGGGCCCGGGCTCGCCGTTTGCCCTCGTGCATCGCCTGCACCCGGGCCACCGGGATGGTCCGCCCCTGCTCGACCAGGTCCGCCGGCAGCCGCTGCGGCGCGGGCAGCGCCTCCGCCCAGGGATCCCGGTCACCCAGCAGCGCGGGCACGGTCCGTACGGTGAAGTCGGCCGGGCTCGCGCTCTCCAGGTCGGTCCAGCCCACCGGGTACGACACGGTGGCGCCGGGCCGGATCCGAGGGCTGTAGGCGGACACCACCGTCGCCCCGTACGCCCGGGTGGAGTCGACGAAGACGCGGCCGCCGCGGTCGGCGACGATGAACGCGGTGGTAGCGGCCGCCGGATCGAGCCGTTCGGTACGGGCGGCGAGCGCCCGGGTCGCGGCGGCGGCCTCCTCCGCGGTGGTGGCCGGGTCCACCGGCACGACCACGTGCACCCCCTTGGCGCCGCTCGTCTTCACCGCGCCGGTCAGCCCGGCGTCGGCGAGCGCCTGCCGCACCAGCAGCGCGACCCGCACCACGGCGTCGAACGCGTCTCCCTCCGGGGGATCGAGGTCGAGCACCAGGTGGTTCGGGCGCTCGGCCTGCCCGGCCGGAGCGAGCGTCGGGTGGTATTCCACCGCCCGCTGGTTGGCGAACCAGAGCAGCGTCCGCCGGTCGTCGCAGAGGGCGTACGAGATCCGCCGGTGCGACGCCTCCGCCCACACCTCGGTCCGGCGGACCCAGTCGGGCGTGTACTTCGGCAGGTTCTTCTGCATGAACGGCTCCTGGCCGGGCCGCACCCGCAGCACCGACAGCGGTCGGTCCCGCAGTTCCGGCAGGATCCGGTCGCACACGGCGTCGAGGTAGTCGACCAGGTCGCGTTTGGTCGCCCCGGCGCCGTCGAACAGCGGCTGGTCGAGGTTGGTAAGCGTCACTCCGGCCCGGCTCTCGTCGGCGGCACCCATCGGACCACCATCCCGGGCCGGGCCCGGCTCGGCAACCCCGACACGGTGCCCGGCACCTGGGACGATCGGTGCGTGGGTGAGGCAGAGGCGGACCGGTGCGGGTCCGGAGCGGCGGAGCGGGCCGGCGCGTGCACCGTGCGGGAGGCGCTGGACCGGGTCGGCGGCAAGTGGGCCATCGGCATCCTGATCGCCGCCTCGGCCGGCCCGGTCCGCTTCACCGAGCTGGAGCGCCGGGTGAAGGGGATCAGCCGGCGGATGCTCACGCTGACTCTGCGTAACCTGGAGCGGGACGGGCTGCTGCACCGGTACGTTCATCCCACGGTGCCGCCCAAGGTGGAGTACACGGCCACGCCGATGGCCGGGGAGCTGTACGAGTCGCTGGTGGCGCTGACGAGCTGGGCGGAGCGGCATCGCGAGGCGATCAGCGCGGCCCGGGCCGAGTACGACAGCAGGCACGGCCACCCGTCGGCCTGACCCAGCCCTCGACCCGCTGCGCCCAGTCGACTTGGTGCCGAACAGTCCTGAGCTGCGGAAACGACGCATTGTGGTGAACACCACGCGGTAGATCTGACCGATCGGTCAGACGCTGACCGATCGGTCAGGCATGCTGGACGACATGGCGCGACCGGCCCCCGCCACCCACCACGAGCTGCTGACCGCGGCCGCTCGCCGGTTCGCCGTCACCGGGTACAAGGGCACCTCGCTGCAGGACATCGCCCGCGAGGTGGGCTGCTCCAAGGCGACTGTGCTCTACCACTTCGCCAGCAAGGACGCCCTGCTCTGTGAGCTGATGGCCCCGGCCATCACCATGCTGGAGGAACTGGACGCCCGGATCGCCGCGCACACCGGCGCCCAGGCCCAGCGCGTCGCCGCGGACGGCTTCGTCGATCTGGCGGTCCGCTTCCGCCGGGAGATCGCACTGCTGCGGGGAGAGTTCCCCGACCTGCTCCAGCAGCCCGCGTTCGCCCACATCCAGGAGATCTCCGAACATCTCATCGCCGCCTTCTCCGGCTTCTCCGACCGTCCGGAGGCACGCGTCGCGGCGCTCGTCGTGCTCGCCGGCATCGCCGAGACCTGCGGCGAGTTCCTGGACATCCCCGACGACCAGCTGCGCACCGCGCTGCGCGCGGTGGCGTACCGCGCACTCGAAGTAACCACCTGATCCGTTCCTGCGAGGACAAGGAAGGTCCATGGCGACCCTGCTGTACCGGCTCGGCCGGGCATCCCTGCGCCGGCGACGACTCGTCGCCGTCGTCTGGCTCGTCGTACTCGTCGGCCTCGGCCTGGCCGCGGCCACGCTGCGGGGCCCGACGGCGAGCAACTTCACCATGCCGGGCACCGAGTCGCAGAAGGCGATCGACCTGCTCGCCGACCGCTTCCCGGCGGCCAGCGGCGCCACCGGCACGATCGCCGTCAAGGCGCCGCAGGACGGCGCGCTGACCTCACCCGCCGGACAGGCGGTGGTCAAGCAGGTCACCCAGGAGGCAGCCACGCTGCCCGGCGTGGTCGGCGCGGTCGACCCGTACCAGGCGCAGGCGCTCACCCCGGACGGCCGGTACGCGCTGATCCAGGTGCAGTTCGCCGGCGGGGCCGACGAGGTCACCGACGAGCAGCGCGACGCGTACGAGAAGGTCGGCGCGCAGGCCGAGGCGCAGGGCTGGCAGATCGCGCCCGGCGGCGAGGTGCTCAACGGTGAGCCGGAGGTCGGTTCGACCGAGGCGATCGGCGTGCTGGTCGCGGCGATCGTCCTGATGATCACCTTCGGTTCGCTCGTGGCGGCCGGGATGACCATGCTGAACGCGCTGATCGGCGTCGGCGTCGGCATGGCCGGCCTGTTCGCGCTCAGCGGCGCGGTCGAGCTGACCAGCACCGCGCCGATCCTGGCGCTGATGCTCGGCCTCGCGGTCGGCATCGACTACTCGCTGTTCATCACCTCCCGGCACCGCCAGAACCTGCTCGACGGGCTCTCCCCGGAGGAGTCGGTCGGCCGGGCGGTCGGCACCGCCGGCTCGGCAGTGGTCTTCGCCGGCGCGACGGTGGTGGTGGCGCTCGCCGGCCTGGCCGTGGTGGGCATCCCGTTCCTCACCGTGATGGGCCTGGCCGCCGCCGGCACCGTGACGGTGGCCGTGCTGGTGGCGATCACGCTGGCCCCGGCCCTGCTCGGCTTCGCCGGCCACAAGGTGCTGCCGCGCAAGCTACGTGACCGCAAGGCGGTCGAGGACCCGACCACCGGGTCGGAGGACCGCTCCGGCTTCGGCTTCCGCTGGGCGCGGTGGGTGACCCGGTTCCGCATCCCGGTCATCCTGGTCGGGCTGCTCGGCCTCGGCCTGCTCGCGGTCCCGGCCCAGGACATGCGCCTGGCGCTGCCGGACGCCTCCGCCGCCGCCGAGGGCACCCCGGCCCGGGTCAGCAGCGACCTGATCCGGGAGGGCTTCGGCCCCGGCTTCACCGGCCGGCTCGCGGTCGTGGTGACCGCCGACTCGCCGCAGGACACCCAGGCCGCCATCCCGCAGGTCACCGCGCTGGTCCAGAAGACCGAAGGGGTGCTGGCGGTGGCCCCGCCGCAGGTCGACCCGTCGGGGCGTACCGCGCTGCTCGGCGTGATCCCCGAGACCGGGCCGACCGACGAGGCGACCGAGACGGTCGTGCAGGACATCCGTGCGCAGGTCGCCGGCATCCAGAACGCCGACGTGCTGCTCACCGGCGTCACCGCGGTCGGCATCGACGTGTCGGAGAAGCTCTCCGACGCGCTGCCGGTCTACCTGCTGCTGGTGGTGGGCCTGTCGATCCTGCTGCTGATGCTGGTGTTCCGGTCGATCCTGGTGCCGGTGAAGGCGGCCCTGGGCTTCCTGCTCACCGTGGCCGCCACCTTCGGCATCACGGTGGCGGTGTTCCAGCAGGGCCACCTGGCCGACCTGGTCGGCCTGGACACCCCGGCGCCGCTGGTCAGCTTCCTGCCGATCCTGCTCATCGGCATCCTGTTCGGCCTGGCCATGGACTACGAGGTCTTCCTGGTCTCCCGGATGCGCGAGGACTTCGTGCACGGCGACACCGCCCAGCAGGCCACCATCAACGGCATGGGACACGGCGCCCGGGTGGTCACCGCCGCCGCGCTCATCATGATCTCGGTGTTCGGCGGCTTCGTCTTCCTGGAGGACCCGATCATCAAGTCGATGGGCTTCGCGCTCGCGATCGGTGTCGCCATCGACGCGTTCGTGGTCCGGATGACGATCGTGCCGGCGGTGATGTCGCTGCTGAACAACGCAGCCTGGTGGCTGCCGCGCTGGCTGAACAAGATCCTGCCCAACGTGGACGTCGAGGGTGAGGGCCTGCGCGCCCACCTCGCCGAGAAGCAGCACGCGAACGTGTGATCCGTACGGGTGGGGTCCGTCCGGGCCCCACCCGTCACACGCCCGCCGGATACGTCTCCATCTCACCGGGCACCACGAGCGTCGGCAGCGGGTGCAGCGCTGTCGTCTCGTCGCACCAGATGAACGCGTCGTAGCGCTCACCCAGCCGGGTCGGCACGTAGTTGCCCCAGGACTCGAAGCTCGGGTCGTACACCACCCCGACGGCCCGGTGGTCCGCCTCGCCGGTCACCCACTCCGGCTGGTCGTCGCCGCCGAAGACCAGCACCGCCCGATCCGGCATCAGCTCGTGCAGCCGATGCTCCACCGAGCCCTCCCGAGCCGGCGGGACCACCATCGTCTCGGCCGGTGAGCCCCAGCGCGGCGCGGCGACCACGCTGCCGCGGAAGCTACCGAAGCCGATCAACGCCACCGCGTCCCGGCCGTGCCGTTCCCGGCCGAGCTGCCCGATGTTGACCATGCCGTCCGCCGCCATGTCGGTGGCCCGGGCGTCGCCGACGTGCGTGTTGTGCGCCCACACGATGCCCCGCGAGCCCGGTCCGTACCGGTCGAGCAGCCGGTCGAGCGTGTCGGCCATGTGGACGTCGCGGACGTTCCACGACTCGGGCCCGCCGCCGACCATGGCCCGGTAGTACCGCTCCGCGCCGGCCACCACCTCCGCGTTCTGCCAGGCCGAGAAGCGGTCCGGGCCGTCCGCGGCGGCCTGTTCCCGGGTACGCGCCAGCAGCCGGACCACCTCCTCCTCGCACCGGGCGGAGACGAACCGGCTGGCCATCCCGTACTCCTCGACCCGCTTGCCGTACGGCTCGAAGCAGCGGTACGCCTCCTGGGCCGCCTCCAGCGAGGCCGGGTCCTCCTCGCCGAGGTAGTCGAAGATGGCCTGCATCGACTCCCAGAGGGAGTACACGTCCAGCCCGTGGAAGCCGGCCCGCTCCCCCTCGTGGCGATCCAGGTTCCACGCCCGCAGCCAGCGGCAGAAGCGGGCCACCTCGGCGTTCGCCCACATCCAGGTGGGCCAGCGCTCGAAGCGCTCCAGCGCGACGAGCGGATCGGCCGCCCCGTCCGGGGCGCCGACCACCGACCGGTGCACCCGGTCGCAGTCCGGCCAGTCGCCCTCCACCGCCACGAAGTCGAACCCCTGCTCGGCGATGAGCCGCCGGGTGAGCTGTTCCCGCAGCCGGTAGTAGTCGTAGCTGCCGTGCGTCGCCTCGCCGATCATCACCACCCGGGCGTCCCGCACGCGGTCCAGCAAGGGGTCGAAGTCGCTCGGCGCGCCGAGCCGCTGTACCAGCATGTCAGCGGCTACCCGGGGCCCGTCGGGACAAACCGGCTACCCGCTGAGCCCGGGCGGCGGCGGGCACGCGGCGGACGAGGTCCGGAACCCGCAGATGGGCATGGCGCCGGGCTCAGCGGGTAGCCGGGCGGCATGACCGTCACCGGCGCGCAGTTGCAGGAGTTCCTGGCCGGGCTGGACTACCCGGTCTCCCGGGAGGATCTGGTCCGCTGGGGCCAGGAGAACGGCGCGAGCACCGAGGCGCTCCAGGCGCTGCGGTCCCTGCCGGCCGAGGAGTTCCACTCTTCCACCGAACTGGGCGAGGCGATCGTCACGCTAGCCGGCGCCTGACCGGCGGTGTTAAGCGGGGGCCCCTCCTCTACCGGAGACGTTAAGAAGGGGCCCTTCCTTACAGCTCGACGGTGCGGGCCTGCGTCCGGGCGGTCTGCGCGGCGTCCAGCACCGCCACCACCTCGCGGCCGAACCGCACGTCGCAGCGGTGGTCACGGGTGCCGGCGTCGACCTCCTCCAGCAACTGGTCGAGCGCGGCGCCGAACGCCTGGAGCGCGCTGCCGTCGCCGGGCGGGACCGTCTCGGTGCCGTTCTCGCCGAAGAAGACGAAGTCCCGGGTGACCGCCTCGGACGGCGCGTCGAGGGTGAGCGAGAGTGAGCTTGTCGCACCGCCGTCGTGGGTGAGCAGCAGGTGCACCAGGCCGCTCGGGCCGTCCATCGCGGCGACCCGGGTGACCCGGCCGAGCACCGGCAGGATCAGCGACAACGCGTGCGGGCCGATGTCCCAGAGCGCGCCGCGCTCCCGCCGCCAGGTCGAGTCGCCGTACGGGTTCTGAGGCTGGAAGATCGACGCGAACATGGTGGCGCGGGCGTGCTGCCAGCCGCCGGCCGCCGCGGTCGAGGCGAGGAACCCGGTGACGTTCGGGTGGAAGCGCTGGGTGAAGAAGACCACCGAGGCGACCCCGGACGCCTGGGCCGCCGCGACCACCCGGTCGGCGTCGGCGAGGTCGAGCGCCAACGGCTTGTCCAGCAGCAGGTGCCGTCCGGCGGTGGCGGCCCGCACGGCGATGTCGGCCTGCACGTCCGGCGGGAGCGCCACGGCGACCGCGTCGCAGGCGTCGATGAGGGCGTCGACGTCGGTGAAGGCCGGTACGCCGTGCCGGGTGGCCAGTTCCTCCGCCTTCGCCGGGTTGCGCCCCCAGACGCCGGCGAGCCGGGCCCGCGGGTGCGCCTCGATGGCCGCGGCGTGCGTCTCCGCCGCCCAGTAACCCGTGCCGAACAACCCGAACCGCACCCCGGCCCCCTGCCGTCGACGTCCGCCACCGGCGTGCGCCGGGACCGTGATCCACGCTAGTCCCCGGACCCGTCCGGCGCGCCCCGACCCGGCGGGCGAGCCGCTACTACACGGATTAGTAGGCTGTGCCGGTGAACGACACCGTGTCGACGACCAGCGCGGCGGACGCCTCTCCGGTGGACGGGCCGCTCGCCACGGTCGCGATCGTGATCTCGCTGGCGGTCGCGGTCTGGGCCCTGGTGGCGGCGGTACGCCACCGGCCGCCGGACCGGATCCAGTTCGTCGGCCTGGCGGTGCTGGAGGTGGCGCTGCTCGCGCTCACCGTGACGGCGCTCGTCGCGCTCGGCGGCGGGGACCGGCCGGGCGAGCCGGGCGCGTTCTTCGGCTACCTGGTGACGCTCGTCTGCCTGCCGCCGCTGGCCTGGGTGCTGGCCCGGATGGAGCCGACCCGCTGGGGCTCGGGCATCGTCTGCGCGATCTGCCTGGTCACGCCGGTGGTGGCGGTACGCCTCCAGCAGACCTGGGACATCCTCGGTGGCTGACACCACTTCCGGACACGAGCAGCGCGCCACCAACCGTGGGCCGGGGCGGTTGCTGATCGCCGTCTACATCCTCTTCGCCATCGCCGCGACCTCGCGGGCCGGCTTGCAGATCGCCACGAGGTTCGACGAGGCGCCGGTGGCGTACCTGCTCTCCGCGCTCGCCGCGCTGATCTACATCGTGGCGGCGGTCGGGCTGGCCCGGGCCGGGCACACCGGCCGCCGGGTCGCGCTCGCCTGCTGCACCGTCGAACTGGCCGGGGTGCTCGGGGTGGGCGTGCTGAGCATCGCCGACCGGGAGCTGTTTCCGGACGAGACGGTCTGGTCCGACTTCGGCAGCGGCTACGGCTACGTGCCGCTGGTGCTTCCGGTGCTCGGCCTGTTCTGGCTCTGGCGCACCCGGCGCGACCCCGCCTGAGCGGGCCCGCGCCGGGTGGGGCGGGTCAGTCCTTGGGACCGCCTGCTACGTAGATGACCTGGCCGGAGACAAAGGACGCGCCCTCGCTGGCCAGGAACGAGATGGTGTGCGCGACGTCCTCGGGGCGGCCGGGACGGCGTACCGGGATCTCGGCGGCGGCGTGCTTCTGCAGGTCGTCGAAGTCGACCTTCATCCGGGCCGCGGTCGCCGCGGTCATGTCGGTGACGATGAAGCCCGGCGCGACCGCGTTCACTGTCACCCCGAACGGGCCCAGCTCGATCGCCAGCGTCTTGGTGAAGCCCTGGAGGCCGGCCTTGGCGGCCGAGTAGTTCGCCTGGCCCCGGTTGCCGAGCGCGGACGTGCTGGACAGGTTGACGATCCGGCCCCACTTCGCCTCGACCATGTGCTTCTGCGCGGCCTGGCTGAACAGGAACGCCCCGCGCAGGTGCACGCCCATGACCGTGTCCCAGTCGCCCTCGGTCATCTTGAACAGCAGGTTGTCACGCAGCACGCCGGCGTTGTTGACGAGCACTGTCGGTGCGCCCAGTTCGGCGGCGATCCGTTCCACGGCGGCCTCGACCTGGGCCCGGTCGGACACGTCGGCGCCGACGCCGAGAGCCCTGCCGCCGGCCGAGCCGATGGCGTCCACTGCCTCCTTGGTGGCGGACTCGTCGATGTCGACCACGGCGACGGCCATGCCGTCGGCCGCCAGACGGCGGGCGGTCGCCGCCCCGATGCCGCGCGCGGCTCCGGTGACGATGGCGACGCGGGGCTCCTCCGACATGATTACCTCCCGGTAACTTATGGCTCGATCGCAGGAGCTTAACCCGCCGGTACGCCGTGCCTACCGGCCGTCGCCCCGGCAGAGCCGGATCCACCGGTAGCCGTACCCGCCGAGCTTGAGCCGGTCGAGCTTGCCCACGTCCTCGTAGTTGCGGTCGCTCAGCACGTCGATCGGCAGGTCCGCCTCCGGCGCCAGCGTGCTCAGGTCGACCTCGGCGTCGCCGGTGCCGAGGTTGTGCAGGAAGACCATCGTCCCGGTACGCCCGTCGGCGCGGTGCGCGAGCACACCCGGCGGCATCGGCACGTCGATGTGGGTGGTGCTGCCCGAGCCGATCTCCGGCGCCTCCCGCAGCGTCCGGATCATCCGCTCGAACCAGGCGAGCAGCGACCGGGGATCCTTGCGCTGGGCGGTGACGTTGACGTTCTGGTAGCTGTACTCACCCTTGTCGATCACCGGGCGGATCAGCTTCTCCGGCTCGGCGGTGGAGAAGCCCGCGTTGTCCTTGTATGACCACTGCATCGGGGTACGGATCGCGTCGCGTCCGTCCAGCGCCAGGTTCTCCCCCATGCCGATCTCCTCGCCGTAGCGCAGCACCGGCGTGCCGCGCAGCGAGAACTGCAACGCGTACGCCAGCTCGATGTGCCGGCGGTCGTTGCCGAGCATGGGTGCGAGACGCCGGCGGATACCCCGGCCGTAGAGCTGCATGTTCTCGTCCGGCCCGAACGTCGCCAGCACGTCCTTGCGCTGGTCGGCGGTGAGCCGGGACAGGTCGATCTCGTCGTGGTTGCGCAGGAACGTCGCCCACTGGCCGCCGGTGGGCAGCTTCGGGGTGTCGCGCAACGCGTCGATGATCGCCTCCGGGTCCTCCCGGGCCAGGGCGAGCATCAGCCGGCCGTTGAGCATGAAGTCGAACAGCATGTGGATCCGGTTGCCCGACCCGCTGCCGTCGCCGAAGTAGACGGGCAGCTCGTCCGGCTCGACGTTCGCCTCGGCCAGCAGGGCCGCGTCGCCGCGCCGCCACTGCACGTGCTGGCGCAGGTCGGTGAGGAAGTCGAAGTCCTTGGGTGAGTTCGGGTTGCCCGGCTCGGTACGTTCGATGATGAACGGCACCGCGTCCATCCGGAAGCCGGAGACGCCGAGTTGCAGCCAGAACGAGGTGATCTTCTTGATCTCCGCCCGGACCTTCGGGTTCTCGACGTTCAGGTCCGGCTGGAACTTGTAGAAGCGGTGGTAATACCACGCCTTGGCGGTCCGGTCGTAGGTCCACGTCTCGTGCTGCTCGCCCGGGAAGACCATGCCCTGGTGGCGGTCGTCCGGCTCGTGGTCGGCCCAGACGTACCAGTCCCGGTACGGCGAGTCGGGCGAGGACCGGGCCGACTGGAACCACGGGTGCTGGTCCGAGGTGTGGTTGACCACCAGGTCGATGATCACCCGGATGCCCCGGTTGCCCGCCTGGTGCAGCAGTTCGGCGAAGTCACCGAGCGTACCCAGGCGCGGGTCGACGTTGTAGAAGTCGGTCGCGTCGTACCCGTCGTCCTTGTTCGGCGAGGGGTGGATCGGGTTCAGCCACAGGCAGGTCACGCCGAGCCGGGCCAGATAGTCCAGCCGGCCGATGAGGCCCTGGAAGTCACCCACCCCGTCGCCGTCGGAGTCCGCGTACGTGTCGACGTCGAGGCAGTAGACGACCGCCTCCTGATACCACCTGTCACCCATGCGGGGACTAGTTCTCCGATCGCGCCCGGCGGCAAACCCGGTACGACTGGTCCGCTTCACCGGCTGGCGGCGGGGTCCGGCGGACGCCGCGCTGCACCCGGAGTCTGAGGCAAAGGTGTGACGGCGGGTCGTCCGGGTATCACGTCGGATCTCCGGCTCTCGCGTGGAAGGACCGCCATGGCCCTGGCCCAGGACGTCGACCCGAACCAGTTCACCGGGCTGACCGGCTGGGTGGCGAGCGTGATCGACTCGCTCGGCGCGGTCGGGGTGGCGCTGCTGGTGGCGCTGGAGAGCATCGTCCCGCCGATCCCGAGCGAGATCGTGCTGGCGATGGCCGGCTACCTGTCCGCCGAGGGCCGGTTCAACGTGGTGCTCATCGTGGTCGCCGCGACCGTCGGCTCTCTGCTCGGCGCGCTGGTGCTCTACTGGCTCGGCGCGGCGCTCGGCGAGGACCGGCTCAAGCGCTGGCTGGACCACATCCCCCTGGTCGACCTGGAGGATCTGGAGAAGGCCGACCGCTGGTTCGAGCGGCACGGCCGGTGGGCGGTGCTGATCGGCCGGGTGGTGCCGGTGGTGCGCAGCCTGGTCTCGATCCCGGCCGGTGCGAACCGGATGCCGCTGGGCGAGTTCATCCTGCTGACGACGCTCGGCAGCGGGGTGTGGAACGCGCTGATCGTCGGCGCGGGTTTCGCCCTCGGTTCGCGGTGGAGGGACGTCGACAGGTACGGCCAGTGGTTCAACTACGCGATCTTCGCCGTCTTCGGTTTCATGATCGTGAGCTGGGCGGTGAAGAAGGTACGCCGGCGGCGCGCCCGGCAGTCGGTGGCCACCGGGCGCTGACCGCCGCGCGGGCGGCCCGAACCCCGAGGGGTCCGGGCCGCGTTGCGGCCGCGTTCAGCGGCGGAAGGTGAACCAGTTGACGTTGACGAAGTCGGACGGCTGGCCGCTGCTGAACGTCAGGTAGACAGTGCGCCGGCCGGTCACCGCGCCGACGTTGCCGGGCACCGAGCGCCAGGTCTGCCAGCCGCCGGTGTTGCCGACCGCGAAACTGCCGATCGGCGGCGCGGTCGGGCTGTCCACCCGGACCTCGACCAGCCCGCTCACTCCGGACGCCGCGCCGGAGGCGACCCGGGCCACGAAGTCGCGCGGCGGCGTCGAGCCGAAGTCGACGTTGTCGTAGCGGGCCCAGTCGCCGTTGGCGAGCCAGCCGATGTCCTGGCCGCCCTCGGCGCACGTCTCCACCTGCACGCCGTTCTGCGCGTTGAACGACTCGGCCTGGATCGTGGCGTACGCGTCGCGCACCCCGCCCGGCGGCGGCGTGGTCGGGTTCGGCGACGGGTTGCCGCCACCGCCCCGGGTGTAGACGGCCACGTAGTCGACGAGCATCGACCGGCCGGGCACCGTGGCGGCGGTGGGCGTCGCCGAGCCGGCCACGCCGTCCGGGAAGCCGCCGCCCATCGCCACGTTGAGCAGCAGGAAGTAGCCGGCGTGGTTGGTCATCTGACTCCAGTACGGCTCACCGATCTGGTTCTGCCGGACGGTGTGGAAGAGCTGGCCGTCGACGTACCAGCGCAGTTGCTGCGGGCTGGTCGAGGCGTCCCACTCGAACCGGTAGGTGTGGAACGCCGACTGGCAGGTGCTGCCCGGGCAGGCCCGGGACGCGCCGATGCCGTTGAACTCCCCGCACGGGCCGCCCGGCGCGACACCGCAGTGCAGCACGCCCCAGACCGAGTTGATCCCGTTGACGTTCTCCATCACGTCGAACTCGCCGATGCCCGGCCAGTTCTGGTAGTTGCCCCGGTACGGCGAGCCGAGCGCCCAGAACGCCGGCCAGTACCCGGACGCCGCCGCGCCTGTCACGTTCGGCATCTGGATGCGGCCCTCCAGGGCCAGCACGCCGCCCGACGGCGCCTTGAAGTTCGAACGCACCGTCTCGATCCGGGCCGAGGTCCAGCGGCCGGCCGAGTCCCGCAGTGGCGTGATGCGCAGGTTGCCCGAGCCGTCGTGGGCCAGGTTGGCGGTGCTGGAGGTGTAGGTCTGGATCTCGCCGGTGCCCCAGTTGGCCGGGCCGCCCGGGTAGCCGGTGCCGGTGTCGATGATCCAGTTGGCGGACGAGGGCAGCGTGCCGGCGGAGCCGGTGAAGTCGTCGCTCCACACCAGGTTCCAGCCGGACGGCGTCGGGGGCACGGCGGCCTGGGCGGTCATCGAGACGCCCGCGAGCGCTGTGGTGAGCGCGAGGACGCCGGCGGCCAGGGCGAGCCGGCGGCGTGTTCGGGGCTCGGTTGCGGAGGCGGCCGGGGCCGCCGGGATCGGGTTCATTCGGGGTGCCTCTCTGCGGGGACGGGTCCGGAGAGCGCTCTCTGAGAGCGATTTCTACGCGCCCGCCCCCGCACTTGTCAACGCTTGTCGATGGCTTCCGCCGGCTGCGGCCGGCGCAGCACCACCTGCTCCAGCGCCGTCCACGCAGTGGTGGTGACCAGATAGAGCACCGCCGCCAGCGGCACCACGAGCGCCACCAGCACCGTGCCGTACGGCAGCAGCGGCAGCAGCCGCCCGAGCACCGCCGCGCCCGGCCCCTCGGCCGGGGCACCGGCCACGGTGCCGGTGGCGGCCGCCGCCCGGCGCATCCGCCGCGAGGACCACCAGGCCAGCGCGAGCAGCGCGGCCAGCAGCACCCCGAACACCAGCGGCACCGGGCCGGCGAGCCCGTCGCCGAGGTGCCACCCCAGCGGTACGCCGGCGAGCCGCTCCCCCAGCAGCTCCGGCGCCCCGTCACCGGTGGCGAACACGCGGTACATGACCAGGAAGAACGGCGCCTGCAACAGCGCCGGCAGGCAGCCCGCGACCGGGCTGGCCCCGGCGTTGCGGTAGAGCGCGAACAACTCGCTCTGGAGGCGGGCCGGATCGTCGGCGTACCGGCGCTGGAGCTCCCGTACATCGGGGGCGAGCGCGGCGCGGCGCCGCTCCCCGCGAACCTGGGCCACCGTCAGCGGCGAGATCAGGAGCCGGACGGCGACTGTGAACAGGACGATGGCGGCGGCCGTCGCGGCGCCGCCGGCGAGCGGGGCGAGCACCTCGGCGAGCCAGGTGACGACGGTGGCCGCGGCCGAGGCCGCGGAGTGCAACGGAGCGAAGGCGAGCATGGGTGGACCCCTCGATGGCGATTCCGGTGTCCCGGGCGGCGACATGCCGCACGGCGGGACGGATGACGACGGAATCGGCCGCGAAAGCCGGGACGGAGCAACCGGCGACCGCCGGAGCGAACCGGCGGACGGCTACGCGGCCGAGGGGCGCAGGCCGGGTGCGCGGGGACGCGGACGCCCCGCTGCGTCCGGGTCGACCTGCCGGGGCACCCCCCGACGGCGGGCGCGCGCCCGCAGCGAGGCGGTGAACCGGGTGCCGGGCGGCGTGGGCAGCGCGCGGACCCGCAGCGCGAGCAGGGTGGCGAGCAGCAGCGCGGCGACGACGGCCGCACCGGCGACCAGGCCGGCCGGCCGGTCGGCGAACAGCGTGAGGGCGTAGGCCCACGCCCCCGTCAGCACCGCCAGCATCCCGGCCACGCGACCACACTAGCCCGCCCTGTCACGCCGCGGGCGCCCCGCGCGCACGGCGGACCGGTACGCCGCCACTGCGGCCGGACGACCCGAACGGGCGAACCGGCGCCGACACGCCACCGGCACGTTTCCGGAAACGGACACGGTGGGTAACAGGGCCTCGACCACGTGGCACGGTGCCGCGAGCGGTCCGGAGAGACGGTGGTGACGATGAGTGGCCCAGTGGCGGAGCGGGAGCAGAGCGCCGCACCCGGCGGAACCGACCTGCTGACAGTCGGCGTCGAGGAGGAGTTCCTGCTCGCCGACCCGCACACCGGGGCCGCCGTACCCGCCGTCGACCTGGTCATGGATCAGGTGCCGGCCGAGCTGCGGGGTCAGGTGGAACGCGAGTTCCAGACCAGCCAGATCGAGATCGGCAGCCCACCCGGGCTGGACCTGTCCTCGATCCGGCACTCGCTGTCGATGCTGCGCACCGAGCTGGCCGACGCCGCCGAGCGGGCGGGCGTACGGCTGCTCGCGATCGGCACCGGGCCGGTCGACGGGCCGGTGCCGCCGGTGGTGGACAAGCCGCGCTTCGACCGGATGATCGAGCGGTTCCGGCTGCTGGTGCCCGGGCCCGGCAACAACGGCATGCACGTGCACGTCGGCATCCCCGACCCGGGCACCGGCGTGCAGGTGCTCAACCACGTCCGGCCGTGGCTGCCGATCCTGCACGCGGTCACCGCCAACTCCCCGTTCTCCCGTGGCGAGGACACCGGGTACGCGAGCTGGCGCTCGGTGGAGTGGGAACGCTGGCCGTCGGTCGCGCCCACCCCGTTCCTGGAGTCGCACGAGCACTACGAGCGGCTGATCCGGCAGCTCATCGCCAGCGGCGTGATGCTGGACGAGGGCATGCTCTACTGGTACGCCCGGCTCTCCGCGAAGTACCCCACGGTGGAGATCCGCATCGGTGACGTCTGCCCGTCGGTGGACGACGCGGTGCTGGTGGCGGCACTGGTCCGCGCGCTCGTCGCCACCGCGCTCACCGACGTCGCCGCCGGCCGTCCGGCCGTCAACACCGACCACCACCTGCTGGTGGCGGCGCACTGGCGGGCCGCCCACGACGGGCTGGAGGGCGAGGGCGTCGACCTCACCGACGGTGAGCTGCGCCCGGCCTGGGAGCTGCTGGACCGCCTGGTGGACCGGCTGCGCCCGGAACTGGAACGGCACGGTGACCTGGACCGGGTGACCGACCTGCTGGCCGGGCTGCGCCGGCACGGCAGCGGCGCGGCGCGGCAGCGGGAGGTGTTCGCGCGTACCGGACGGCTCGTCGACGTGGTCGCGGACGTGGCGCGACAGACCCGTGGTTGAGCGGCCGCGCGGCCGTGGCCCGGCATGACAGGATGGGCGACGTGGCCGAACGCATGATCGTCATCGGCGGCGACGCCGCCGGCATGTCGGCGGCGTCGCAGGCGCGACGCCGCCGCCGCGACCGCTCCGACCTGGAGATCGTCGCGTTCGAGCGCGGTCACTTCACCTCCTACTCGGCCTGTGGCATCCCCTACTGGGTCAGCGGCATGGTGGCGGAGCGGGACGAGCTGATCTCCCGCGATCCGCAGACCTTCCGCGACGACTTCGGCATCGAGGTCCGTACCCGCCACGAGGTCACCGCCATCGACCTGGACCGCCGCGAGGTGACCGCGCGCGACCTGGACGGCGGCGGCGAGGTCCGCGCCGGTTTCGATACCCTGGTGTACGCCACCGGAGCGTCCCCGGTGCAACCGGAGTGGGCGCGCGACGAGGTGTCGGGCGTGTACGGCGTGCAGACGCTCGGCGACGGCGCGGCGCTGATCGACTGGCTGGAACGCGAACCCCGGCCCCGGCACGCGGTGGTGGTCGGCGGCGGCTACGTCGGCGTCGAGATGAGCGAGGCGCTCGTGCAGCGCGGGCTGAAGGTCCAGCTGGTCGAGCAGGCCGACCAGCCGATGTCGACTGTGGATCCGGACATGGGCGAGCTGGTGGCCGACGCGTTGCGCGCGACCGGGATCGGCGTCCGCACCGGCCTCACCGTCACCGGTCTCCAGGAGCGGGACGGCCGGATCTCCGCGGTGGTCACCGACGAGGGGCCGATCCCGGCCGACGTCGTGGTGCTGGGTCTCGGCGTACGCCCCAACACCGCGCTCGCCGAGGCCGCCGGCCTGCCGATCGGTCCCTCCGGCGCGGTCCGCACCGACCGCCGGATGCGGGTGCCGGGCGTGCCCGGCGTCTGGGCGGCGGGCGACTGCGTGGAGTCTCTGCACCGGGTCAGCGGCATGCCGGTGCACATCCCGCTCGGCACGCACGCCAACAAGCAGGGCCGGGTCGCGGGCATCAACATCGGCGGCGGGTACGCCACCTTCCCCGGCGTCATCGGCACCGCCGTCACCAAGGTCTGCGAGCTGGAGGTGGGCCGCACCGGGCTGCGTGAGCGGGACGCGCGGGAGGCCGGCTTCGAGTTCGTCACGGTGCTGGCCCAGTCGACGAACCGGGCCGGCTACTACCCGGGCTCGCGGCCGATGACGGTCAAGCTGATCGCCGAACGGCTCAGCGGGCGGTTGCTCGGGGCGCAGATCGTCGGCTGGTCCGAGGCGGCCAAGCGGATCGACGTGCTCGCCGTGGCGCTGTGGAACGGCATGACCGTGGACGAGATGACAGCCCTCGACCTGGGCTACGCGCCGCCGTACGCCCCGGTGTGGGATCCGGTGCTGATCGCCGCCCGCAAGGCCGTCGACGCGCTGGCCGCCGTGTAAGGAAGGGCCCCCTATTAACGCCTCCGGTAGAGGAAGGGCCCCTTCTTAACACCGGCACCCGGGTTTGTCGGTGCCGGGGGTTAGCGTGTGCGCGTTGCCGGTCCGGCACTTCCCCTCGGAGGTAAACCCCCATGCCACAGGAGACGACCTACCTCGAACTGTCCGAAGTGGACGGTAAAGCGCACAAGTTCTACGAGGTGGTGGTCGACGACATCGCGATGACCGTCCGCTACGGGCGGATCGGCGACCAGGGCCAGGTGAAGACCAGCACCTACCCGGACAACACCCGCGCCCGCGCCGCCGCCGCGAAGAAGATCGGCGAGAAGGTCCGCAAGGGGTACGCCCCGGCGGTGCCCGGCGTACGCCAGAAGCGGACGGTGTCGCGCCGGCAGATCGTCAGCACCCGGTCGACCGCCCGCACCGCCCCGGTCCTCTGGCGGTACGCCTCGGGTGCGCCCGCCTTCGGCATCTTCGTCGACGACCGGCACTGCATGGTCGGCAACGAGCACGGCGTGATCACCACGCTCGACCACGACGCCCGGCTGGTCAACCAGGTCCGGCTCCCCGACGGGGTGAAGTGCATCGTCGCCGACGACGCCTGGGTCTACGCCGGCTGCGACGACGGCAACGTCTACGACCTGTCCGGCAAGGTGCCCCGCGCGGCGTACGCGATCGCACCCGAGATCGACATCTACTGGCTGGACATCCACGACGGCGTGCTCGGCGTGTCCGACCGCGACGGCGGCATCTCGGCGATCGACCACGAGGACGAGTTCCTCTGGCGCCGGCCGGGCCGGGGCCGGTCGGCGTGGATGGTGCGCTGCGACGCCGACGCGCTCTACCACGGCCACTCGAAGGGGGTCACCGGCTACGACTGGCGCACCGGGCGCGAGCTGTGGCACACCGGCACCGGGGCGGTCCTGTTCGGCTGGCAGGAGCGCGACGCCGTGTTCGCCGGCACCGGCACCCGCGAGGTGGTGCGCCTACACAAGGACGGCCGGGCCGAGCAGGTCTACCGCTGCGACTCGGCGGTCTTCTCCTGCGCCACCGCCGAGGGCGGCCGGTACGTGTTCGCCGGCGACAGCGCGTCCTCGATCTACTGCTTCGACCGGGCCGGCAACCGGCTGTGGAAGCTCGGCACCGGCTGCGGCTCGGCGTATTCGATGCAATACCACGACAACCGGCTCTACGTGGTCACCACGAGCGGCCACCTGGCCTGCATCGACGCGAGCGAGGCGGCGATCCGGGCGGCCGAGGCGGGCAGCGTGCCCGACGTGGTGGACGTCAAGGCGCCCGCCCGGATGCCCGAGACGGCCGCGTGGACGTCGGTCGAGGTGACGACGGACGACCGGGACGGCGTGCTGGTGCAGTGCGTCGAGCACGGCGGCCGGCTGCGCGTGCACGTCCTCGCCGACGGCTACCGGCGGGACTGGTCGGTGCAGTTCCCCAAGGGCATCCGCGAGCCGGGTGCGCGTTACCTGGTCACCGAGGTCCGCGAGTCCGGCCGGGGCGGCTTCTACCGGGCGTACGGGGACATCCGCCGGCTGCGCTGACGAGAGCCCGCCCGGGACAGCGGATCGTCGCCGCACCGGTCAGGATGACCCGATGCGGTGCGACATTCCCGAAGGGCTGCGCTGGGTCGAGCGGACCGAGGCCGGCCGGGCGTGGCTCGCGGAGCTGCCCGGCCGGCTGGCCGACTGCGTCGCGCGGTGGGAGCTGACGCCCGGCCCGCCATTCGCGTACGCGTTCGCCTCGCTGGCGTTGCCCGCGACGCTTCCGGACGGCACCCGGGCGGTGCTGAAACTCCAGTACCCGGACGACGACAGCGTCCACGAGGCCACCGCGCTGGCGCACTGGGACGGGCGCGGCGCGATCCGGCTGCTCGGGCACGACGCCGACCGGCGCGCGCTGCTCGTCGAGCGCTGCGACCCCGGCACGCCGCTGCACTCGCTGGCGGCCGACGCGGCGCTCGACATGGCGACCGGCCTGTTGCCGGGGCTCGCGGTGCCGGCCGGCGCGCCGTTCACGCCGCTCGCCGAGGAGGCCGCCGGGTGGGCGGACCGGATGCCTGGCAACTGGCGGCGGACCGGCCGCCCGTACGAGCGGCGCCTGCTCGACACCGCGCTCGGGCTGCTCGCCGATCTGGCGCCGAGCCAGGGCGAACAGGTGCTTGTCAACCAGGATCTGCACGCCGGCAACATCCTGGCGGCAGGGCGCGAGCCGTGGCTGGTGATCGACCCGAAGCCGCTGGTCGGCGAACAGGAGTTCGCTGTGGTGCCGCTCGTGCGCGGCGCGGAGCTGGGCCACTGTCCGTCGGCGGTCCGGCACCGGCTCGACCGGCTCAGCACCGAGCTGGGCCTGGACCGGGAGCGGGTACGCGGCTGGGCGATCGGTCAGGCGGTGGCCTGGAGCATCGGCGGCGACCAGGTCTTCCCGGGCAACGTCGAGGTGGCCCGCTGGCTGCTCGACGAGATGTGACTCAGCCTGCCTGGCAGGTGGGGCACCAGTAGAGGTTGCGCCCGGCGAGCGCGCCCCGGCTGACCGGGGTGCCGCAGACGTGGCAGGGCGCGCCGGGGCGGCGGTAGACGTACACCTCGCCGCCGTGCCGGTCCACCCGGGGCGCGCGGCCGGTCGCCTCCGGCAGGTCGGCGTCGCGCACGGTGTCGATCCGGCCCCGTTCGACAGCGCGGGTCATCAGCGCCACCAGGTCCGCCCAGAGTTCGGCCCAGCCGGGCGGCGTCAGCTCCCGCCCCGGCAGCAGCGGCGGCAGACCGGCCCGGAACAGCGCCTCGGTCACGAAGATCAGACCGGTGCCGGCCACCACCGACTGGTCGAGCAGCAGCGCGGCCAGCGGGGTGGGGCTGCGGCGGATCCGCGCCCACGCCCGGTCCGGGTCGGCGTCGGCGCGCAGCGGGTCCGGCCCGAGCCGGTCGCGCAGCGCCGCCACCTCGGGCGGGGTCAGCAGCTCGCAGGCGGTCGGGCCGCGCAGCTCCAGCCAGTGCCGGTCGCTGTGCAGCCGCAGCCGCACCTGCCCGACCGGGGCCGGTGGCTCCCCCGGCCCGTCGGCGAACTTCCCGTACAGGCCGAGGTGTACGTGCAGCGTCAGGTCGCCCGCATAGTGGTGCAGCAGGTGCTTGCCGTACGCCTCGGTGCCGTCCAGGACGGTGCCGCTCAGGCGGGCCGCGCCCTCGGCGAAGCGCCCCTGCGGGCTGTCGGCGTGCAGCTTGTCGCCCGCGAACAGCTCGGCGTGCCGGGCGGCGAGGCGGTGGATGGAGTGTCCCTCTGGCACGACCGCCAAGCGTAGCCAGCGGATCGCACCGCCGGCGACTTCGGGCCGCGGGACGCCGTTTGATCGATGTCCGTCGACTGAGAGACTGGCGGTGGTAGCGCTCGGGAGCCAGTGCGAGCCGCTCGCCGGAGGGACACACGCGGGGTGATGGGCCATCCCGGTGCCGGGCAGTCGTCTCCTGCGGCTACGACCCGCCGCTGGTCGCCAGCCTCTTCGCCAGCCGCGAGGACGCCACCGCGTGGCGCGACCCGGTGGCCGAGGCGGTCACCGGGCCGCAACGCTCGGGCACCGTGTCCGTCGACGGTCTGACCCCGGGCACCGCGCGTGGCGGTGGTCCGCTGACGAGCGCATCCAGTCGGTCCTGGGGTGTCGATTCAGGGGCACCTGGGTACTTCCTGGATGTCATGCGCGGCCTCCGCGCCTGGATCAGGAGGTGCCATCGTGAAGATCCTGTCCCGCCGGAACACCCCGGCGACCAGTGCCGATACCAACGGCGACGGCGTGGTCGACGAGCGCGACCGGACCGCCGAGCAGCCGGCCGGCCGGCCCGTGGTCACCGACCGCGACGAGGAGCGGACCACGTACCGCAGCGCCGCCACCGCCACCGACGACGAGCGCGCCCGGGAAGCGGCGGCCGACCGGGACGCCCGCGACAGCGGCGCGGCGGTGGCGACCGACGGCCGGACGGCGGCCACCGCCCCCGGCGGCCGGACCGCCGCCACGACGACCGACGGCCTCGTTGCGGCCGACGACGAGCGGGACGCGGAGGCCCGGCGACGGGCGGCGGACCGCGGCGCGGCGGCGCGCGCGGTCACCGGCCGCCGGGTCGACGCCGACACGCGGACCGCTCCGGTGACCGACGCCCGCACCGTGGGCGCGGCGCCCGCTGCCGAGCGCACCGTGGACCTGGACCGCGACGGCCGTCCGGACCACACCGACCTCGACCGGGACGGCCGGCCCGACGGTACGGACGCCGACCGCGACGGCCGGGTGGACCGGCCGGAGCCGTACACCACAAAGCGTCCCCGGGCCAGCCTGCTCGCCACGCTCGGCCTGATCGTCTCGGTGGTCGGGGCGCTGTTCGTGCTCTCCGGCACGCTCGCCGGGTACGGCATCGGCGTCGGCGCGAC
Organism: Micromonospora sp. CNB394; assembly: GCF_000374985.1. NCBI lineage: Bacteria > Bacillati > Actinomycetota > Actinomycetes > Micromonosporales > Micromonosporaceae > Micromonospora > Micromonospora sp. CNB394. The sequence continues at coordinate 354,322 of NZ_KB895826.1, read as the reverse complement.
CGGCGCCGTGCTGGCGGTGCTGGGCCTGATCGCGACCCGTCGGCGGCACGTGGCGGGCAAGACCGACGCGCTGATCGGTATCGCGGTCGGTCTGGCCGCCGTGGTGCTCGGCATCGTGGCGATGACCGGCCAGTTCGACTGGCCGACCACCGACGGCGACTGGGTGGGCCGGTTCCGCGAGTGGCTCGACTCACAGTTTGGCAGCTGGTTCTGACGGGCACTGTCCCGATCGCCGGCAGCTCCGGCGGGCCCGATCAGTTCTGGTGGTTCACCGGCCGGGCGACACCTCTTTCGGGGGCGGCGGTTCGCCGCCCCCGAAGTGTGTCCGGCGTCGGCGCAATGATCACTCGCCGCTGACCGATTCAACGCAACGATTAGCTGCCGAACGCAACTTCCGGTGGTGGATGTCGTCTACCCGGGCCGCATAACGTTGGAGCACGGCGCCAGCCCGTGGGCCGACCGTGGCCGGGCGCGCCCGACCCTGGGAGCACGACATGACGATGGACGCCATCCGCCAGCGCTTTCTGATGTGCCGGCCGACGTACTTCGCCGTCGACTACGCGATCAACCCGTGGATGGACCCGACCGCCCCGGTCGACGCCGACCTGGCGATCCGGCAGTGGGAGCAGCTTCGGCGCACGTACCTCGACCTGGGCCACGAGGTCGACCTGATCGAGCCGGTCGCCGGCCTGCCGGACATGGTCTTCGCCGCGAACGGCGGCACCGTGATCGACGGCAAGGCCATGGCGGTGCAGTTCCGCGACCCGCAGCGCGCCGACGAGGCGCCCGCGTACCGGGCCTGGTTCGAGGGCGCCGGCTTCGAGCTGTACGACCCGAAGCACGTCAACGAGGGCGAGGGCGACGTCCTGCTGGCCGGTGACCACCTGCTCGCCGGCACCGGGTTCCGCACCGCGCACGCCTCCCACGCCCAGCTCCAGGAGGTCTTCGGCTACCCGGTGATCACCATGCAGCTGGTGGACCCCCGCTTCTACCACCTGGACACCGCGCTGACGGTGCTCGACGAGCGCACCGTGGCGTACCTGCCGGAGGCGTTCTCCCCCGGCAGCCGGGCGGTGCTGCGCCGGCTGTTCCCGGACGCGATCCACGCCACCATGGCCGACGCCGAGGTGCTGGGCCTGAACGCGGTCGGCGACGGCCGGCACGTGGTGCTGCCCGCGCAGGCCACCGACCTGGCCGCGAAGCTGCGCGACCGAGGCTACGAGACCATCGGGATCGACCTGTCCGAGCTGCGCAAGGCCGGCGGCGGACCCAAGTGCTGCACGTTGCGACTCCGTCAGGGAAAGGCGAGCAAGTGATCATCGACGACATGCTGCGGACTCCGTCCGCGGTCCGGGACGCGGAGCGTCACACGGCGCACAACTACCACCCGCTGCCCGTGGTGATCTCGTCGGCCGAGGGCGCCTGGCTGACCGACGTGGACGGCCGCCGCTACCTGGACTGCCTGGCGGGATACTCGGCGCTGAACTTCGGCCACCGGCACCCGAAGCTGATCGAGGCCGCGCACGCGCAGCTCGACCGGCTCACGCTGACCAGCCGCGCGTTCGTGCACGACCAGTTCGCCGACTTCTGCCGCGAGCTGGCCGCGCTCTGCGGCAAGGACCTCGTGCTGCCGATGAACACCGGCGCCGAGGCGGTGGAGACCGGCATCAAGGTCGCCCGCAAGTGGGGCTACCAGGTCAAGGGCGTCGCCCCGGGCCAGGCCAACATCGTGGTGGCGGAAGGCAACTTCCACGGCCGTACGACCACGATCGTCAGCTTCTCCACCGACTCCGACGCGCGCGCCGACTTCGGGCCGTACACACCGGGTTTCACCGTGCTCCCCTACGGCGACCTGGACGCGCTGACCGAGGCGATCGACGAGAACACGGTCGCGGTGCTGCTGGAGCCGATCCAGGGTGAGCAGGGCGTCGTGGTGCCGCCGGAGGGCTACCTGCCGGGCGTGCGCCGGGTCTGCACCGAGCGCAACGTGCTGTTCGTCGCCGACGAGATCCAGTCGGGCCTGGGGCGTACCGGCGCGACGTTCGCCTGCGAGCACGAGGGCGTCGAGCCGGACATGTACCTGCTGGGCAAGGCGCTCGGCGGCGGCATCGTGCCGGTGTCGGCGGTGGCCGCGAACCGGGACGTGCTGGGTGTGCTCCAGCCGGGCCAGCACGGCTCGACGTTCGGCGGCAACCCGCTGGCCTGCGCGGTCGCGACCGAGGTGGTCCGGCTGCTCGCCACCGGCGAGTTCCAGCGCCGCTCGGCCGAGCTGGGCGAGCGGCTGCACGCCGGGCTGCGCGGCCTGATCGGCAAGGGCCTGGTGGCGGTACGCGGGCGCGGGCTGTGGGCCGGGCTGGACATCGACCCGGAGCTGATGACCGGCCGGCAGGCGTGCGAGCGGCTGATGGAGCGGGGTGTGCTCGCCAAGGACACGCACGGCTCGACCATCCGGCTCGCCCCGCCGCTGGTGATCACCGAGGAGGAGATCGACCACGCGGTGGCGCAGCTCGCCGCCGTGCTGGCCGACTGAGGCGTACGCGACGCGGCTGAGGCCGTACGCGAGGAAGGCGCCGGGACCGCGACGGTCCCGGCGCCTTCGCACGTGCCCGTCACTGACGCGGCAGTCGCATCGCCATGGTCGGCGCCTCGGCCATCACCGAGTTCGGGGCGTACTTCGCGTCGCTGCTCATGTCGTCGGCGCGGCCCACCTGCACGCCCGGGTACAGCTCGATCAGATCGCTCCCGGCGAGCACCCGGGACTGCTGCGGCGCCAGCGCGATCCGCTCGTGCTCGGCCATCGAGCCGCCGGGGCGCACGCCGGAGCCGTTGGTGCTGGTGTCGGTGGCCACCACCTCGCCCGCCCGCAGCTCCAGCATGATGTGGCTGCGGCTGATCCAGCGCCGGGCCTCGTCGTTGAGCCACTGGCCGAGCGTCACCGCGCCCGGGCCGTCCGGCGCCCGGCCGATCGCCACCGGTTCGGTCTCGGTGAGCACGAACCGCTTGCGGACCAGGCCGCCGATGCGCACGGCGAGCACCGCGGTACGCGGGCGCGGGCCGGCGTCGGAGAGCCGTGCGCCGTGCCGGGGGCAGGTCGGCGCGCCGGTACGCAGCGTGGGCGGCGGCTGCTCGGCCGGTACCCGGTCCACGGCGGCCAGGTCGGCGAAGGCGCCGCCGCCCCCACCGCCGCCGAACAGCGCGCAGCCCGGCTCGGGGCAGCGCCACTTCCGGGAGAGCACCTTGACCCCGGCCGGCGATCGGCTGCCGGTGGTCGGGTCCTGGCCGCCGCCGACGTGCGCGATGAAGACCGGCCCGCCGGCGCCGGGCACCGGGGCGAGCACCCGGCCCGCCTGCCCGAGCCACGGGTACCGCCCGACGAGCCCGTCCAGCCGCGCCCGGGTGAGCACCGGCAGGCCGAGCAGGTCGGCCACCTCCAGCATCCGGTCACCGGGCTGGTCGAGCACCTCCACCAGGCCGTCGTCGGCCCACCGACGCACCACCATCCGCTCGTTCGAGGTCAGGTCGGCGTCGGACAGCAGCGCCCGGTGCACGATCGCGTAGACCGGAACGCTGTCCTCGCCGATCTGCCGGGACAGCGCGTCGATCACCATGCCGAGCCGCAGCAGGCTGGCCGGACGCCCGCCGTCCAGGTTCTGCCAGCGGATCACCTCGGCCAGGTCGACCACGGCCCGGGCCAGCGACGGATCGGTGCAGACCCGACCCTCGATGGCGTCGAGCACCTTGCTGATCTCGAATCTCATGCCGCAGCTCCGCACGATGTCGTCCCGTGACGCGGCCGATGGACCCGCCGCGCCGCGCGCCACCATCGGGGCGCGTCCTCCACCATGCGACGACCCTACCGGCCACCCCTGCCGGCGACGTCGCCGCGGACTGCGGAAAGGGCGCACGCCACCGGGCCGGCGCCGCTACATTGACCGTCCGGCCCCGGTGGGGGCCCTTCTCGCGGAGGAACATCATTGATGACGAAACGACGGCTGGCGACCACGGGGGTCGCGCTCGTCGCGGTGCTCGGCCTCGGTCTGACCGGATGCGGAGACCGTCCCGGCACGGACGCGCCAGCCGAACGGGCCACCGCTGCGGGCTCCACGAGCCCGGCGACGACGCCGCGTGACGAACTGACCGCCGCCATCGAGAAGCTCAACGAGCAGACGCTGCGGGTCAAGCTGGACTCGGCCATGCTCACCGCGTACGGCGTGACCGACCCGCGGGCCCGCACCATGCAGACCACCCTGACGATGGCCGCCTTCGGTGAGGTGCGCATGCTGGTCATCGGCACCGACACCTGGGTCAAGTTCGACGGCGCGCTGGGCGAGCAGCTCGGCGGTTCCCGGAAGTGGCTGCGCATGGACACCGGTGACGGCGTGATGCCGGTGGACGACCCGGGCGGGGTCAAGAAGTTGCTCGCGGCAGTGGTCGACGTCCGCAGCTCGGGTGACCGGGCGTACGCCGGGACGCTCGACTACACGCGCAGCGGCGCCAACGGGAAGGCGCTCATGGCGGCGGGCGACAAGGCGAAGGCCCTGCCGTTCACCGCGACGCTGGACGAGCAGGGGCGCCTGCGCACCTTCAAGCTGGACATGACTCCCATCGACGCGTCGCTCGAGCAGATGTCTGTCACCTACTCCGAGTTCGGCACGCCGGTGCGGCTGAGCCCGCCCGCGCCCGGCGCGGTGGAGGAGGCACCCGCGGAGGTCGCCGCGGCCTTCTCGGGCACCCGGATCTGACCCGACGGCGGGCGGGGGGCCCACGGGCCCCCCGCCCGGCTCGCCCCGCTCAGGCCGCGCGCAGCGGGCGGCCCACGTCGTGCAGGTGCGCCAGTGCCTGCCGGTACGACTCGAACAGCCCGGTCTCCGCGTACGGGACGCCCTGCTCGGCGCAGTACGCCATGACCAGCAGCCGGGCCCGACGCAGGTTGGCGCGCGGCATGTTCGGGAACAGGTGGTGCTCGATCTGATAGTTGAGCCCGCCCAGCGCCAGGTCGACGAACCGGCCGCCGCGTACGTTGCGCGAGGTAAGCACCTGCTTGCGCAGGTAGTCCAGCTCGTCGTCGGCGCTCGGCATCGGCATGCCCTTGTGGTTCGGGGCGAACGAGCAGCCCATGTAGAGCCCCCACAAGCCCTGGTGCACGGCGACGAACAGCAGCGCTTTGGTCGGGGACATGACCGTGAACAGCAGACCGAGGTAGCCGGCGGCGTGCGCGGTGAGCAGCAGCGCCTCCACGGCGCGGTGCCGCATCGGCACCCGCCACCGCCCGTCCGGTTCCCGGCCGACGAGCGCCCGCACGCTCGCCACGTGCAGCGCCAGCCCTTCCAGCAGGAGCAGCGGGAAGAACAGCCACGCCTGGCGGCGGGCCATCCACCGGCTCAGGCCGCGCGTGGCAGTCGCCTGCTCGTACGTCCACACCAGCGCGCCCGCGCCGACGTCCGGGTCCTCGTCGGTGTGGTTCGGGTTGGCGTGGTGCCGGTTGTGCTTGTCCACCCACCAGCCGTAGCTGAGCCCGACCGCCAGGTTGCCGGCGACCAGTCCGGCCGCCTCGCTCGGGCCACGCCGGCGGAACATCTGCCGGTGGCCGCCGTCGTGGCCGAGGAACGCCACCTGCGTGGTCGCCACCGCCATCACCACCGCCAACGGCACCTGCCACCACGAATCGCCGACGAGCGCCACCACGACCCAGCCGGCCAGGAACGCGCCGAGCGTGAGCACGATCCGGAGCGCGTACCGGCCGGGCCGCCGCTCGAACAGCCCCGCCTGGGCGATCCGGCGGGACAGCCGCGCGTAGTCGCTGCCCCGCCGTGCCGCGGGTTCCGTCGACGTGGAAGAAGTCATGTCGCCCCCGATGCCGCGAGCCACGCTCCGTACGCGACTCTCCGTCACCGATTATGGCGGTGATCGTCGCCCTGGGTAATCCCGCAAACCCCCGGCTCGGGGTGGTGCTGCCCCTACCCCTCCGGGCGGAAGCGGCACAAACGATCCTCGTCGCACCGCAGCGGGCCATGTCGCCAGTGGGCGCACCCCCTCTGACCAGCTAGTCTGTACGTAAAGATGAGTGCCATTCATCCGAACGACCAGGGTGCATGTCGCACGGTCGTCGACAGACGGGAGACAGCGCGGTGCGTGGATTGACAGACAAGGTGGTACTGGTGACGGGCGGCGGCTTCAGTCCCGACCAGGTCGGCTCCGGACTCGGCATGTTCATGTGCGTCGAGCTGGCCGCCGAGGGCGCGAAGGTGGTCGTCTCCGACCTCTCCCTGGAACGCGCCGAGGCGACGGTCACGCGCGTCAAGGAAGCCGGCGGCGACGCGGTGGCGGTGGCGGCCGACGTCACCGACGAGGACTCGGTACGCGCCATGGTGAGCGCCGCCCTCGACGCGTACGGGCGCATCGACGTGCTGGTGAACAACGCGGGTGTGTTCGGCGCGTACGTGCCGCTGCTGGAGATCGAGAACAAGCAGTGGGACCGCGTCATGGAGGTCGACCTGAAGGGGGTCTTCCTCGCGACGAAGGCCACGCTGCCGCACATGCTGGAGCGCGGCAAGGGTGTGGTCATCAACGTGTCGTCGGCGTCCGGCGTGGTCGCCAGCGAGGTAGGCGCGGAGTACACCACCGCCAAGCACGGCGTCATCGGGCTCACCAAGCAGATCGCCTACGACTACGGCCACCAGGGCATCCGCGCGGTCGGCATCGGCCCCGGCGTGATCAAGACCGCCGCCTTCGAGGGCGCGGAGATCACCAGCGACTTCCCGTTCTACGACCTGACCATGCAGGCACCCGCCGGCCGGTACGGCGAGCCGCACGAGATCGCCCGCGCGGTCTGCTTCCTCGCCAGCGACGACGCGTCCTTCATCCACGGCCACACCATCCCGGTCGACGGCGGTTCGCCGATCAGGTGAGGCACGAGAGCGGTACCGAAGCAGGGTGGCGTGCCCGCTCAGGTGCCCCAGGCTCCAGGGCGGACGGAGCTGACCGCTCCGTCCGCCCTCAGATTCGGTGGACATGATGAGGGGCGCAACGTCGAGCTGCCCGCTCCCACGTCGCCTTCTGGAGCATGGCCGCTTTCCGAATAGCTTCGTCCCAACTGAAGATCTTGGCGCTCGTTGCCTGAATTGAACGGGGGCGGGCCTTTTCCGCCGTTTCAGCCGAGCCGGGCGACCGCCTCGCGCAGCCGGACCAGGTCGCGCCGGCGCCGCTCGTAGGTGGCGGCCAGCCCGATCAGCAGCAGCCCGCCGAGACCCAGGAAGATCCAGCGGGGCAGCAGGTCCCAGCCCCGGGCCAGCTCGTGCAGCGCCAGCGGCACCAGCGTGGCCGCACCCAGCACCACCGGCGCCTGCCAGCGTCGGGCCGCCCCGCCGAGCACGACGGCGAGCGCCGCCGCGCCGAGCGCCAGCCGCCGCCACGGCTGCGGCTCACCGGAGACCAGCACCGACACGAGGCTCGGCAGGAACCCCGCGGCGAGTCCCGGGCCGAGCGCCGGCCAACTGGTAAGCCCGGACCGCCGCCGCAGCGCCAGCAGCCCGGCGCCCAGGGCGAGCGCCGCCGCCGGCAGCGTGTACGCCTCCAGCACCACCACCCCGCCCGCCGCGAGCAGCAGCCAACCACCGACCAGCTCGCTGCCCGCGGCCACCGCGGCGAGCACACGACGCCCGGCCGGCGACTCACCCCGGCGCGGCACCCGGACCGCGACGGCCACGCCCCACAGCACGCAGACCGCCGCCGCGTACCGCAGCGAGCCGCCGGTGAGCAGCAGCGCGAGCAGCGCCACCGCCTGCGCCGCCGCCTCCAGCGCCCACGTGGATCCGGCGGGCCGGGCGACGCGCAGCAGCGGCGCCGCGTGCAGCGTCACCGCCGCCACGGCCAGGGCGGCGAACGCCGCGGTACGCAGCGGCAGCCCGGCCGCGAGCGGGACGGTGACCGCGAACCCGGTCGCCGCTGTGACGGCACCCAGCCACCCCGCGATCCGGACCACCGCCGGCCGCCCGGCCGCCCCGGTGACGGCACCGGCCACCACCAGCGCCCCGAGCGCGGCGAGCGTCCCCGCCCGGGTGGCGAGCAGGCCACCGAACCCCGGTCCGGCCAGCACCGCCCCCAGCGGCACGAGTACCACCGGGCGTGCACGGGTGAGCGCGGCGGCCAGCAGTGCGGCCAGCCCGACGCCGAACGCCGCCGCCGGCACCACCGGCCACGGAGCACCGGCCGCAGCCGCCAGCACCGGCAGCGCGACCGCGCCGAACGGCAGCGCGGCGAGCCACCACGCCATGCGGCGATCCGTCGCGGCGTACGCTCCAGCGGCGGCGCTCAGGAGCAGCAGCACAAGCCCGGCGCGGGCGGTCTCGGCGGAGGCTTCCCCGGCAGCCGGCACCCCGGACCACGGCTGCACCGGCAGGTCCACGAGCACCGTCAGCACCACCGGCGCGACTGCGAGCAACGCCAGGACGGCCAGCGCGGCACCGGCTGCGCGCAGCGCGACCGGCGGCCGGGAGCCGGCCCCGGCGGCGAGCGCCAGCAGCACCCCCACCGCGGCGTACAGCGCCACCGGTTCCCCGCCCGGCACGGCGAGCGGACCGAGACCGACACCGGCGAGCGCCACGGCGAGCCCCGTCGAGGCGTACCCGGTCAGCTCGGCCCACAGGCGACGGACGGTGCGGACGACGACGACCGGCACCACGACTGCGGCGGTCGCGCCGCGCAGCTGCCACCAGGCCGGCGCGCCGAGGCCGAGCAGCGTGACCGCCACGCCCGCCGGTACGGCGAGCAGCGCCACCGCGAGCGCCACGCCCCCGACGACCGGCTGCGCGCCCTGTCCACGCCGGCCCAGCGTGGCGAGCGTCGCGCCGAGCACCGCGGTGACGGCGAGCACGGCGACGGCACCGGCCGGGGCGGCGCAGCCGACCAGCAGCGCGTGCCCGAGCAGCACCGCCCCGGCCGACGCGGTGACCGGCACGACGACCCGCCCCCCGCGCGGCCGGGCCACCGCCGCCAGCAGCAGCGCGGCGGCCGTCGCGAGGTCCACGACCAGCACCAGCGGCCACGGCGTCGCCGTCACGGCCGGCGCGGCGAGGGCGACCAGCCCGGCCGCCGCCACACCGGTGAGCGGCCGGACGGCCCGGGGCGTCAGCAGCGCGACCGCCCCGGCGGTCAGCAGCAGGGCCGCCGGAAGCTGCCAGCCCCAGGACGGCACCGGCACGTCCCGGCCGCCCTGCCAGGCCGGGAATCCGGCACTCGCGGTGGCCGCGCCGACCAGGACGGTGAGCACGACCGCGACCTGGCCCAGCGCGGCGGCCACGGCGAGCGCGCCCACGAGCGGGCCGGTCCGGATCGACGCCGGCAACGCCCGGACCGCACCGGCGAGCGCCGCCACCACCAGGCCCGCGGCGAGCAGCAGCAGACCCGGGCGCAGCTCGCCGACCGGCCGGACCAGCGCGACCGCGAGCACCGGCACCAGCAGACCGGCGGCCGTCGCGCGCCAGAGGCGGCCACCGGCGGCGAGCGCGCCGGCGACCAGCGCCAGCGCCACCACCAGCAGCGGGCCGCCGGCCAGCAGCGGCGTGCCCGCCGCGCGGCCGAGCGCCACCGGCACCAGCGCGCAGCCGGCCGCCAGGACCAGCGCCACGCCGTGCCCGGTCCAGCCCAGCACCTGCCCGGTCACCAGCACCGCGCGCGTGCCGGAGGTACGGCGGCGCAACGCGACCACCAACGCGAGGTCGCCGAGCGCCACGGCGGTCAGCACCAGCGCCCAGCCGGCGGCGGTGGGCCGGAACGCGGCGGCAGCCAGCGGCAGCACCGGCTGCGCGAGCAGCCACGCCGCGAACCAGGGTGCGGTGAGGCGGCTGATCAGGCCGTACCCGGCCGCCACCGCGGCACCGATCGCCGTCACCAGCGCCGCGTACCGGCTGCCGGGCAGGCCGGTCACCCCGGCCAGGTCCACCGACCAGGCGGCGTACCCGTCCAGGACCACCAGGAGCAGCGCCACCGAGGCGAGCGTCTCGGCGGTGCCGCGCAGGCCGCGAGCCCGGGCGACGAGCGGCGCGACCAGGGCCAGTGCGGTGACGGCGAGCAGGATCAGCGCCCGGCCGGCCACCCCGAACGTGGCCCACGCGACGGCGGTGAACACCACGGCTGCGGTGCCGAGCAGCACTCCACCGAGGACGAACAGCAGACCCTGGACCGCGCGGGTGGAGGCCTCCGCGCCGCCGGGGCGTACCGCGGGGGTGGGTGGAACCGGAACCGGCCGCGGCGGCATCGGCGCCGGGAGCGGCGCGGGACCGGCGGCGCTCGGCGTGGGGATCTCCTGTCGGATCCGGGCGGCCAGCGCCGCCCGCCGCTGCCGGGCCGTGACCAGCCGGCCGGACAGATCCTGGTACGCGAGCCGCGCCGCCTCGACGCGCGGCACCAGCTCGGTGATCTCCCGGTCCAGCCGGACCACCTCGGCGGCGGGCGGGTAGGGCGGACGGCCGCAGGCGCGGCATCCGGCGACGAGGTCGGCCGGGGTGCCGCAACCGGGGCAGGGGTAGCCGGTGTTCTCCACCCCGCCAGCTTCGTCAGCGGCGGGGCGGCCGGACAGAGTAGGAGTACCTAGGGCCGGGTCTGCTCGTGTACCCAGGCGGTGTAGCCGGGGTTCCCGCTGTCCTCCCGGCTGACCAGGATCTCCGGCACCTCGTACGGGTGGTTGGCGCGGAGCTGGTCGACCAGGGCGTCCACCCGGTCCGGCGCGGTCTTGAACCGCACCTGCCACTCGGCGGTGGTCTGGATCGCCGACTGCCACCAGTAGGTGCTGTCCACCGGGCCGCCGACCTGGGCGCAGGCCGCGAGCCGGCCGGCGACGGCCGCGGCCGCCAGCACGTCCGCGACCCCGCGGGCGTCCACCACAGTCGTCACCACGCAGATCTGGTCCACCAGCGCACCCTACGCGGCGGACCTGAAGCCGCGCTGACCACACGCGGCGATTCGCTCAGGCGTCGTCGGCCGCGCCGTTGCGGTTGGCCGCGATCCAGGTGTCGATGCGGGCCCACCAGTCGAACAACCAGTCGATGCGTTCCTGTTCGCCGGCCGGGATCTCCTCCGGCGGCACCGACCAGAACCGCATCGCGATCCGCTTGTCCATCGGCAGTTCGCGCCACACGTCAGCGACGGTGAGCATCTGGTCCAGGCCGGTGTGGGCCACGAAGATCACCCCGGCGTCCGGCGCGGCGTCGAGCGCGGCGAGCAGCCCGCCCGGCTGCGGGGCGAGCACGTGCCGCATCCGTTCGGCGCGCCGGGCCATCCGTTCCAGGCCGAGCGACCGCAGCCGGTCGATCGCACGCAGCCGCCGCGACGGGGTGAAGTTGCCGCCCTCCGGGAAGATCACGAAGGCGTCGTCGTCGTCCAGGCCGGCGGCCAGGTGCCCGATCTGCCGCACCACCGAATCCCGGCCGTCCGGACCGGCCGCGATGAACCGGTTGGGCAGCCGGTTGAGCAGCACGTCGATGGCCGGATCCCACTGGAGGGTCTCCTTCAGCACGATCCGGGGTTCCCGCTTGAACCAGTTCACCAGCGCGTGGATCAGGATGAACGAGTCGCCGGGCCCGGCGTGCCGGCAGACCACGAGTTCGGGACGGCCCGGCAGGGCGGTGTCCGGGTCGGTGCCGACCACGTCGATGCTCAGCCGCAGCGTCCACCGGGCCTGCCAGAACATGATCCGCAGGAACCAGCCGGCCAGGACGTAGTGGGCCCGCTGGAAGGCCGGCGCGCGTTTGTACGCGCCGAAGCCCGAGCCGAGCCAGAGCAGGAACAGGGCGAGCAGCGCGGCGGCGTCCCACACCAGGTAGACGGCGCCGATCCAGAGCAGCCGCAGCGGGCGCAGCCGTCCCGGCACCAGCGGGGACGCGGCGAGCGCCAGCAGTGCCCAGGCCGGCAGCGTGGTCACCACGAAGAAGGCGAGCAGCACCACGCCAGGGGCGAGCACCAGCCGGCGTAGCCAGCGGGGCGGCAGCGGCATTCAGCGCTCCAGCGCGGTGTCCAGGTATCGGCGGGAGGCAGTGTACGCCCGGCTGATCCGCCGTCCCACCGCCGCCGTGTCCCGGTACGCCCACGGGCTGTCGTCACGCGGCTCCAGCCCGCCGGTGGGCAGCACGTGCACCTCGACGTCCTCGGGCAGCGCCGCCATCTCCCGCGCGAACCGGTGCCGGCGCGCGATCTCGAACGCCACCTGGGCGATCTCCCAGGGGCGGCGCGGCGGGCTCAGCTCGCGTTCGATCCGGCCCACCTGGAGCACGAAGATCTGCTTCGCGCCGAGCAGCACCGCCTCGCCGACCGGGATCGAGTTGACCACCCCGCCGTCGATGTAGTGCTGGCCGTCGATCTTCGTCGGCGGCAGCAGCCCCGGCACCGAGGCGGACGCGAGCACCGCCGGCACCAGCGGTCCGGTGTGGAACCAGTGCTCGGCGGCACGCTCGATGTTCGCGGCGCAGCACCGGAACGGCACGGCCAGGTCGGCGAACGTGGTGTCCTCGCCCAGCGCGCTCTCCAGCAGGCGGTACAGCGGGCGGGGCGAGTGCAGGTGGGTACGGGCGGCGAACCGGCGCAACTGCCGGGCGACCGAGTCGCCGTACACCTCGCTGGCCTCGGGCGACGCCCAGAGCCGGACCAGCCGGTCGGTGACCGCCTCGGTCGGGTCGGCGGCGACCAGGGCGCCGTTGACCGCGCCGATCGACGTGCCCAGCACCATGTCGGGTGTGATCCGGGCGCGGAACAGGGCACGCAGCATGCCCACCTCGACCGCGCCGAGCACTCCCCCGCCGCCGAGCACGAACGCCACCGGACCCGCTGCCATGCCGTTCATCCTGGCACGTGGTCCACACCCGACCCGGTGGCCGCCCCGACCGGGACGGAGGGCGTCACGCGACGCCACCCTGGTTCTGACCCCGCGCGATCGTCAACGGGACGACCGTTGACATGTCAGACACATTCCCGCAACCTGATAGCGCTCCCGAGCCCAGGCAGGTGCGAGCTGATGGCGACATTCCAAACCGGCCGTCTGCTGGCCCGGCGGTACCGGCTCATCGACCGGATCGGCGCCGGTGGCATGTCGGTGATCTGGCGTGCCCGCGACGAGGTGCTCGACCGGGTGGTGGCGGTGAAGGTGCTCGCCCCCTCGCTCGCCGCCGACGCGCGGTTCCGCGACATGGTGCGCGAGGAGGCCCGCTCGGCCGCCCAGCTCGACCATCCGCACGTCACCGCCGTGCACGACTACGGCGAGACGGTGGCCCCGGACGGCTCGATCACCTCGTTCGTGGTGATGGAACTGCTCAGCGGCGAGGAGCTGGAACACCTGCTGACCCAGGGGCCGCTGCCGTGGCCGGCGGCGGTGGAGACCGGCGCGCAGGTGGCCGAGGCGCTGGCCGCGGCACACCGGCTCGGCATCGTGCACCGCGACGTGACTCCGGCCAACGTGATGATGACCGGCACCGGCGCGAAGGTGCTCGACTTCGGCATCGCCACCCGGGTCGGCACGCCGGACGACGACGAGGACGGCGGCACGTTCGGCACCCCCGCGTACGTGGCCCCGGAACGGCTCGACGGCGCGCCCGCCCAGCCGGCCACCGACGTGTACTCGCTCGGCGTGCTGCTGTTCGAGACGCTGACCGGGCAGCCGCCGTACCCGGCGGAGACCTGGGAGCAACTGGGCGCGGCGCTGGCGGACTGTCCGGAGCCCACACTGGACGGCGTGCCGGGACTGCCCGCACCGGTCGCGGACATCTGCCTGCGCTGCCTGGCCCGCGACCCACGCCGGCGACCCACCGCGCACCGGGTGGCCGCGGTGCTGCGCGACCAACTGCTGCCCGCCGACCCGCAGGCGGCCACCATGCTGGCGCCGACCATGACGCTGCCCGCGCTGACCTCCCCGCCCCCGGCCGACCCGGCTCCGCCGGCCGGTCCGGCTGCGAACCCGGCTCCGGAGGCGGCGCGCACCCCCGCTGCCGCGCCGGGACGGCGCCGGACAGTCACGCTGGCGGCCGTCGGCGTGACTGTGGTCGCCGCGGCGGCGCTGCTGGCGCCCGCGCTGACGCCCGAGCGGCCGGCCGGTCCCCAGGGGCTGCCGACCGCCGGGCCGGCGCAGCCGTCGCCCGCCGAACCACAGGTGACCGGACAGCCGGCCACCACGCCGCCCGCCGGGCCGACGGCTCCGCCGCCGACCGGCGGCGCCCGCCCGCCCGCCGCCGGTCAGGCCGACGCCGCCGAACGGGTGGACGGGCTGATCGACGCCGGGCTGACCGAGGGCCAGATCCGCGAGGACGTCGGGGTGGACCTGCGCAACCTGCTGCGCAACGCGGTCGCCGCGACCGGTGAGGACGAGGTGACGGCCGCCGTGGACCGGCTCCGCGGCAAGATCGACGAGCGTCGCCGCGAGGGCAGCATCAGCCCCGGGTACGCGCGGCAACTCGACGCCGCCGCGGCGGAACTCGTGGCCGGGCAGACCTGACGGGTCAGCCGGCGACGGCGCGCGCCGCCGCCAGGGGTGCTCGTGCAGGCGCCCGCGCGGCGAGGAAGCCCCGGTAGACGGCCTCGTAGTCGGCGGCCATCCGCTCCACCGAGAAGTTCTCCGCCACGTGCGCGACGCAGTCCGCCGGGTTCAGGTCCGCCGCCGCCCGCAACGCCGCCGGCAGCTCGCCCGGGTGGTCGCAGACGAATCCGGTGATCCCGTCGCGGACCAGCTCCGGCACCGCGCCCCGGCCCAGCGCCACCACCGGCGTACCGGTCGCCATCGCCTCCACCATCACCATGCCGAACGGCTCCGCCCACTGGATCGGCATGATCAGGCAGCGGGCGTCCAGCAGCAGCCGCAGCGCGGTCGCCCGGTCCCCGTTCACCACCGGCGTGACGTCGTCGCCGAGCAGCGGCCGGACCACCTGCTCCAGGTAGCGGCGCTCGGCCGGCTCGTTGCACTTGCCCGCGAGCGTCAGTGGTAGCCCGGCCGCCCGGCAGGCCGCGATCGCCACGTCCGGGCCCTTGTCCGGGCTGAACCGGGCCAGCCAGAGCACCGGGCCCGCACCCGGGCTGCGCTTGCGCGGGATGTCCCGCAGCGGCATCGCGTTGTGCACGGTGCCGGTCCAGGACAGCCCCGGGTTCGCGCGGCGCTGGGCGTGTGAGATCGCCACCAGCCCCACGCCCCGGTCGGTGTTGCCGAGCACCGTGCCGTACTCGCCGACCGGGTTGCCGTGCACGGTGGCCACCGTGGGCACCCGGCGCCGGCCGGCCACCATCGGGCCGATCGTGGTGTGGTCGTGGATCAGGTCGAAGCCGGCCGGGTCGACCAGGCGGTCCACGTGGGCCAGGTGCGCCAGTTCGGGCAGCGACTCGCCCATCCGCTCGTACTGGAGGTCGTCACAGGTGGAGACGAAGTCGGCGGCGGTGCCGTGCTCGGTCCCGGCGCCGAAGAGCGTGACGCGGTGCCCACGGTCGGCGAGCGCGTCGACGAGCCCCGCCACCACCGTCTCCAGCCCGCCGTAGCCGGGTGGCGGCACCGACAGCCACGGTGGCACCACCATGGCGATCCGCAACGGCGCGGACCACGCACGTTCCGAGGACTGCTGGTTCACGGCCACGAGTCCTCCCCGTCGGTCCCCGGCGTACCCCGCTGCGCGCGGGTTCCCGGCCCGGCCCGCGGTAAACGACAGCCCGGTCAGCCGGACACCACGATCCCGACGTGCACCTCCCGTACGCCGGGCAGCGCCCAGGCGGCCCGTTCCGCGTCCTCCCGCTGCCACCAGGCACCCACGACGCCGTCGAGGACCACCGTGTCGCCGTCGACCCTGGCGTCGATCCGCTCGGTGCCGGTACGCCGCAGCAGCAGGCGGCGCAGGTCGAGCCGCTTCTGCTCGTCGCTCGGCGGGGCCGGGGGCCGCACCTCGACCAGGTTCGTCACACCGCGTACGCCGCGCAGCCGGCGCAGTTCCCGCTCGGCGGTACGGCGCTGGAAGCCGAACTCGACCTCGCCCCGGAGCATCACCCAGCCGTCTGCGACGGTCACGTCCAGCCGCTCGGCGGGCACGAAGCTGTCCCACTCCAGCGCCCGGCTCGCCGCGATCGCGATGTCGGCGTCGGTACGCAGGTCCGTGGCGGGCAGGTCGACCGCCAGGTCACTGGCGACCGCTTGGACGCCGCGTACCCGATGGGCGCAGCGCTCGACGGCCCACCGCCGGGCGTAGCTGTCCACCTGGCCGGTGAGCGTGACGACACCCCGCGCGACGGTCACGCCGACCTCGGTGGCCCGGGTCTGCGCGTCCCAGTCGAGTTCGGCGAGGACGTCACGCTGGATCTCCTGGTCGGTACGCACGGCGGACGTGGTGGTCATGCAGCCGAGCCTGCCGCCGGTGCGGGTGAGGCGCGCTCACCCGCACCGGGTGAGAAACGAGGAGGGGCGGCGGGTGACGGAGCCAACCCCCTTGGCTCCGTCACCCGCCGCCCAGGAGGGAGGCAGGTCCTCGGGACTATGACGTCTCGGCGAGCGTCACCGTTGCGTTCTCGGTGGATCCGTTCCGCTTGTACTGCACCTCGACCCGGTCACCGACCTTGCCGGCCTGCACGGCGCCGACCAGGTCGTTCGAGTCGTTGATCACCTTGTCGCCGAACTTGGTGATCACGTCGCCGCGCTGGAGCCCGGCCTTCTCGGCGGGGCTGCCGGGCGTGACGGCGGCGACGAGCGCTCCGCCGTCCTCGGCGCCGTTCACGCTCACCCCGAGGGAGGGGTGGCTGACCTTCTCGCCGCGCTGGAGCTTCTCGGCCACGTCCTTGGCCTTGTTGCTCGGGATGGCGAAGCCGACGCCGATGTTCCCGGTGCTGCCCTGCCCGGCGGTCGCGATGGCGGTGTTGATGCCGATCACCTCGCCGCGGGTGTTGACGAGCGCGCCGCCGGAGTTGCCCGGGTTGATCGGTGCGTCGGTCTGGAGCAGGCCGGAGATCGAGCTGGCGCCCTCCTGCGGGTTCTGCTGGCCGCTGCCCGCCTGGATGGTGCGGTCCCGGGCGCTGAGGATGCCGGCGGTGACCGAGCCCTGGAGGCCGAGCGGGCTGCCCAGGGCGAGCACCTGGTCTCCGACCTGCATGGCGTCACTGTCGCCGAACTTCGCCGCCTTGAGGCCGCTCACGCCGCTGGCCTGGACGACCGCGAGGTCGGTCTTCGGGTCGGTTCCGACGATCTTGGCGGACGCGCTCGTGCCGTCGGCGAAGACCACCCGGACGGTGTCGCCGCCGGCGCCGGCGACCACGTGGTTGTTGGTCAGCACGAACCCGTCGGCACTGAGGATCACCCCGGAGCCCTCACCACTGCCCGTCATGATCGTGACGATGCTGTCCTGGACGGATGCCGCGATCTTGGGCAGGTCCGCGCTGTTGATCACCGGGGCGGCCGAGTAGGTGCGGGTGGGACCGTCCCCGTCGAGCGCGAGGGCGAGCGCACCACCGGCGACGCCGGAGCCGAACATCAGCGCCAGTGCCAGCGCGCCCGCACCGACGAACTTCCCGGCCCGGCTGGGGCGCGGCGGCTGCTGCGGGCCCCACTGCGGCATCGGCTGCCCGGGCTGGTACGACTGGTAGCCCTGCTGCGTCTGGTACGACGGCACCGGTCCACCGTGCTGCGTTGCGCCGTGCTGTGTGGTCGGGTAGCCGGCGGCCTGCTGGTTCCAGCCGCCCTGCTGGTGCTGCTGCCCGTACCAGGGGTGGGGCTGCTGCGGCTGCCCCGAGGCCGGAACCGACGCCGCGGCCGGGGTGCTGGAGGAGTCCGACGTCCCGCTCGCGACGCGGGGCAGCTCGGCGGTGCGGTGCGACGGCTCGGCGTCGGCGGGGGCCGGCGACCGCTGCGGATCGGTCTCGTGGTCGGTCATGTCACCAGCTTTCCCCGTGGCACTGTCACCAGCCTGGAATCCGCCTGGAAGGTTTCTGAACGTCACTCGCCCGGCTCGGGCGCCTCGGGCAACAACGGCAGCTTCACCCGGAACGTCGCCCCGCCACCCGGCGTCTCTGCCACCTCGACGGTGCCGTGGTGCGCGGCGACGAGCGCGGCCACGATGGCCAGGCCGAGGCCGGTGCTGATCGGTCCACCGGCCCGTCGGGTACGCGCGGCGTCCACCCGGTAGAACCGCTCGAAGACCCGCTCGGCCTGCTCCGGCGTCAGCCCGGGGCCGGTGTCCGCCACCTCCACCACCGCGATGTCGCCCTGCTCCGCCCGCAGCCGCAGCCGCACCGCCGCGTCCGGCGGGGTGTGGGTGAGCGCGTTCGTCATCAGGTTGCCGATCACCTGGCGCAGCCGGGCGTCGTCGCCGAGCACGACCAGCGGGCCGGCGTCCGGCTGCCGCTCCAGCTCGATCCGCCGGTCCGGGTCGACCACCCGGGCCGCCTCGACCGCGTCGGAGGCCAGCACCGGCAGCTCGACCGGGCTCAACGCGATCGGCCGTTCCCGGTCCATCCGTGCCAGCAGCAGCAGGTCCTCCACCAGCAGCCCCATCCGGGACGCCTCCTCCTCGATGCGGCGCAGCAGGTCGGCGGTCTGCTCCGGCGCCCGCGCCGCGCCCTGCCGGTACAGCTCGGCGAAGCCCCGGATCGTGGTCAGCGGCGTGCGCAGCTCGTGCGAGGCGTCGGCGATGAACTGCCGCATCCGCTCCTCGGACCGGCGGGCCCGCGCCTCCGACGCCTGCGCGTACACGGCGGCGTCCCGGGCGCCCATCTCCGCGCTGCGCGCCGCCGCCTCGGAGGCCGCCCGTGCGGTGAACGCGGCCTCGATCTGCGCGAGCATGGCGTTCAGCGCCCGGGACAGGCGGCCCAGCTCCGAGGTGGGGCACGGCCGCCCCATCTCCGGGTCGGGCACCCGCCGGGTCAGGTCACCGCCGGCGATGGCCGCCGCCGTACGCTCTATCTCCACGAGCGGCTTCAGGCTGGTACGGACGATCCCGGCGCCCACCGACGCCAGCGAGATCAGCACCGCGCCACCGACCAGCAGGTCTATCCAGACCAGCTGCCGGACGGCGGAGTCGACGCCGGTGAGGTGCTGCGCGAACGCGATGATCCGCCCGTCGGGCAGGTCGGTGTAGAGCATCCGCCACCGGCTGCGGCCGTCCTCGGAGCGCACGGTGAACGGGTCGCCCACCCGGTCCCGGTAGCCGGCGTAGTCGACGGGGAACCGGGGCAGCTCCTCGTCGCGCAGCCCCTCGTAGCGGAACGGCCCCTCCGGCAGCTTGCCCGGCGCGATCGTCGACGCCACGTAGTCCGACGGAATGGTGATCTTGATCGGTCCGCCGTCGGCCTTGTCGAGCGTGTTGGCCACCGTGAGCGCGCCGCCGCGGAGCTGGTCGTCGGCCTGCCCGATCAGATAGTTGCGCAGCAGGAACGCCGTCAGACCGCTGATCACCACCAGTGCCACGGCCACGAGCGCGAGGACCGCGGCGACCAGCTTCAGCCGGAGCGGGACGCTGCGCAGCCTGCCCTTCGCGTCGTGGACGACGTTCACGCCGCCGGCTTGCGGAGCACGTAGCCGACTCCCCGGAGCGTGTGGATCAGCCGGGGCTGGGTGTTGTCGACCTTGCGCCGCAGATAGGAGATGTACGACTCGACGATGTTGTCGTCACCGCGGAAGTCGTAGTTCCAGACGTGGTCGAGGATCTGTGCCTTGCTGAGCACCCGGTTGGCGTTGAGCATCAGGTAGCGCAGCAGCTTGAACTCGGTCGGCGACAGCTGCACCCGCTGACCGGCCCGGTGCACCTCGTGCGTCTCCTCGTCCAGCTCCAGGTCGGCGAAGGTGAGGCGGGACGGGGTCTGCTCGCCGGTCGCGGTACGCCGCAGCACGGCCCGGATCCGGGCGGTCAGCTCCTCCAGGCTGAACGGCTTGGTGACGTAGTCGTCGCCGCCCAGGGTGAGCCCACGGATCTTGTCGTCGGTGGCGTCGCGCGCGGTCAGGAACACCACCGGGGTACGCGTACCGCCCTCGCGCAGCATCCGGATGACCTCGAAGCCGTCCAGGTCGGGCAGCATCACGTCGAGCACCACCAGGTCGGGCCGGTGGTCCTTGGCGGCGTTGAGGGCGGCGCTGCCGCTGGTCGCGGTGGCCACGTCGAAGCCCGCGAAGCGCAGGCTCGCGGAGAGCAGTTCGAGGATGTTGGGATCGTCCTCGACGACGAGAAGCCGGGCCTCGGTCTGGGTAGCCGCCATGGCACCCATCATCCGTGCTCCGGCTGCCACCGCGCTGGGTGCCGCCTGGAAACAACCTGTGAGATCAGCGGAGCAGCCGCCGCAGCCCCTCCAGCGCGCCGTCGAGCAGCCGGATCGCGGTACGGAGCTGGTTGTCGCTGAGCCGCCGGGCCCGGACCAGCGCCCCGACCTCGACGGTGAACGCGGCGAGCCGCTGGTCGAAGTCGGCGAGCAGCGGCGACTCGTCCGGGCGGGCCGGTCCCCCGCTGTGGGCCGGCCGGGTGGTGGCGGACGCCGTCCAGCCGCTCTGCCGGGTCTGCCGGGCCACCTCGCGCAGCTCGCGCTTCAGGTCGCGCACCGATCCGCGTACCTCGGTGCGGATCTCCCCGGCCAGCGCGGAGAGATCCTCGACGGCGGCGCCGATGTCGTTCTCCAGCGTCGACAGCTCGTCGGCGCGCTGCCGCAGTTCGGCGCGGCCCGCGTCGGTGATCTCGTAGACCTTGCGCCCGCCCGCGGCGGTGTGCGTGACCAGCCCTTCCGCCTCCAGCCGCTGCAGCCGCGGGTAGATGGTGCCGGCGCTGGGCGCGTACAGGCCGAGGAAGCGCTCCTCCAGCAGACGGATCAGCTCGTAGCCGTGCTTCGGACCGTCGTCGAGCAGCTTCAGGAGGTAGAGCCGGAGCCGGCCGTGGCTGAACACGGCGGTCACGGCACGTCCTCCACATGGTCGGCGGGCGCGACCGGGCGGGCGAGCAGCGCGATGCTGCCGGAGGTCGCGGAGGCCCAGAGCCTACCCGTACCCCCGCCGAGCACGCCGTGACTGTCCCTGATCGAGCCCAGCCCGCGCTGACCGCCGCCCACCTGCGGGAAGCCGCTGGTGATCCGGCCCGCCGTGGTGTGCAGGTGCACGGTGAGGTCACTGTCCTCGCGGACCCGCACGGTGATGCTGCCGGAGATGGCGCTGAGCCGGATGTCGCTGTCGCTCGGGTTGTCCAGGTCGCAGGTGATCGAGCCGGAGACGGCGTGGGCGCGGACCCGGTCGGGCGCGCTGTCGGCGAGGACCAGCTCACCGGAGACCGTCTCCAGCTCCAGGTCGCCGCCGATGCCGAGCGCCTCGACCGGCCCGGAGGCGACCTTCGCGCTGGTGCGCCCCCGCAGCCCGCGCAGCGTGACCTGCCCGGAGGTGACGTCGACCCGGGTCTCCCGGCGCAGCCCGGAGGCGACGAGCGCGCCGCTGACCACCGACAGGGTGGCGAGCACGTCCGGCGGGACCGCGACCGACACCTCGGCCCGGATCCGGTTGCCGAACCAGGAGAAGCGGCCGAGCCAGCCGGGCTTGCGCTTGTGCCGGATCGTCAGCCGCCCGTCCCGTACCTCGACGAGGAGCGGCCGGTCGCTGATCCGGGTCACGTCGACCCGGGCCGGACCGTCCGCGCCGACCACGTTGAGCCGGCCGCTGATCAGCTCGGCGTCGAGCCGCGTGATCGGCTCGTCCAGCGTGATCCGCTGCGGGCTCTCCACCGTCCAACTGACCATGGCGCGCTCCCCTCGTCGGCGTGCCGATCGCCGGCCCGCCAGGTGTTGCGAGGAGCATAACGCGATACATCGCGACTCAACAAGACACTATCGCGACTATGTCGCGTCCCTGACGGCCTGCGGGTCAGGCCATCAGGTCGAGCTGGGTCGCGAGCAGAGGTCGAGCGGACGGGTGGATCGCGGCCTCGGCGACCCGGGCCAGCGCCCTGCGGTCCGCACCGGGCGCCGGGTGCAGCGCGGCGCTCACCCCCACCGTCACGGTCAGCTCCCGGGCGGCGAGCACCCGGCGTACCGACGCCCACAGCGTCTCCTCGCCGAGGAAGGCGGGCAACGTGCTCGGGTCGCCCGCGTACCGGTAGCGGAGGCGCAACGGCACCACCGGCGCGCCCGCCGCCACGGCGGCCTCGAACATCGCCGGGCGGAAGCCGCGGGCCGGGCGGCAGTCAGTCGCGGCCCCGCACCAGGTCGTCCCCTCCGGGAACACCGCCACCGACCGCCCGGACCGCAGCACGCCGGCCACCGACGCGACGGTGCCCGGCAGGTCACGCGGCCGGGACCGGTCCACGAAGACGGTGCCCGCCGCGGCGGCCAGAGCGCCCACCAGCGGCCAGCTCCGGACCTCACGCTTCGCCAGCATCCGGGCCGGCGACACGGCGAGCACCGCCAGGACGTCCAGCCAGGACACGTGGTTCGCGACCAGCAGCGCCCGCCCGCGCGGCACCCGGCCGCGGACCAGCAGCCGCACCCCGAGGGCTCGCAGCGTCCACAGCGCCCAGCCGCCCAACGCGGCCCGACCCCGGGCGGCGGGCAGCACCGGCAGCAGCGCGGCCAGGCCCGTCCCGGCCAGGAGCATGCCGAGTACGCCGAGCAGCCGGCCCGCCCGGCGAAGCCACGACACGTCCGGGGCGGCCGGCGCCGGAAGACAGTCCGGCCCGCAACCCGAGGTGGGCCGCCACAGGCCCTCCCCGGCATCCGGACCGGCCGCCCACAGCCCGGCGGTGGCGATGGTCACGACCCGGCCCCGCCGAGGAAGTGCCGCAGGTAGCGCGGGTTCATCCGGTCCAGGGAGAACAGCACGTAGAAGTCGGCGCAGCCGAAGTCCGGATCGTACGCGGGCTCGCCGGCCACCCACGCGCCCAGCCGCAGGTAGCCGCGCAGCAGCGGCGGCACGAGCGCCCGGCGCTGCGCCGGGGTGAGCGCGGCGAGGTCGGCGGCGGGCGCCTCGGCGAACCAGGGCCGACGCGGGGTGACCCGCAGCAGCGGCGGGGCGAGGTGCCGGGCGGTGACCTCGGCCCACACCTGCGCGGCGGCCGTCCCGCCGTCGGTGACCGGCACCGAGGCGCAGCCACCGAGCCAGCGGGCGCCGCGCAGGTGCAGGTAGCGGCAGATCCCGGCCCACATCAGGTTGATCACGGCACCGGTGCGGTGGTCCGGGTGGACGCAGGAGCGGCCCGCCTCGACCAGGTCGTCGCGCAGCGGGGCCAGCGGGCCCAGGTCGAACTCGGCGTCGGCGTACCGGCGGTCGGTG
This sequence comes from Micromonospora sp. CNB394, assembly GCF_000374985.1. NCBI lineage: Bacteria > Bacillati > Actinomycetota > Actinomycetes > Micromonosporales > Micromonosporaceae > Micromonospora > Micromonospora sp. CNB394. The sequence continues at coordinate 331,095 of NZ_KB895826.1, read as the reverse complement.
CGGCCGGGCGGCAGCAGCCGGTACGTGCCGACGACATCCCCGGTCCCCTCGTGGAGCACCACCAGGTGGTCGCAGTACGCGTCGAATCCGTCGGTGTCGAGCCCGGTGGCGGCGGTCGGCAGGGTGGCGCCGAGTTCGCCGGCGAACACCTCGTGGCGCAGGCGTTGCGCGGCCGCGACCAGTGTCGGGTCGTCGGCGATCAGCAGGGTGTAACCGCTGGTCGTAAGCGGTGCGCCAGCGGCGTGCAGAACGGCCATGACTCCTGTGTAGGTGCCGCGGGTTGCCACCGGACGGGATGAGGGGTGTCGATCCGGTGAACGCCGGTCGGCGGCGGCGTGCGAACCGGGACGGCCGGGACGGGTCCGGCGTGTGCGAGGCTGCCGGGCGGACCGCCCGCGACGGCGCCGGCGGCGGGAACCCGGAGGTGCACATGCTGGTCGAGGCCCGCTTCCAGGGGCCGGACGGCTCCGGCAACGGCGGCTGGAGCGCCGGGATCTTCGCCGCGCTGATCGACGACCGGGGCCCGGTGGAGGTCACGTTGCGCCGGCCGCCGCCGCTGGACACCCCGCTGGCCGCCGCCGACGGCGAGGTACGCGACCCGGACGGACACCTGGTCGCCCAGGTACGCCGGGTCGAGCCGGTCGACGCGGTGGTGCCACCGGTGGACCCGGCGACGGCGGCGGAGGCCGCGCGGGCGTACCCGGGCCTGGTCGACCACCCGTTCCCCCGCTGCTACGTCTGCGGCCCGGCGAACCCGGACGGGCTGCGGATCTTCCCCGGGCGGCTGCCGGACGGGCGGACCGCCGCGCCGTTCCGCGCGCCGGCCGCCGTGGTGCCCGCGACGGTGTGGGCGGCGCTGGACTGCCCGGGTGGCTGGGCGGTGCTCGCGCCCGGCCGGCCGTACGTGCTGGGAAGGATCGCCGCGCAGGTCACGGCGTTGCCGCGGCCCGGCGACGAGTGCGTGGTGACGGGCATCGCGGTCGGTTCCGAAGGACGCAGGGCCGAGGTGCACACCAGCCTGTACGGTGCGGACGGCGCGTTGCTCGGCCGCGCCCGGGCCACCTGGGTGGCGTTGCCGACCGCTTGATCTCCTCCCTGAGGAGGACGGCGCGTACGCGTCCCGCCTGATTGACCCCCTTGCGCCGGGTTGGAAGGCTGTTGCGGGACGCCCCCGCAACGGCGCCCCCGCCGGCGCGCGTCGAGCCCGCCGGGGCAGGAGAGGAGAATGATGTCCGACGGGCAGCCACGCCCCAGTGCCGGGACCGGCCAGATCACCGTGTCCGGCCTGACCAAGCAATACAAGAACGTGCGCGCGGTGGACAACCTGTCGTTCACCGTCGAGCCGGGCCGGGTCACCGGCTTCCTCGGCCCGAACGGCGCCGGTAAGACGACCACGCTGCGCATGCTGCTCAACCTGGTGACGCCGAGCGCCGGCACGGCCACCGTCGGCGGCAGCCGCTACGCCGACCTGCCCGACCCGCTGCGTACGGTGGGCGCGGTGCTGGAGGCGTCCAGCGCGCACAAGGGCCGCACCGGCATCAACCACCTGCGGGTGATCTGCGCGGCGGCGGGCCTGCCGAAGGAGCGCGCCGACGAGGCACTCGCCCTGGTCGGGCTCTCGCCCGCGGCGAAGCGCAAGTTCAAGGGCTACTCGCTGGGCATGAAGCAGCGACTCGGCATCGCCGCCGCGATGCTCGGCAACCCGCAGGTGCTGATCCTGGACGAGCCGGCCAACGGCCTGGACCCGGAGGGCATTCGCTGGATGCGCGGCTTCCTCAAGGGGCTGGCCGCCGAGGGACGGACGGTGCTGGTCTCCAGCCACCTGCTCTCCGAGATGCAGCTGCTCGCCGACGACGTGGTCATCATCGCGGCCGGCAAGCTGATCCGGCAGGGCCCGGTCGACCAGGTGATGGCCTCGATGACGCACGGCGTCCGGGTTCGGGTGCGCACCCCGCAGGCCGACGACCTGGCCGCGGTGCTGCGCGAGCAGGCCGCCACCGTCGACGCCGACCCGAACGGCGCGCTGCTGGTCAGCGGCGTGGACGCGCCGACCGTGGGCCGGGTCGCGCTGGCCGCCAAGGTCGAGCTGCACGAGCTGACCACCGAGCGCCCCGACCTCGAAGGGGTCTTCCTGGAGCTGACGGCCGGAAAGGCGGAGATCCGATGACGCTTGTCCGATCCGAACTGCTCAAGATCCGTACCACCAGCACCTGGTGGATCTTCGGGCTGATCAGCCTGGCGCTGTGGGCGCTCACGCTGTTCTTCAACTGGTTGCAGACCGAGGCGCTGGCCGGTGGGGACTTCGGCGAGGTGCCGGCCGACCAGTCCGACCAGTTGCAGGCCGTCTCGGCCGCCGACAATCTGGCGGCCAACCTCTACACCAACGGCCAGTTCTTCGGCCTGCTCATCGTGCTGCTGCTCGGCATCGTGGTGGTGACCAGCGAGTTCTTCCACCAGACGGTGACCACCACGTTCCTCACCGCGCCGCACCGCAGCGCGGTGATGCTGGCCAAGCTGGTCGCGGCCGGCGTGCTGGCGCTGCTGTTCTGGCTCGTCACCACAGTGCTGAACCTGGTCACCGCGCCGCTGATCCTCAACTCGGTGGACGTCGGCTCGCAGCTCGGCAGCGGGGCGATCTGGCGGGCGATCGCGCTCAACGGCCTGGCCTACCTGCTGTGGTCGGTGCTCGGCGTCGGGCTCGGCGTGCTGATCCGCAGCCAGATCGGCGCCACGGTGACCGGCATCCTGTTCTATCTGGGCGGCGCGATCGGCGCGGTCATCGTCCTCAGCCTGCTCGCCTCGCGGTACGGCGACTGGATCAACAAGCTGCAGTTGCTGGTCCCGTCGCTGGCCTCCGGCCTGATGGTGGGCGGCGACACCGACATCCCGGGCAACCCGCCGCAGTGGGCCGGCGCCCTGGTGCTGATCGGGTACGCGGTGGTGGCCGGCGCGATCGGCGTGGCCACGATCCGCAAGCGCGACATCTCCTGACCTCGGGTCGGGGACGGACCCCGGTCGGTGACGGACGTCATCGGCCGGGGTCGCGCCGTAGCAGGAGTCGGCGGATCACGCAGCGTCTGCCGAACTTCTGGCATCTTCTGTGAAACGGACCACCAGCCGGAGGCGAGAATGCCTGCGCGAAGCGCACGGCGTAGCCTTGGCATCGGTTTACCCAGCGTCGGCAACCGGGGGTCACCGGGGGCCACCGTGACATTCACAACCGCGTGAAAGAGGCGATTAGCGGCCGTGTCGACCCAGCAGACTTCGCAGGAGAACCCACTGGCGGGTTTCGGCCCGAACGAGTGGATCGTCGAGGAGATGTACCAGCGTTACCTCGCCGACCCCTCGAGCGTCGATTCGGCCTGGCACGACTTCTTCGCCGACTACCGGCCGGCCCCGGGCGCCGCCACACCGCACCCGGACGGGCAGGCCGAGCCGGCCGCGAAGCCGGAGCCGGCCGAACAGCAGGAGGCCGTGGCCACCGTCACCGAGCAGCCCGCCAAGGCCGAGCCGAAGGCCACCAGGACCGAGCCGAAGGCCGCCAAGACCGAGCCCACCGCGGCCAAGCCGGCCCCGGCCAAGCCCGCCGCCAAGCCGGCGGCGAAGGCGCCCGAACCGGCCAAGAAGTCCGTCCCGGCCAAGCCGGCCGCCAAGGCGCCGACCGCGAGCGCCGCGGGCACCACGCCGCTGCGCGGCGTCGCCGCCAAGATCGTGCAGAACATGGACGCGTCGCTCGCCGTCCCGACCGCCACGAGCGTGCGCGCCGTCCCGGCCAAGCTGCTCGTCGACAATCGCATCGTGATCAACAACCACCTGGCCCGCGGGCGCGGTGGCAAGGTCAGCTTCACCCACCTGATCGGGTACGCGCTCGTCCGCGCGGTCGTCGAGCACCCGGAGGTGAACAACTCCTTCGCCGAGGTCGACGGCAAGCCGGCGATGGTCCGCCCGGAGCACGTCAACCTGGGCATCGCGATCGACCTGGTCAAGCCGGACGGCTCGCGCAACCTGGTGGTGCCGTCCATCAAGGGCTGCGAGCAGATGGACTTCCGGCAGTTCTGGCAGGCGTACGAGGACGTGGTCCGGCGCGCCCGCCGTAACGAACTGACCATGGAGGACTACTCCGGCACCACGATCTCGCTGACCAACCCGGGCGGCATCGGCACCGTGCACTCGATCCCGCGCCTGATGCAGGGGCAGAGCGCCATCATCGGCGTCGGCGCGATGGAATACCCGGCCCCCTACCAGGGCATGAGCGAGGCCACCCTGGCCGAGAACGCGGTCAGCAAGGTCCTCACGCTGACCAGCACGTACGACCACCGGATCATCCAGGGCGCGCAGTCCGGCGAGTTCCTGAAGGTCATGCACGAGCTGCTGCTCGGCGAGCGGGGCTTCTACGACGGCATCTTCACCTCGCTGCGGATCCCGTACGAGCCGGTGCGCTGGATGCGCGACGTGGCCGTCGACAGCGAGGGCCAGATCAACAAGACCGCGCGGGTCCACGAGCTGATCCACGCGTACCGGGTGCGCGGCCACCTGATGGCCGACACCGACCCGCTGGAGTTCAAGATCCGTAAGCACCCGGACCTGGACGTGCTCCAGCACGGGCTCACGCTCTGGGATCTCGACCGCGTCTTCCCGGTCAACGGCTTCGCCGGCCAGCAGCGGATGAAGCTGCGCTCGATCCTCGGTGCGCTGCGCGACTCGTACTGCCGCCGGGTCGGCATCGAGTACATGCACATCCAGGACCCGGAGGAGCGGCGCTGGATCCAGGAGCGGGTCGAGCGCAAGTACGAGAAGCCCAGCTCCGACGAGCAGAAGCACGTGCTGAACCGGCTCAACGCCGCCGAGGCGTTCGAGACGTTCCTGCAGACCAAGTACGTCGGCCAGAAGCGCTTCTCGCTGGAGGGCGGCGAGTCGCTGATCCCGCTGCTCGGCGAGGTGCTGGAGTGCTCCGCCGAGGCCGGGCTGGACGAGGTCGTCATCGGCATGGCCCACCGCGGCCGGCTCAACGTACTGGCGAACATCGTCGGCAAGCCGTACGAGAAGATCTTCTCCGAGTTCGAGGGGCACCTCGACCCGCGGTCCACGCAGGGCTCGGGCGACGTGAAGTACCACCTCGGCCAGAACGGCAAGTTCTCCACCCCGGACGGCGAGCACGCGGTCAAGGTGTCGGTGGTGGCGAACCCGTCGCACCTGGAGGCCGTGGACCCGGTGCTGGAGGGCATCGTCCGGGCCAAGCAGGACCGCATCGACCTCAAGCTGGAGGGCTACACCGTGCTGCCGCTGGCGGTGCACGGTGACGCCGCCTTCGCCGGCCAGGGCGTGGTCGCCGAGACGCTCAACCTCTCCCAGCTACGCGGCTACCGCACCGGCGGCACGGTGCACGTGGTGGTCAACAACCAGGTCGGCTTCACCACCGCCCCGGAGTACAGCCGGTCCAGCCTCTACAGCACGGACGTGGCCCGGATGATCCAGGCGCCGATCTTCCACGTGAACGGCGACGACCCGGAGGCCGTGGTCCGCGTGGCCCGGCTCGCGTTCGAGTACCGGCAGGCGTTCAACAAGGACGTCGTGATCGACATGGTCTGCTACCGCCGGCGCGGGCACAACGAGGGCGACGACCCGTCGATGTCCAACCCGGCCATGTACAAGATCATCGACTCGAAGCGGTCGGTCCGCAAGCTCTACACCGAGGAGCTGATCGGGCGCGGCGACATCACCGTGGAGGACGCGGAGGAGCTGCTGCGCGACTACCAGGGGCAGCTCGAGCGGGTCTTCAAGGCCACCCGGGACGCCGCGACCACCCCACGTCAGCTCAGCCGCCCGGCGCGCGAGGACGAGCCGGAGCCGCAGGTCGACACCGCCACCGACGCCGCGGTCGTCAAGGCGATCGGCGAGGCGCACGTCAACCTGCCCGAGGGCTTCACCCCGCACAAGCGGATCCAGCAGCTGCTGGAACGGCGTCGCAAGATGTCCGTCGAGGGCGGCATCGACTGGGGCTTCGCCGAGATCATCGCGTTCGGCACGCTGCTGCACGACGGCGTCACGGTCCGGCTCGCCGGGCAGGACTCGCGCCGCGGCACGTTCGTCCAGCGGCACGCCTCGGTGGTGGACGCCAAGACCGGCGAGGACTACCTGCCGCTGAAGTCGTTCACCGCCGACGGCGAGCGGTCGCGCTTCTTCGTCCACGACTCGCTGCTCTCCGAGTACGCGGCCATGGGCTTCGAGTACGGCTACTCGGTGGAGAACATCAACGCGCTGGTGGCCTGGGAGGCCCAGTTCGGTGACTTCGTCAACGGCGCCCAGTCGGTGATCGACGAGTTCATCTCCTCCGGCGAGGTGAAGTGGGGTCAGCGCTCCGCGGTGACCCTGCTGCTCCCGCACGGCCACGAGGGCCAGGGCCCGGACCACACCTCCGGCCGCCCGGAGCGGTTCCTCCAGCTCTGCGCCGAGGACAACATGCGGGTGGCCGTCCCGACCACCCCGGCGAACTACTTCCACCTGCTGCGCCGCCAGGCCCTGTCGCCCAAGCGCAAGCCGCTGGTGGTGTTCACGCCGAAGTCGCTGCTGCGGCACAAGCTCTGCGTGTCGCCGGTGGAGGACTTCACCACCGGGACGTTCTCCCCGGTGCTGGCCGACACCGCGGGTCCGGCGCCGGAGCAGGTCAAGCGGGTGCTGCTCTGCTCGGGCAAGGTCTACTACGACCTGTTCCAGGCCCGGCAGGAACGGGGCGTCACCGACACCGCGATCATCCGGATGGAGCAGCTTTACCCGCTGCCCGTCGAGGAGGTCCGGGCCGCGCTGGCGCAGTACCCGAACGCCGAGGACTTCGCCTGGGTCCAGGAGGAGCCCGCCAACCAGGGGGCCTGGTCGTTCGTCGCGCTCAACCTGCTGGAGCACCTGCCCGAGGTCCGGCTGCGCCGCATCTCCCGGCCGGCCGCCGCCGCCCCGGCGGTCGGCTCGGCGAAGATGCACGAGGTCGAGCAGAACGCGCTGATCGAGGCGGCTCTCCCCCGCCCGTGACGACACCACCGGCAGCGGCCCGTCCCGACCCGGGGCGGGCCGCTGCCGTACGACGACGAGAGGAACACCGTGTACTTCACCGACCGTGGCATCGAGGAACTGGTCGAGCGCCGTGGCGACGAGCAGGTCAGCATGGAGTGGCTGGGCGAGCGGCTGCGTGACTTCATCGATCTGAACCCGGAGTTCGAGACCCCGATCGAGCGGTTCGCCACCTGGCTGGCCCGCCTCGACGACCCCGACGACGACTGACGCCCCCTACCATCCCCGTACGAGGTCGGTGGTGGCGAGGGTCGAAGGACCCGGGCGGAGGTCCGGGCGATCTTGTAGCGTGAGGTCGTGGCGCGCAGCGTGTACCTGACCGGCGTTGGCTCGGGCGGTGGGAAGTCGACGGTGGCGCTCGGGCTGGCCGAGCTGTTGTCCCGCCAGGTGGAACGGATAGGCGCGTTCCGGCCGCTCGTCGGCGGTGACGGAGCCGACCCGATCCTGGCCCTGCTCACCGAGCGCTACCGGATGGACCTGCCGGTCGACCAGCTGTACGGCGCCACGTACGCCGAGGCGAGCGCGCTCGTCGCGGACGGCCGCCGGGAGGAGCTGATCTCCCGGATCGTCACCCGCTACCGGGAAGTGGAACGGCGCTGCCCGGCCATGGTGGTGGTCGGCAGCGACTTCGCCTACGGCGACGGCACCGGCCCCCGCGAGCTGGCCTTCAACGCCCGCCTGGCGACCGAGTTCGGCAGCGTCGTGGTGCCGGTGGTGGACGGGTTCGGGCAGGAGCCGGACGCGATCGCGGCGGCGCTGCGCGGCGCGTACCACGATCTGGCCGACCTCGGCGCGACGGTGATCGCGGTGCTGGCCAACCGCGTGCCCGAGCCGATGACGCTGCCCGATCTGCCGGTGCCCGCGTACGCGATCCCGGAGGTGCCGACCGTGTCGGCGCCGACGGTGGCCGAGGTGGCGGCGGCGCTGCGCGGCACCGTGCTCACCGGCGACGAGAGCGCGCTCGACCGCGACGTGCTCGACTACGTGGTCGGCGCGGCCCACGTGCCGACACTGCTCGACCACCTCACCGACGGGGCGCTGGTGATCACCCCGGGCGACCGGGCGGACCTGCTGGTCGCCGCCGCCGCCGCGCACGTGGCCGGGCAGGTGTCGCTGGCCGGCCTGGTGCTCACGCTCGGCGAGCAGCCCGACCCGCGCGCCATGCGCCTGGTCGAGCGGATGAACAGCGGGCTGGCCGTGCTGTCGGTACCGAGCGACAGTTACGACACGGTGGCCGCGTCCAGCCGGATCGAGGGCCGCCCCAGCACCGCCAACCCGCGCAAGGTCGAGGCCGCGCTCGGCGCGTTCGAGCGCTGCGTGGACACCGACGACCTGGCCCGCCGGCTGCGGGTCAGCCGGTCCGCGCGGGTCACCCCGCTGATGTTCGAGAACGACCTGATCGACCGCGCCCGAGCCCGGCGCCGCCGGCTGGTGCTGCCCGAGGGCACCGACGAGCGGATCCTGCGCGCGACCGAGGTGCTGCTGCGCCGGGGCGTCGCCGAACTGACCCTGCTCGGCCGCCCGGACGAGATCGCCCGGCGCACCCGGGAACTGGGCGTCGACCTCGGTGACGCCCAAGTCGTCGACCCGGTGACCAGCCCGTGGCGGGACGAGTTCGCGCAGGCGTACGCGCAGTTGCGCGCCCACCGCGGCGTCACCGCGGAGCTGGCGCACGACATCGTCGCGCAGCCCAACTACTTCGGCACGATGATGGTGCAGACCGGCCACGCCGACGGCATGGTCTCCGGCGCCACCCACACCACAGCCGCCACCATCCGGCCCGCGTTCGAGATCATCCGGACCGTGCCCGGCGTCTCCGTCGCGTCCAGCGTCTTCTTCATGCTGCTCGCCGACCGGGTGCTGGTGTACGGCGACTGCGCGGTCAACCCCGACCCGGACGCCGACCAGCTCGCCGACATCGCCATCTCGTCGGCCGACACGGCGGCCCGGTTCGGCATCGAGCCGCGGGTGGCGATGCTGTCGTACTCCACCGGCAGCTCCGGCGCCGGCGCCGACGTGGAGAAGGTCGCGGCGGCCACCAAGCTGGTCCGGGAACGCCGGCCGGACCTGCTGGTCGAGGGCCCGATCCAGTACGACGCGGCGATCGACCCGCAGGTGGCGGCCACCAAGCTGCCGGACAGCCCGGTGGCGGGACGGGCCACCGTGTTCATCTTCCCGGACCTGAACACCGGCAACAACACGTACAAGGCGGTGCAGCGGTCGGCCGGAGCGGTGGCGGTCGGGCCGGTCATGCAGGGCCTGCGGCGGCCGGTGAACGACCTGTCCCGGGGCGCGGGAGTGCCGGACATCGTCAACACGGTGGCGATCACCGCCATCCAGGCCGCCGCGGAGGCGTCGGAATGAGCCGCATCCTGGTCCTCAACAGCGGATCCTCGTCGGTCAAGTACCGGCTGTACGACGGCGACGACGTCCTGGACAAGGGCACCGTCGAGCGGATCGGCGAACCCGGCGGCGGGCCGGCCGACCACGAGAGCGCGGTCCGGGAGATCATCGGCCGGCTCGACCTGACCGGGCTGTCCGGCGTCGGCCACCGGGTGGTGCACGGCGGGCGGAAGTTCAGCGCGCCGGTACGCATCGACGACGCGGTCGTCACCGCGATCGAGGATCTGGTGCCGCTGGCCCCGCTGCACAACCCGGCCAACCTGGCCGGCATCCGGGTGGCCCGGGAGGCGCTGCCGGACACCCCGCAGGTGGCGGTGTTCGACACCGCGTTCCACCACACGCTGCCCGAGGCCGCCGCCACGTACGCGATCGACAAGGCCACCGCCGAGCGGTACGACGTGCGCCGCTACGGCTTCCACGGCACCTCGCACGCGTACGTCTCGCGTCGCGTCGCCGACCTGCTCGACCGCCCGTACGACCGGATCAACACGATCACCCTGCACCTGGGCAACGGGGCGAGCGCGTGTGCCGTACAGGGCGGGCGCAGCGTGGCCACCTCGATGGGCATGTCCCCGCTGGAGGGCCTGGTGATGGGCACCCGCAGCGGCGACCTCGACCCGACGGTCATCTTCCACCTGCGCCGCGAGGGCGGCATGGTCGTGGACGACATCGACGATCTGCTCAACCACCGCAGCGGCCTGCTCGGGCTGACCGGTGTGAACGACATGCGCGAGGTGCTGGCCCGCCGCGACTCCGGTGACCCGGACGCGACGCTGGCGTTCGACGTCTACTGCCGGCGGATCACCGGATACGTGGGCGCGTACTACGCCCTGCTCGGCCGGGTCGACGCGATCGCGTTCACCGCCGGGGTCGGCGAGCACGCCGCACCGGTCCGGGCAGCCTCGCTGGCCGGGCTGGAGCGGCTGGGCGTCGCGGTCGACCCGGCGCGCAACGACGGTCACGGCGACCGGCTCGTCTCCCCCGACGGTGCGGAGGTGGCGGTGCTCGTGGTCGGCACCGACGAGGAGCGGGAGATCGCCCGCGAGACCCGCGAGGTGATCGGCGTCTGACCGCGTGCGCCCGCCCTCCCCGCGGCTGATCCGGGCCGGGGCAGCCGCGATCAGCCCAGGGCGATCCAGGCGACCAGGGCGACCACCACGACGGCGGCGACTGCCACGCCGGCGATCAACGGCAGGCGGGACGGCGCCGGCGCCGACGCGGCCGGCTCGGGAGAATCGACGAACGCGCGGAACTGCGCGGTGTTGCCACTCGGGTCGGTGTAGTTCTCAGCCATGCGGCCGACCCTAGCGAAGCCGACCGGACCGGAACGTCCCGCCGTGCCGCCACCTGCGGATCCGGGTGGCGGAATCGGGCAAACCCGGCCACCCGGTGGAGGCGGGAGCCGCCCGGGTGGCGGTGCCGACCGGCCCGGACGGCGGGCGCGCGCCGACCGCTCGGCTGCCTACCGTGCAGGGGTGAGGGGGCAGCGGCTGGTCGCCGCGCTGACGACGGCGCTGCTGGCCGGTTGCGGGCCGGCCGTGGCCACGCCCGACCCGGTTCCGGCCGCCGTCGGGTCCGCGCCGGAGGACCAGTACGCGGTGGGGCTGCGGCAGTTCACGCTCGACCCGGACGGCAGGCGGCCGCTGCCGGTAACCGTCTGGTACCCGGCGCAACCGTCCCCCGCACCGCCGCACGCGGCCGGCCCCGGTTCGGCCGGCTCCGGCACGTCCGGCCCTGGCCCGTCGGGCTCTGGCACGTCCGGCTCCGGCACGTCCGGCCCTGGCACGTCCGGCCCTGGCACGTCCGGCTCTGGCACGTCCGGGGCGGATCTCGCGGCCGTGTCCGGCTCGGGCGGATCCGGTGAGGCCACGGCCCTTGCGTCTCGCCCGTCCGTCCTCGCCACCCCCTCCGGGTCCGGCCCGGCCGCACCGGCGAGTCCCGGCCCGAAGCACGGACCGCGCGTGCGGCCCGGTGCGCCGTTCGCCGCCGGACGGTTCCCGGTGGTGCTCTACAGCCACGGGCTGCGCAGCCTGCCCGCCCTGCACGCGGCGCTGACCAGCCGCTGGGCCGCCGCCGGATTCGTGGTGGTCGCGCCCGCCTACCCGCGGACGAACCAGCGCGCCCGCAGCTACACCCGCGACGACGTCCGCAACCAGCCCGCCGACGCGTGGCGACTGATCCGCCACCTGGTCCGGCTGGGCGCCCGCCCCGGGGATCCGCTCGGCGCGCACATGGACGTGGACCGGCTCGCCGCCGCCGGGCACTCGGCCGGCGGGCACACCACGCTCGGCATGTTCGCCTCCGGACAGCCGTGGCCGGTACGGGCCGGAATCGTGATCGCCGGTGGCCGGACCGTCGCCGGCCTCTCCCGGCCGCTCGCGCCGATGCTGTTCGTGCACGGAAGCGCCGACCGGATCGTGCCGGAACCGATCGGCCGGGCCGCGTACGCCCGCTGTCTCGGGCCGGCCGCCTTCCTGAGCCTCACCGGTCAGGGCCACGGCGAGTACCTGACGCCGGGACGGCCCGGCTTCGCCCAGGTGCTCGCCACCACCACCGACTTCCTGCGCTGGACGCTCTACGCCGACCGCGCCGCCCTGCACCGCCTCCCCGCCGACGCCACAGCCCCCGGCCTGACCACCTTCACCACCCGCGCCCTGCCCGTACCCGTACCCGTAACCCGTCGATCATGAAGTTGACGGCGTTCGCCGTCCGGTTTGTCGCCGCCAACTTCATGATCGACGCACCAGGGCGAGGGCTCCACCTCGGCGACGTCACCCGACCGCACGTGGACGTCGACTGGTACTGCTGGCGGGACGACGCCGCAACGCTGGCCGAGCGGCTCGGCACGCTCGGCTGGCGCCCCGACCCCCGGATGCCGGCAACGCTCCAACTCGACCTGCTGCGCGACGACGTCGAGCTGAGCTTCGCGTACCTCGGCCGGGACGCGGACGGCCGGGTCGTCGTCGGCGCCGGGCCCTGGGCGGGAACGCTCCTTCCGGACGGCATGCTGGCCGGACCGCCCGGCCGGATCGGCGCGCTCACCGCGCCGGTGATCAGCGTCGCGGCGCAGATCGAGCTGAAGGAGATGTTCCCGGTCTGGATGCCGGATCGCCCCCGCCGGGCCAAGGACGCGGCCGAGCTGACGCCCGTCTCCGGGCGTCAGCTCGTGGTCACCCGCAGCGCTGACCGGGCCTGATGGCCGGAATCGCGAGGCACAATCGAGTTCATGCGCCGTCGACCCGTCGCCCTGCTCACCGCCGCCGTGCTCGGCGCCGCCCTCACCGGCTGCTCGGAGCAGCCCACCGCCCCGGTCGGGCCGCCCGCTCCCGACACCCCACCGACGACCACCACACCGGCTCCGCGCGTACCCGCCGGCAAGGCTCCCACGGACAGCTTCGCGGTCGGCGTACGCCAGGTGGAGCTGAACCGCGACGGCGACCGGCCCCTGCCGGTGACGCTCTGGTACCCGGCGGCGGGCGCCGCCGGTGGCGGGGCCGAGCGTTCCGCCCCGGCCGCGGACGGGCGGTTCCCGGTGGTGTTGTTCAGCCACGGGCTGAGCGCCCGGCCGGAGGACTACCAGACGCTGCTGGCCCGGTGGGCGGCGGCCGGTTTCGTCGTCGCCGCGCCGCGTTTCCCGCACACCTCCCGGGGCACCGACGGCAACCCGCTGGACGTGCTCAACCAGCCGGCCGACGTGTCGTACGTGCTGACGCGGGTGCTCGCGCTCGGCGAGAAGGCGGGCGATCCGCTGCGCGGCCGGCTGGACCCGGAGCGGGTGGCGGCGACCGGGCACAGCGCCGGTGGTGTGACCACGATCGGGCTGTTCACCGCGGGGCGGGACGAGCGGCTGGACGCGGGCATCGTCTTCGCCGGAACCGCGCTCGGTGTGGGCACCGCGTTCGCGGGAGCCGCCGCGCCCCAGTTGTTCGTGCACGGCGAGGCCGACGAGGTGGTGTCGTACGCGGCGGGCAAGGCCGTGTTCGACGCGGTGCCGTGGCCGAAGGCGATGCTCAGCCTGCCGAAGGGCGACCACGGCCGGGCGCTGCTGGGCGACGGCAAGGCGCTGGGCGTGGTCGCCGACACCACTGTCGAGTTCCTCCGCTGGACGCTCTACGGCGACCCGGCGGCGAAGAAGCGCCTGCCCGCCGACGCGGCCAAGGGCGGCCTGGCCACCCTCGACGACCGCCTGTAAGGAAGGGCCCCTTCTTAACGTCTCCGGTAGAGAAGGGGCCCCTTCTTAACGCGCCGCACGCCGCACGCCGCACGCGCCGTCCGCGCCGCACGCGGCGTCTGCGGTGCCGGCGGGGTCGGCGTCAGGCGGTGTGGTCGACGACCAGCTTGCCGAAGACCTCACCGGAGTGCAGCCGGGCGAACGCCTCGGAGATCGCACTGAACGGCACCACCCGGTCGACCACCGGGCGCACCTCGTGCTCGGCGCAGAACGCGAGCAGTTCGGTCAGCTCGTCCGGGGTACCCATCGAGGTGCCGAGGATCTCCAGCTGCATGGCGAAGACCCGGCGCAGGTTGACCTTCGGCTCGTGGCCGGCGGTGGCGCCCGAGACGACGATCCGGGCCATCGGGGCGGCGGACTTCAGCGAGTGGTCGAAGGTGGCCGCACCGACCGTCTCGATCACCACGTCGACCCGTTCCGGCAGCCGTGCGCCGGGCTCCAGCGCGGTCGCCCCCAGCTCGGTGATCCGCTCCCGCTTGGCGGCGTCGCGGCTCGTCGCGTACACCCGCTTGCCCAGCGCGACGCCGAGCGCGACAGCCGCGGTGGCCACGCCGCCGCCGGCGCCCTGGACCAGCACCGACTCGCCGTCGGCGACCCGGCCCTTGGTGGTCAGCATCCGCCAAGCGGTGAGCCAGGCCGTGGGCAGGCACGCCGCGTCGGTCGCCGACAGGCCGTCGGGCAGCGGCAGCAAATTCATCCGGGGTACGGCGACAAGCTCGGCGAACGTGCCCTGGTAGTGCTCGGAGAGGATGGAGACGCCGCGCGGGTCGCCAGGGGTGGGCACCACCGGGTAGATGACCACCTCGTTGCCGTCCGGGTCGGTGCCGACCGCGTCGCAGCCCAGGATCATCGGAAGCTGGTCGGCGGTCAGGCCCACGCCGCGCAGCGACCAGAGGTCGTGGTGGTTGAGCGAGCTGGCCCGTACCTGCACGGTGACCCAGTCGTCCTGCGGGTGGGTCGGCTCGGGACGGTCGCCGACGGCGAGCGCGGCGAGCGGGTTGTCGGCGTCGAAGGCCGAGGCATAGGCAGCACGCATGATCGGCACGGTAACAAGCTGAACAGGAGTTAAGAAGGGGCCCTTCCTCTACCGGAGGCGTTAAGAAGGGCCCCTTCCTTACATCTCAGCGGCGGGCGACGCCGTCGCTGCGGGCGGCCTCGGCGACCGCCGCGGCCACCGCCGGGGCGACTCGCGGGTCCAGCGGCGAGGGCACGATCGCGTCGGCGGTCAGCGACGAGGCCACCACGCCGGCGATGGCGTCGGCGGCGGCCACCTTCATCGAGTCGGTGATCCGGGTGGCGCCGGCGTCCAGCGCGCCCCGGAACACACCCGGGAACGCCAGCACGTTGTTGATCTGGTTCGGGTAGTCGCTGCGCCCGGTGGCGACCACCGCCACGTGCCGGGCGGCCACCTCGGGGTGCACTTCAGGGGTGGGGTTGGCCAGCGCGAACACGATGCCGCCGGGGGCCATGCCGGCCACCGCCGCCTCCGGGATCTGCCCGCCGGAGACGCCGATGAGCACGTCCGCGTCGCGCAGCGCCTCGGTGATGTCGCCCTGTCGGCCCTCGGCGTTGGTGAGCTCGGCCAGCTCGGCCTTGGTGCCGGTCAGCTCCCGGTGCCGGCCGATGATGCCGCGCGAGTCGCACACCACCACCCGGTCCGGGTCGACCCCGCCGGCGATCAGCATCTTGGTGACCGCCACCCCGGCCGCGCCCGCGCCGCTGACCGCCACCCGCAGGTCACCGAGTTTGCGGTTGAGCAGCGCGGCGGCGTTGCGCAGCGCGGCGAGCACCACGATCGCGGTGCCGTGCTGGTCGTCGTGGAAGACCGGGATGTCCAGCGCCTCGTCGAGCCGGCGCTCCACCTCGAAGCAGCGCGGGGCGCTGATGTCCTCCAGGTTGATCCCGCCGAACGACGGTGCGAGCGCCTTGACCGTCGCGACGATCTCGTCCACGTCCTGGGTGTCCAGGCAAACCGGTACCGCGTCCACGCCGGCGAACTGCTTGAACAGCACCGCCTTGCCCTCCATCACGGGCAGCGCGGCGCGCGGGCCGATGTTGCCCAGACCGAGTACGGCGGAACCGTCGGTGACCACGGCGACGGTGTGCGACACCCAGGTGTAGGTGTCGGCGAGCGCGGGGTCGGCGGCGATCGCCTCACACACCCGGGCAACCCCCGGGGTGTACGCGAGGGAGAGGTCCTCGCGGCTGGTCAGCGGCACCGTGGAGGCGACTGTCATCTTGCCGCCGACGTGCAGGCGGAAGACGGGATCGGCGGGGTCCGGGGTGGACGAAGACATGGTGACTCCAGGATCTGTCGAGCAGACGGACCGGCCGGCGTGGTCAGCGGTGGTCAGCGACCGGCGGCGCGGCGGTGCGGGGGTCACCCGGGCACTTTTCGAGCATAGTCACGCTTCGGCACCCGGTATGTGAGCGGGGTCATATCCGGTCGGTCGTCACCTGCTCCTGACCCGTCCCGGACGCGGCCACCAGCGGGCCACCACCCGGCCGCGGACGTCGGCCACCCCGTACGCCCGGGAGTCGTCGGTGACGAAACCGTTGTCGCCGCGCAACCACCATCCGCCGTCGCGGGGTTCCACCGCCCGCTTCACGACGAGCAGGCCGGGGCGGCTGCGGAACACCGCGACGACCACGTCCCCGGGGCGTACCGGCCGGCCTCCGGTGCGGACCAGCACCGCGTCGCCGTGACGCAGCGTCGGGGACATGGACGGGCCGGTCACCAGCACCGGCACCAGCGGGCCGCGCAGAGCCGGAGATTCACCGGTGGGCGCCATGTCACCTCACAGCCCCCGAGGGCGTCTCCAGGAGTAATGTCGTCCTGGATCATCGCAAACAACCCATGGAGGATCCTGATGCGCCTTCCCCGCATCCTCACGCCCCGGGTGACGGCCAGCGCTCACTGCGACCTGCCCTGCGGCGTATACGACCCGGCCCAGGCCCGGATCGAGGCCGAGTCGGTCAAAATGATCTGCGAGAAGTACCAGGCCAACACCGACCCGGAGTTCCGCACCCGCGCCATCCTGATCAAGGAGCAGCGGGCGGAGCTGGTCAAGCACCACCTGTGGGTGCTCTGGACCGACTACTTCAAGGCGCCGCACTTCGAGAAGTACCCGCACCTGCACCAGCTGTTCAACGAGGCCACCAAGCTGGCCGGCGCGGCCGGCGCCAAGGGTGGCACCGACCCGGCCAAGGCCGACGAGCTGCTGGCGAAGATCGACGAGATCTCGAAGATCTTCTGGGAGACCAAGCAGGCGTGACGTCGCCCGACGGCGCTCCGACGATCCGGCCGGTACGTCCCGAGGACGTACCGGCCGTCGTCGCCATGGTGCACGAACTCGCCGAGTACGAGCGCGCGCCCGAGCAGTGCCACCTCACCACGAAGCAGCTCGACACGGCCCTGTTCGGCCCGTCGCCGGCGCTGTACGGCCACGTCGCGGTCGACGCGTCGGACCGGCCGGTCGGTTTCGCGCTCTGGTTCCTCAACTTCTCCACCTGGGCCGGCGTGCACGGCATCTACCTGGAGGACCTCTACGTCCGCCCGGACGCCCGGGGCACCGGCGCGGGCCGGATGCTGCTCGCCACGCTCGCCGCGATCTGCGTGGAGCGCGGCTACCAGCGGCTGGAGTGGTGGATGATCCACTGGAACCCGGCGGCCCGCTTCTACGCCGCGATCGGCGCGACGCCGATGGACGAGTGGACCCCGTACCGCCTGGCCGGGGCCGCGTTGCGCGAGCTCGCCACGCACGCGACGGCCGCGCCCACGCGGTCCGCCCCCTGACCGGGTAGAGTCCCGCACCGGGGGGAGGAGCCGTGACTCAACTGACCGGGCACCCGACGACCGACGACGACGTCGTCCATCTCACCGTGCCCGCCGACGGTGGTTACCTCGGCGTGCTCCGCACCGCCACGGCCGGGCTCGCGGCCCGGCTCCAGTTCGCCCTCGACGAGATCGAGGATCTGCGCATCGCCGTCGACGAGGCGTGCGCCATGCTGCTCGCCATCGCCACCCGTGACGCCGAGCTGGAGTGCCGCTTCGCGGTCACCGAGGACGCGCTCACCGTCGAGGTGACGGTGCCGACGGTCCGGGGTGCCACGCTCCCGTCCGAGTCGTCGTTCGCGTGGAAGGTGCTCACCGCGCTCACCACCGGGGCGAACGCCCAGGCGTCCGGTGGCCGGGCCACCATCTCGCTGCTGACCCGCCGCGCCGGCGGCTTCTGACCGGTCGTCGCGGCCACCGGCCCCGGCGGTGTCCGGGCCGGTTCGGGCTCAGCGGCCCCACGCTTGCCGGCCCGGCTCAGCGCTCGGCGGGCCGCTCGCCGAAGCCCAGCGCGCGGTTGGTCGGACCGCTCACCAGCACGCCGACCATGCCGAGCCCGAGAGCCATCAGCGGCACCCCGAGCCAGCCCATGCCGCCCTCGATCATGAACCAGCCGACCGGCAGCAGCATGAGCTGGAGCACGATGGCCGGCGCGCGGGCCCCGGCCCGGCGGCGGGACAGCGCGCCACCCAGCGCCCAGAGCGCCACCGCGCCACCGACGGCGAAGGCGGTCACCAGCAGCGCCGAGGTCAGATCCGTCGTTTCGGCGGTGAGGTCGGACCAGATGAGCCACACCGCGATCAGCCCCAGCGCCACCGCCTGGGCACGTAGCAGGAGCACCGCGGCGCGCAGCGTGCCGGGGAGCGGGTCGGAGTCGATCGTCACGGGCGCCACGATACCGGTGGGTAGTAGCGGTACAGTGCCGCCCATGCGGGCCGTCCTGATGGTCAATCCGAAGGCCACCACCACCAGCGAGCGCAGCCGGGACGTGCTGGTCCGGGCGTTGCGCAGTGAAGTCGACCTGTCGGTGCGCTACACCCGCCGGCGGGGCCATGCCATGGACCTGGCCCGGGAGGCCGCGCAGGAGGGCGTCGACCTGGTGGTCACGCTCGGCGGCGACGGCACCGTCAACGAGGTGGTGAACGGTCTGATGGCGGCGGAGCCGCCGACGTTCCGCACCGGACAGTCCTCGGCCGAGCGGCTGCCCGCGCTGGCCACGGTGCCGGGCGGTTCGACGAACGTCTTCGCCCGCGCGCTCGGGCTGCCGCGGGAGTGGCCGGACGGCACCAGCATGATCCTGGAGGGGCTGCGGCTGGGCCGGTCCCGCACGATCGGGCTGGGCCGGGCGGACGACCGCTACTTCACGTTCTGCGCGGGCTTCGGGCTGGACGCGGCGGTCATCCGCCGGGTGGAGCAGGCCCGCAGGAAGGGGCGCGTCTCCACCCCGGCGCTCTACTTCCGTTCCACGGCGAGTCAGTACTTCGTCGGCTCGGACCGCCGCCACCCGTCGATCACGCTGGAGCGGCCGGGTGAGGCGCCCGCGACGGAGTTGGCTACGGCGATCATCCAGAACACCGCGCCGTGGACGTACCTGGGTGACCGGGAGATCAACCCGAACCCGGAGGCGTCGTTCGACAGCGGTCTGGACGTGCTGGCGTTGCGGCGGCTGCGGGTGGCGAGCACGGCCCGTACGGCGGCGCAGTTCTTCTCGAAGCGACCGGACCCGCACGGCAAGCAGGTGTTGCGGCTGCACGACGTGGCCGAGTTCACGCTGGTCTCGGACCGGCCGCTGCCGTTCCAGCTGGACGGGGACTACCTCGGCGAGCGGGAGAAAGTCCGATTCACATCCGTACCGGCCGCACTGAGAGTAATCTGCTAGGTCTCGGGTATCCCACTCGGTTGACGCGGACCCCCCGCCACGCGGGTGCGGTGGCCGCCACGCCGAGGAAGGGTGCCGGAAATGTCAGCAGCGTCACGCGGACCGTACTACATTGATTATCGACTGTGGCACGCCGGGTAACCAGAGCCCTGGTAAACCCGGACAAATGGGTGGTGAGCCCGCTCACTGTTCGGAGTTTTTCCGAGCGTCACCCTTGACATCGCTGTAGTTCGTGAAAGTATTCACAAGCGAACTCGTGTTGCCGGGACATTGCCTGGATAGGCTCGTTCGGTTGAGCTGTTCCAGCAGGTCCAGGCACCCCACAGCCTGCTCACGCTGCGCCGAATTGATGGATGCTGACCGTCACCATTCGGCAATGCGGACGCATAAAGAAACAGCAACGAAGCGTTATCTGGCCACCCACTAAGAATGAGGAGTGTTGCCGCCATGGACTGGCGCCACGATTCGGTCTGCCGCGACGAGGACCCGGAGCTGTTCTTCCCCATCGGGACGTCCGGCCCGGCCCTCCTGCAGGTGGAGCAGGCGAAGGCCGTCTGCCGGCGCTGCCCCGTGACCGACCAGTGCCTGCAGTGGGCGCTGGAGTCCGGTCAGGACGCCGGCGTCTGGGGTGGGATGAGCGAAGAGGAGCGTCGCGCGGTGAAGCGCCGCGGCGGCCTCCGGGTGCTGCGCGCTCACTCCGCCTGACCCGTACACGCTGAACGCCCCGGCCGGGATTCCGGCCGGGGCGTTCTGCTGTCCCGGACCGGGTCAGCCCGCCACCGCCTCCACCCGCCGCCGGACCAGGTCCGCCAGCTCCGGCAGGTCGGTCAGCGGGTCGGCCACCGCCACCGCGCCGGCCGACCGGGCCGACGTGCGTACCCCGTCGTGGAACCGGCCCGGGGCCAGGAAATAGGCGGCCACGGCGACGCGGCGGGCACCAGCGGCGCGCAGCCGCGTCACCGCGCCGCCCACCTCCGGAGGCGCCGCCGAGGCGTACGAGACACGGCAGGGCACGCCCAGCCCCGCGCCGAACGCCGCCGCGACCCGCCCCACCGAGGCGCGCGCCGCCGGATCCCGGGTACCGGCCGCCGCCAGCACCACCGCGTCCAGCCCGCCCGGCCCGTCACCGGTCGCCTCCGCCAGGCGGCGGCGCAGCCCGTCCAGCAGCCCGCCGTCCACCCCGCCGCCGGTCGGCCCCAGCACGTCCGTCACCCGTACCTCGATGTCCGCGCCGGCCGCCGCGACCGCCGCCGGGATGTCCACCTTCCGGTGGTACGCGGCGGTCAGCAGCAGCGGCACCAGGACCGCCCGGGAGTGGCCGGCGCCGGCCAGCCCGCGCAGCACCTCGGCCGGCCCGGGATCGGTGTGGTCGAGCCAGCTCGGCAGCACCTGACGACCGGGGCAGGTGTGCGCCACGGCCCGGGCCAGCGCCCGGGTCGCCTGCGCCGCACGCGGATCACGGCTGCCATGTGCCACCAGCACCACCGGTGGCCCGGCACTCAGGTGTGCAGGCCGCACTCGGTCTTCTCGAACATCGCCCAGCGCCCGGCGCGCGAGTCCTCTCCCGCCCGGGTCCGCCGCGTGCACGGCCAGCAGCCGATCGACCCGTAGCCGCGGGCGAACAGCTCGTTGACCGGGATGTCGTACCGGGCCACGTAGGCGTCCACCTCCCGCTGGGTCCACGCCGCGATCGGGTTCACCTTGACCCTGCCGCGCCGCGCGTCGAAACCCACCACCGGCGTGTTCGCCCGGGTCGGCGACTCGTCCCGGCGCAGCCCGGCCGCCCAGGCGTCGTACCCGGACAGCGCCCGCTCCAGCGGCTCCACCTTCCGCAACTGGCAGCAGTCGTCCGGGGACCTGTTGAACAGGCGCGGACCGTACTGGCCGTCCTGCTGGCCCACGGTCATCCGGGGCCGGATCGAGCGCACCCGCACCGGCATGCGCCGGGCCACCTCGTCGCGGACCTTCAACGTCTCCGGGAAGTGCAGCCCGGTGTCCAGGAACACCACGTCGACGCCGGGCGCGACCCGCGAGACCAGGTGCGCCAGCACGCCGTCGGCCATCGAGCTGGTCACGCAGAACCGCTCGCCGAACGTCCGCACCGCCCACCGCGCGATCTCCAGCGCGGGCGCGTCCGCCAGCTCCCGGCCGGCCTCCTCGGCCAGCGCGCGCAGCTCCTCCGGGTCGCGGCGGGCCGGTTCGGCCGCGCCGACCAGGCCGAGGCCGGCAGCGGAGACGAGGCCGGTCACCGGTTCACCACCCGGCTCAACAGGCCGGTGAACTTCACCGCGAAGACCCGCGCGCAGGCGTGGCACTCCCAGGCGCCGTGCCCGGCCTCGTGCGGTCGCAGGTCCTCCTCCCCGCAGTACGGGCAGTAGAGAGGCGCGGACCGCTCGCTCATCGCGCCGCCTCGCTTCGCTCGCCAGCACGATGAGGCACCGCCACACTGAGCCGAATGATTCGCTCACTCCGCTCGCTCATCGCAACTCCTCCTCGTCGACTCTGATCACCCAGTTGGCGAACGTCTCGCCCTCGGTCCGGCCGGCCAGGTAGCGGCGGGCGAGCCGTTCCACGTACTCCGGAAGCTCCTCGGCGGTGGTCTTCAGACCGCGCAGCTTGCGGCCGAAACCGGCGGACTGCCCCTGCGCCATGCCGAGGCCGCCGCCGAGGTGCACCTGGAAGCCCTCGACCTGCCGGCCGTCCGGGCCGACCACGAGCTGGCCCTTGAGCCCGATGTCGGCGACCTGGGTGCGGGCGCAGGCGTTCGGGCAGCCGTTGAGGTGGATGGAGATGTCCGCGTCGAAGTCGCGCAGCCGCTCCTCCAGGCGCGCGACCAGTTCCTCGCCGCGCCGCTTGGTCTCCACGATCGCGAGCTTGCAGAACTCGATGCCGGTGCAGGCCATCGTGCCGCGCCGCCAGGCCGACGGCCGGGCCTCCAGGCCGATCCCGCGCAGCGCCGAGACCAGCTCCTCGGTCCGCTCCGGCGCCACGTTCAGCACGAGCAGCTTCTGGTACGGGGTGAGCCGCACCCGGTCGCTGCCGTGCGCCTCGACCACGTCGGCGAGCTGCGCCAGCTGGGTGCCGGACACCCGGCCCACCACCGGGGCCGCGCCCACGTAGTTCGCGCCGTCGCGCTGGGTGTGCACACCGATGTGGTCGACCGGCTTCGCCGGCAGGTCCGCGGCCGGGCCGTCGAGCAGCGTCCGGCCGAGGTATTCCTTCTCCAGCACCTCGCGGAAGCGCTCCACGCCCCAGTCGGCGACCAGGAACTTCAGCCGGGCCCGGTTGCGCAGCCGGCGGTAGCCGTAGTCACGGAAGATGCCGACCACACCGGCCCACACGTCCGGCACCTCGCTCAGCGGCACCCAGACGCCGAGCCGCTTGGCGAGCATCGGGTTGGTGGAGAGCCCGCCGCCGACCCAGACGTCGAACCCGGGCCCGTGCTCGGGGTGCTCCACGCCGAGGAACGCGATGTCGTTCGCCTCGTACGGCGTGTCGACCAGCCAGGAGATCGAGGTCTTGAACTTCCGGGGCAGGTTCGAGTACGCCTTGTCGCCGACGTACCGGCGGACGATCTCGTCGATCGCCGGGGTCGGGTCGAGCACCTCGTCCCGGGCCACCCCGGCGACCGGGCTGCCCAGCACGATCCGGGGGCAGTCGCCGCACGCCTCGGTGGTCTGCAGGCCGACCGCCTCCAGCCGGCGCCAGATCTCCGGCATGTCCTCGACCCGGATCCAGTGGTACTGGATGTTCTGCCGGTCGGTGATGTCGGCGGTGTCCCGCGCGAACTCCCGGGAGATGTCCGCGATCACGCGGAGCTGGGCCAGGTTGAGCTGGCCGCCGTCCACCCGGACCCGGAGCATGAAGAACTCGTCCTCCAGCTCGTGCGGCTCCAGCACTGCCGTACGCCCGCCGTCGATGCCGGCCTTGCGCTGGGTGTAGAGGCCCCACCAGCGGAACCGGCCACGCAGGTCCTGCGGGTCGATCGAGGCGAAACCGCGGTGGGCGTAGATGTTCTCGATCCGGTCCCGCACGTTCAGCGGGTCGTCGTCCTTCTTGATCCGCTCGTTGGGGTTGAGCGGCTCACGGTGTCCGAGCGCCCACTGCCCCTCGCCGCGTGGCCGGCGGGGCGCACGGGCGGCAGGCGCCGGGGTGTCGGGACGGGTCGGGGTGCTGCTGACCGCCATCGCGGCGTCCTCCATGGTCTGCTGCGGTGCCTGCGAGCGCGGACGCGGCGGCCGGCCCTGGGGAGGGCCGTGGACGGCGATGTCGATGACGGCCGGCGCGAGTACGCGCCCGAGACGGAAGGGTCGGGCGTCGTCAGTGGGCCGGACAGATCGCGCTGCGCACGCGGCCGTAGTCGACGTGGCGACGAGCCACGAAGCGGCGGACGACAGCGGCGGTCATGTGCCTCATGCTGCCACACCCCGCCCCGCCCGACCACAGCTCCGCCCGGTGATCCCACATCACGGGCCCCCACCGAGATCGACTCCCGTCCACCCCCGCCCCGTCCCCTCCCCGACAGTGGCGGAGGCGGGTGGGTGGGAATCGGTGGAGCGGGCGGGTGGAGGCACGCGGGCGTGTGACGCTGCGGAGGTGAGGAGGATCGTGTCCGCGTCCGTCAGTGCCCGGTCGGGCCCGATGGTGTGGGCGGTGCCGGGACTGCTCACGCTCGCGGTGACGCTGGCCGGCCTCGGGCACGCCCAGCCGTGGCGGGACGAGCTGGCCACCTGGAGCGCCGCCACCCGGCCGGTCGCGGACCTGACCCGGATGACGCGCACGATCGACGCCGCGACCGGGCCGTACTACCTGCTCGTGCACGGCTGGACCGCGGTGGCCGGCACGTCGCCGACGGCACTGCGGCTGCCCTCGGCACTGGCCATGGCGGTGGCTGCGGCGCTCACCGCCCGCCTCGGCGCGGCGCTGGCCGGCCGCCGCGCCGGGCTGCTCGCCGGACTGCTGTTCGCGGTGCTGCCGGTCACCTCGCGGTACGGCCAGGAGGCCCGCCCGTACGCCGTCGCGACGCTGCTCGCCGTGCTGGCCACGCTGCTGCTGGTCGAGGCGCTGCGCCGGCCGACCTGGCGACGCTGGGCCGGGTACGCCCTCGCCGTCGCCCCGCTCGCCCTGCTCCACCTGATCGCGCTCACCCTGCTCGCCGCGCACGCCGTGGTGGTGCTGCTGACCGCCGCTCGTGGCCCCGCGGCGGCCCTCGATCCGCCCGGCCGGTACCGACCCGAGATGTCCGACGCGAGCCGGTCACGCCGCAGACACTCACGGCGTTCCACCCAGCCGCGAGATCGAGCGCGAGTGGAACGCCACGGGTGGCACGGCGCACCGCAGACACCCACGGCGTTCCACCCAGCCACGAGATCGAGCGCGAGTGGAACGCCACGGGTGTCACCGCACCCCGGGAGCAGGGAGCACGGCGCGGACGCGCCGGAAGCGGAACCACAGGACCTGACCGGCGAGGCTCGCGAGGCGTCGACGTCCGGCCGACGGGTGCTGACCGGGTGGCTGCTGGCGCTGGTGCCGGCCGTCGTGCTCGTCATCCCCCTGGCGCTCGTCGCCCGGGGACAGCGCGGTCGACAGCTCGACTGGGTGGACCCGGCGCGCCTGCCCGACCTGGCGGCGCTGCCCGGTGGGCTGGCGCAGAGCGGCGTGGTGGGCGGCTTCCTGCTGGCCCTCGCGGCGCTCGGCGCGGTCCGGCTGGGCCGGCGGGCGCTGCTGCCCGGCGCCGCCGTGCTGCTGCCGGTGCTGCTGCTCTTCGCGGCCGGCACGGTGGTGCCGCTCTGGGTGACCCGCTACCTGGTCTTCACCGTGCCGTTCGCCTGCCTGCTCGCCGGTGCGGCCCTGGCCGGCACGACACCGACCCGGATCCCGCCGACCGGACCCGCCCCGACCGGACCCGCCCCGCCCGGAACCGCGCCCACCGCATCCACGCCGGCCGGCACCGCAGTCAGCGGGACGGGGCCGGCGGGGACCGCTCCGGCCGGGGCGCGGTTCGGGGCGGCGTTGGCCCTGGTGGCGCTGGCCGGGCTGCTCGGGCTGCCCGAACAGGTGGCCCTGCGCCGCACCCACGAGTGGCCGCGCAGCGCACCCGTCGACTACGCGGGTGCCGCCCGGATCATCCGCGCCGAGCAGAGGTCGGGCGACGCGATCGTCTACTCGCCCCGGGGCGGGTGGCTGTTCCCGGATCTCGGCATGGCGTACCACCTGGGGCCGAGACTGCCGCGCGACGTGCTGGTGGTCCGCGACCAGCGTCAGGACGCGAGCCTGTGGGCCGTGGAGTGCGACGACCCGGCACGGTGCCTGGCCGGGATGGAGCGGGTCTGGCTGGTGGTCACCGGCCGCCGCGCGGACCCGCTGGCGGCGGTGCCGGGCGCGAAGGGAGCCGCGCTGCGCGCGGGCTACACGGTGCGGCAGGTGTGGCCCCGGCCGGGGATCACGGTGGCCCTGCTCGTCCGGTGAGGCGGTCGGTGGTGCCGCGGGCCAGCGGTACGACGATGGCCGCCTCGGTGCCGCCGTCGGCGCCGTTGCGCAGGTCGATGGTGCCGCGCAGCTCGCCGGTGACAAGCGCCCGGACGATCTGGAGGCCCAGGTTGCCGCCGCGCTCGGCGTCGAACTGTTCGGGCAGGCCCCGGCCGTTGTCGGTGACCGAGACGTGCAGTTGCTTGCGGGCCCGGTGCGCGGAGACCACCACCTCGGGCCGGGGCGCGTCCGCCGGTGCGGGCTCCGCGTCCTCGCCGGCGGACGGGAAGCCGTGTTCCACGGCGTTGAGCAGCAGCTCGTTGAGCACCATCACCAGCGAGGTCGCGATCTCGGCGGGCAGGACGCCGAAGGTGCCGCACCGGCGCATGCCCACGCTGACCTCGGTGACGGCGACCTCGGTGGCGGCGCTGGCGACCCGGTCCACGATGCCGTCGAACTCGACCGCCTCGTCGCTGGACAGGGAGAGCGTCTCGTGGACGAGCGCGATCGAGGCGACCCGGCGTACCGATTCTTCGAGCGCGACCCGCGCCTCGGGCATGGCGACGCGCCGGGCCTGGAGGCGCAGCAGCGCGGCGACGGTCTGGAGGTTGTTCTTCACCCGGTGGTGGATCTCCCGGATCGTGGCGTCCTTGGTGATCAGGGCGCGGTCGCGGCGGCGTACCTCGGTGATGTCGCGGACCAGCACCAGCGCGCCGATCGGCACTCCGGCGGGCATCAGCGGCAGCGCCCGGGTGAGCATGGTGGCGCCGCGGGCGTCGATCTCCCGGCGGGGAGGCGCCTCGCCGCGCAGCGCGGCGAGCACGGCGTTGCCCGCGTCGGTGCCTTCCAGGGGGTCGTCGGCGAGCCTGCGGTGCAGCTTGGCCAGGTCCTCCCCGACGAGGTGGGAGGCGTAGCCGAGGCGGCGGTACGCGGACTGCGCGTTCGGGCTGGCGTAGGTGACCTTGCCGTTGGCGTCGAGCCGCACCAGTCCGTCGCCGACCCGGGGCGCCGAGGTGGTCTCGCCCGGGTGCCGGGGCGGCGGGAACGTGCCGTCGGCGATCATCTGGGCGAGGTCGTCGGCGGTGGTCAGGTAGTTCAGTTCGAGCTGGCTCGGGGTGCGCGCGGTGGACAGGTTGGTGTCCCGGCCCACCACGGCGATCACCTCGCCGGCTTCACCGTCGCCGGTGCGCAGCCGGACCGGGATCGCCTCGTGGCGGGCCGGGACGTCGCCGTACCAGACCGGGTCACCCTCGCGCCAGATCCGCCCCTGCCGGTGGGCCACCTCCAGGTGGGCCACCTCGGCCCCGCCGACGATGCGCCCGACCTGGTCGTCCAGGTAGGCGGTCGGCGCGGTGGTGGGACGGACCTGGGCCACGCAGAGGTACGTGCCCTCGCCGTCCACCGGAACCCAGAGCAGCAGGTCGGCGAAGGACAGGTCGGACAGCAGCTGCCAGTCGCCGGCGATCCGGTGCAGGTGGTCGATGTCGGCCGGGCGGAGCGCGGTGTGCTCCTCGGCGAGGTCACGGAGGGTGGACACGCCACACAGCGTGCCACGCCGGGCCTCACATCGTCGCCGTGACCTTCTTCAAGCCGCGCGGCGCGTCCGGGTCCTCGCCCCGGGCCAGGGCCAGGGCCAGCGCGAGCCGTTGCAGCGGCAGGATGTCGAGCAGCGGCGCGTACCGCTCGTCGACCTCGGGCACCGCCATCCGGGTCTCGCCGACCTCGGCGGAGCCGACCACCACCACGTCGGCGCGGCGTTCGCCGAGGCGGGGCAGCACCTCGCGCATCGACGTGCCGCCGGGGCCGGAGCCGACCACGGCGAGCACCGGGACGTCCGGGTCGGTCATGGCGAGCGGGCCGTGCAGCAGGTCGGCGCCGGAGAAGGCGAGCGCCGGGAGGTACGAGGTCTCCATCAGCTTCAGCGCCGCCTCCCGGGCGGTCGGGTATGCGTACCCCCGGCCGGTGGTGACGAGCTGGGCGGCGAACCGGTAGCGCGGGGCGAGCCGGGCCGGGGTGTCGTCGGCGAGCGTCTGCGTGGCCAGCTCGGGCAGGCGGCTCAGGGCGGCGTGCTCCTGCGCGGGCAGCACACCGTCGCCGGCGCGTACGCCCTCGATCAGCATGAGCAGCGCGAGCAGTTCGGCGGTGTAGGTCTTGGTGGCGGCGACCGCGCGTTCGTGGCCGGCGGCGATGTCGACGCTCAGCTCGGCGGTCTCCACCAGCGGCGAGCCGGGGTTGTTGGTGACCGCGAGGGTGAGCGCGCCGGAGGCGCGGGCGACCCGCAGCACCTCGGCCAGGTCGGGCGAGCCGCCGCTCTGGCTGACGCCGACGACCAGCGCGTCGGACAGGTCGGGCCGGGCGCCGAAGACGGTGATCGCGCTCGGTGAGGCCAGCCCGGCGGGCAGCCCGAGGCGGATCTCGGTCAGGTAGGCCGCGTAGAGCGCGGCGTGGTCGGAGGTGCCCCGGGCGGTGAACACGACGTGCCGGGGGCGGCGTCGCGCGACGACGGCCGCCACCTCGGCGATGGCCGCCGCGTGCCCGGTGGAGAGCAGGCGCTCGTAACCGGCCGGCTGCTCGTCGATGTCGGCGGCCATACCGGCCCCTGGACGCGTCACTCCAGAACCTCCCTCTGCGCGTTTTCCGCGCGTTAGATGCTCAGTCTTGCACGTTTGAGCGGCCACATTCAATGCAACGAGCAGGAGTGCGCAGTGGATCACTAATCGACGGAAGATCCCCTACGCTTGCCCGGCTGACCGACCCGACCCGCCGAGAGGACGACGTGCCCGAGGACGACGCCGCGCTCTCCGCGGAGGAGGAACTCACGCTGGCCCGGCTGGCACTGGGCGAGGGCGACCTGCAGCACGCCGCCGACCACGTGGCCGCCGCGCTGGTCCGCTCCCCCACGCTGCCCGAGGCGCACGAGACACTCGCCCGGCTGAACGCGGCGAGCGGCGGCGACCTGGACCTCTTTCCGCTCGGTCAGCAGGCGTTCGTCGGCGCCGTGGTGGCCCGCGCGCACCTGCTCGCCGCCGCCGGCCGCCCCGCCGAAGGGCTCGACCTGCTGGCCGCCGCCACCGGCTACGCGCCCGTGACGCCCTGGGCCGCCGTACCCTGGGTGACCGCCCCCGACCTGCCGGAACGCCTCGATCCCGAACGCACCGCCCGGATCCTCATGCAGGTCTGCGCGGCGGCGCCGGACCCCGCGCCGCGACGGCTGCGTGAGCCGCTCGCGCCGTACCTCACGCTGGCCCGCAACGCGATCACCGTCCACCCGGCCCATCCGCTGCTGCTGGGCGCGGCGTCCGCGCTGGCCCGGCGCCTCGGCGAGGTCACCCTCGCCGTCACCTGGGCTACCCGGGGGGTACGCGCACAGCCCACCAAACTCGGCGAGGTGTGGCTCGGGTACGCGTACCGCAGCGCCGGCCGGACCGCCGAGGCGCTCGCCGCACTGGAACGCGCTGTCGCGCTCGACCCCAACGACCTCGCGGTCTACGCGGACATCGCCGGCACGCTGGCCGACCACGGCCGCCTCGACGCGGCACTGGGCTGGGTCGACCGGGCGCTGGCGAAGGATCCCACCTTCGACTGCGCGGTGCACACCGCGCACCGGCTGCGCTACCTGCGCGACGGGAACGTCGACCACCTGGTGGCGCTCGCCGACTTCGTCCGCGACCATCCGGACGACACGCACGAGCACGGCGACCTCGCCGAGTGCTGCCGGGGCCGCCCCTGGCTCGGGCAGGTCACCCCGACGGGCGACGACGCCCCGGCCCCTGACGGTTCCGCTGCATCGGCGGCAGCGGTTCGGCGACTCCAGCAACTCGCGCACCCGGCGTGGGCGCACCCACCGGCCGCGTACGACGCCGCGGTCGGGCTGGCCACCCTGGACCTCGCCGACCTGCTCGCCCTGCTGGCACACCCGCCGGAGGCGCCGGCGACGGCGCTGGGCCGCGTGCTCGGCGGGCAGGATCCGGCACTGTGGACGCGCTGCGCCCAGGTCTGGGCCTGCCTCGGCCTGCTGCACCACCGCACCGACGAGCCGTGGGAGCGGTCGACCCGGCGGCGGGTGCTGGGTGAACTCGCCGCCGGCGATCTCGGCCCGGCCGCCGAGGCGGCACTGTTCGCCCTGGTCACCGCCGCCTGGGTGCACCCGGAAACCCGCGCCGACGTGGCTGCGCTGGTGTCCGGCCGGATCGCCGAGGCGGCGGCCGGTCCCGCCCGGCGGGACCCGGTGGTGGTGTCGCTCGCGTACCTGGCACGGGCCACCCCGGCGCTCGACCCGGCGGCACGCGCCACCGCCGACCGGTTGATCGCCGGTGCCGAGGGTGGGCCGCTGCGGCGTCTCTGGCACCGCCTCACCGCCTTGTTCCGCAGCGGCTGACCGCCCGTCCCCTGCGGACGCCGTTTCCCTGCCATGTCCGCCCCCTCCCCCGCCCCGCCGAGCGCCGCCACCTCGCCGAGGTGGCGCGATCAACTCGCCCCGGACCCCACCACTCCCCCGAACTGGCGGCGACCACGGCCCACGGGAACGGACACGCGGCGGCCCCGCGTACCTCCCGATGGGGGCGCGGCGGCGCGTCAGGCGACGGGGGCCTTGCCGAGCGCGGCCTCGGCCCCGTCCTCGGGGGTGGCGCCGGCCGGCGGCACGTCGTTCGTCGCGCGCAACGGCACCTCCTTGATGAACCAGGCGAGCACCGGTACGGCCACTGTGAAGAGGACCGCCCAGAAGAAGACGTGCGAGATGGCGTCGGAGAGGCCGCCGAGCACCGCCTCCCGCGTCGCTCCGGTGAGCTTCTTGAGGGCCTCCAGGTCCATCGCGCCGCCCTCGCCGCCCGAGCCCGCGAACGCGGAACCGGCGGCGGAGCCGGCGAGACGGTTGGCGAAGATCGCGCCGAAGAGGGAGACGCCGAACGAGCCGCCGATGGACCGGAAGAAGGTGGCCGCGCCGCTTGCCGCGCCGAGATCCTTCTGTGCCACGCTGTTCTGCGCGATGAGCATCGAGGTCTGCATGAGGAAGCCCATGCCGACGCCGAGCACGAGCATGTAGAGCGAGGACTGCGTCTTGCTGGTGTCCACGTCCAGCAGGCTGAGCAGACCCATCCCGGCGGCCATCACCACGCCGCCGACGATCGGGAAGACGCGGTAGCGGCCGGTCCTGGTGATGGTCCGGCCGACCACGAGCGACACCACGAGCATGCCGAACATCAGTGGGAGCAGCAGCAGGCCGCTGTTCGTGGCCGACGCCCCCTGCACGGTCTGCTGGTAGAGCGGCAGGAAGTTCATCGCGCCGAACATGGCGAAGCCGAGCAGGAACCCGATCACCGAGATCAGGGCGAAGTTGCGGTTGGCGAACAGGCTCAGCGGCAGGATCGGCTCCGGCGTGCGCCGCTCCACCAGCGCGAACACGGCGAGCGCGAGCACCGCCAGCACGGCGAGGCCGAGGATCTGCGGCGAGACCCAGTCGTACTCGTTGCCGCCCCACGTGGTCACCAGCACGATCGCGGTGATGCCGACGGACAGCAGCGCCGCGCCCAGCCAGTCGATCTTGTGTTCGGTGCGGTACTTCGGCAGGTGCATGGTGGTGGCGAGGACGAGCAGCGCCGCGCCGCCCAGCGGCAGGTTGACGTAGAACGCCCAGCGCCAGGAGAGGTTGTCGGTGATGAAGCCGCCGACGAGCGGGCCGGCGACCATGGCGATGGCCATGATGCCGGCGATCATGCCCTGGTAGCGGCCGCGCTCGCGGGGCGGGACGAGGTCACCGATGATCGCCATGACGCCGACCATCAGACCGCCGGCGCCGAGGCCCTGGACGGCACGGAACGCGATCAGCTCGGTCATGCCGGTGTCGGCGCCGCCGAAGACGCCGGAGCCGGACATGCCGCAGAGCGCGGAGCCGATCAGGAACACCACGACCGCGGTGAGGAAGACCGTCTTGCGGCCGTAGAGGTCGCCGAGCTTGCCCCAGATCGGCGTGGAGACGGTGGTGCCCAGCACGTACGCGGTGACCACCCAGGTGAAGTGGTCGGCGCCACCGAACTCGAAGACGATCCGCGGCAGCGCGGTGCTGACGATCATGTTGTCGAGCATCGCGAGCATCATCGCGATCATCAGACCGAACAGAACGAACCGGACATTGGGTCTCGTGGCCACCTGGGCTGGTTGACTCATCGGTAGGCTCCCCGCAGATCAGATGATCGACTTACTTGCCGCCCAGCTAGTTTGCTTACTAGCCGGACGGTAAGCTGACGAAGGGCACACGTCAAGCGGAGTGGAAGGAAGTCGGCCGGTGCGGGAGACCACAGGTGGCACGCGGGAGCGGATCCAGGCCGTCGCCTTGGAACTCTTCACCGAGCAGGGCTACGAGAAGACGTCGCTGCGGGAGATCGCCGAGCGGCTGGGCGTGACCAAGGCCGCGCTCTACTACCACTTCAAGAGCAAGGACGAGATCGTCACCAGCCTGGTCGACGACCGGCTGCGCCGGATGGACGAGCTGATCGCCTGGGCCGCCGACCAGCCGCCCACGCTGGCGACCCGGCGGGCCCTGATCGGCCGGTACGCCGACAGCATGTTCGACGGCGACCTGCCCCAGGTGATGCGCTTCTTCGAGCAGAACCAGACGGTGCTCAAGAGCCTCGTCGCCGGTCAGCAGATGCGGGACCGGATGATGCGGCTGGCCCACCAGCTGTGCCGGGGCGACGACTCACCCGCCGCCCAGCTCCGCGCCGCGCTCACGCTGTTCGCCGTGCACAGCAGCTGGTTCGCGGTGCGCGCGCCGGGCATCACCGACGACGAACGCAAGCGGATCGCACTCCAGGTGGCCGACGAACTGCTCGCCAAGATCGGCGAGACCGGCCAGGGCTGAGCCGAGCCGCCGCAGCCCGCCACGGTCGGAGCCGGCCTGCCGCAGTCGGACTCAGCCCGCCGCGGTCAGGTCCAGCCGCAGGCCGCGCAGGTCGATCCCGGGCAGCGGCGTCCAGTCCTTCTCCGGGTACCTGACGAAACCGAGCCGCTCGTAGAGGCGGTGTGCGCTCGCCGCCATCCCGGCGCGTACGCAGATCACCACGGCCGTGCAGCCCAGCTCCGTCGCGCGCGCCACGCACGCGGACGCGAGCGCCGCACCCGCGCCCCGGCCCTGCGCGGCCGGATCGACAGCGAGCATCCGGAACTCGGCCTCGCCCGGGCCGGCCAGTTCCGCGTACGGGGTGCCCGGCAGCACGAACGTCACCGCGCCGAGCACCTGGCCGGTGACGTCGTCGACAGCCACCAGAACCTCGCCGGTCTCGGCGCGGCCGGACACGTCGGCGAGCACCGGCGCGTACCCGCTCTCGTCCTTGAGCTGGCCGTCCGCCTCGTACGCGGCGACGGTCAGCCGGGCCACGGCCGGGAAGTCCGCCGGCTCGGCGCGGCGCACCCGCAGGCCGGTCAACCGATCTCCGCGATCAGGTCGCCGTCCTGCACCACGTCGCCCTCGTCGACCGCCAGCTTCTGCACCACGCCGTCGGACTCGGCGACCACCGGGATCTCCATCTTCATCGACTCCAGGATGACGAGGGTGTCGCCCTCGGACACCGTGTCGCCTGCGGACACGACGACCTTCCAGACGTTCGCCACCATCTCGGCGCGGATCTCCTCGGCCATCTCAGCCCTCCCTCTCCCGACAGCTCCCGACAATCCTGCGAACGGTATCCAATCATGACGCCGGTCACGCCGGACCGCGCACCACCACGCGCGATCCGCCCCGGCGCGCCCCGGTGGGCGGTGACGGCACTAGCATCGTGCGGGTCGGCCACCGGCGAGCCGGGGGGCCACACCGCGACCTCCGCCGCGCCCAGCCGCGGACGGAACCGTGACCAGCACAAGGAGGCAGAGCATGGCGAAGAAGGCCCGCAAGAAGAAGGCTCGCAAGAAGAGCAGCGCCAACCACGGCAAGCGCCCCAACTCCTGATCATCCGATCAGCGCGGCGCAGTCGCCGGACAGCGAGACGGCCCGGGTCCGTGATCGGAGCCGGGCCGTTCGCGTCGCTTGTTCAGTCGGCCAGTTCGCGGGACTCGGTGGTTTCGAAGACCACCAGCTCGGTCAGCCGCAGGCGCAGCCGCTCACGCAGCTTCTCCGGGGCCGCCTCGTTGCCGCAGCACCGGGCCACGAGCGCCTTGACCTCCTGCTCGATGCCGTACTCGCGCAGGCACGGCCCGCACTCGTCCAGGTGGTGCCGGATCAGCACCCGGCGCTCCTCGGCGCACTCCAGGTCGAGGTAGAGGTAGACCTCGGCGAGCACCTCGCGGCAGTCCGTCTCGTGCGGTTGTCCACAGCTCACGGTCACACCTCCCGGCCGGCGGCGGCGGTCGAGCCCTTCTTCGACGAGGCGGCGCTGAAACCCCGCTCCGCCGCGTACTGCTCCAGCAGCTTCCGCAGATTACGTCGGCCACGGTGCAGACGGGACATCACGGTGCCGATCGGCGTGCCCATGATGTCGGCGACCTCCTTGTAGGAGAAGCCCTCGACGTCGGTCAGGTAGACGGCCAGGCGGAACTCCTCCGGCAACTGCTGGAGGGCCTCCTTGACGTCGCTGTCCGGCAGCCGGTCGAGCGCCTCCGTCTCGGCCGAGCGCAGGCCGCTGGACGTGTGCGACTCGGCCTCGGCGAGCTGCCAGTCGGTGATCTCCTCGGTCGGCGCCTGGATGGGCTGGCGCTGCCGCTTGCGGTACGTGTTGATGTAGGTGTTGGTCAGGATCCGGTAGAGCCAGGCCTTCAGGTTCGTGCCCTGCTCGAACTGGTGGAAGGCGGCGTACGCCTTCAGGTACGTCTCCTGGACCAGGTCCTCCGCGTCCGCCGGGTTGCGGGTCATCCGCAGCCCGGCAGCGTAGAGCTGATCGACGAAGGGCATCGCGTCCCGCTCGAAGCGGGCCCTGCGCTCGTCCGTCTTCTCGGTGGTCAACCGCACATCCCCTCGCGTCGGATGCTTCCCCGCCGAGGATACGCGTACCCGCTTGCCGGCAGATTCACTTCCGGAGTGTGTGCCGGTGCTCACGACCGACGCCGCCGCGGGCCACTCCGGCGCGTCGAGCAGCCGCCGGAGCCGGCGCTCGTCCCGTTCGTCCCGTTCCCGGCTCCGTGTCTCGATCGGCACCGGTCACCCCCCTCGCGCTGGCTCTGTCGTCGTCCAAGTTAGGTAACGCGAGTTGCGGGGCGTGGCATTCCGCCGGCCCCACCCGATCCTGGTCCCGGCCTCGGCCGCGACCGACGCTGGGACCAGGAAGGGCCTGGGAGGGTGGCCCCGGCGCGCCCGAACCGGGCGGCCGGCACCAACCGGTGCAACGACCCGCCGCGCCGGACGGTCACGGCGCGCGCCGCACGGTCAGGACGACCACCCGTGTACGCGCAGCCAGTCCCGCACCACGGCGGCCGTGCCGGCCGGGTCGCCGCGCAGGTCGTGGCGCTCCCCCGGCCGGACCACCACCTCGATGCCGGGGCCGGGCCCGGGCACGCCGAACGGGTCCCGGTCGCCGTTGACGACGAGAGTGGGCAGCCCGGTGAGCAGTTCCCCGGCCCGGGATCGTTCCGGTCGCCCCGGCGGGTGCAGCGGGAACGCCAGCGCCACCACTGCGGCCGCGCCGACGTCGGCGGCGGTACGGCAGGCCACCCGGGCGCCACTGGACCGGCCCCCGACCACCCAGTGGCGCACCCTCGGGGCACGCCGGCGCAGGTCGGCCAGCACCGCCGTCCACGCCTCGTCGAGGTGCCCGGCGGGGGCGGGCGCGCGTCGCCCGGCGACCCGGTACGGCTGGGTCACCAGGGCCACCCCGGCCCCGGCGGCGAGCACCGCGTGCCGCACGGCGGTCAGGTCGGGCGCGTCCACGTCACCACCGGCGCCGTGACCGAGCACCAGCACCGTGGTGCCGTCGGCGGGCATGTCGAACCGGAGCCGGGCGGGCCCCCGTGGGGTGTCGATCTCGTCGTCGTGCCGCACCGGCTCATTCTGCGCGGCCCGCCGGCCCGCCGGTGACCGGGCGCGGAAACGGACGTCGCCCGGCGGCCTGCCGGAGCGGGCCACGGGCGATGTCGGGATCAGCTCAGTGGGACCAGCGTGAGCAGGCGGTCGCGCACCGGCGGACCGGCGTCGTCGAGCGCGTCCGGATCCGGCTGCACCTCGCTGCGCCAGGCCACCAGCATGGCGCGCCGCTCACGCGGCGTGGTGCCGCCCCAGACGCCGTGGCAGTCGCCCACCTCCAGCGCCCAGGCCAGGCAGGAGCCCTGGACGTCGCAGGTGCGGCAGAGCGCCACCGCCGCGTCGGCCGGTTCGTTCGGTGCCGGAAAGAACGTCTCCGGATCGACGTTCTGACAGGTGCCTCTGGTGCGCCACGCGTCGTCCTGGCGTCGTTCGCTCAGCGCCCGCAGCAGTCGCGGATCGCGCCGCGCGGCGGCCACCTCGTGCGGACGCGGCATACGTGCCCGTGTCAATACACCCACCTCCCCCGTGGGAACCGGCGTAGATCTCTACAAGATCGATGGGTGTCATCCGCCCCGTGCGAACAGACGCCCATCACCGGCGCTGTGTTCTATCGCATTCGCATGCGTAAGGACAAGGGTCTTCAATGAAACTGACTGAACGTCCGGGCGACTTTTCCGGTCGAAACCCGACAAAGGGGTACGCGCGAATGTGGCGGAGCGTGATCAGAACAGCGTCGGCCCGGCAGCCGTCTCGCCCCCCGCCGGAGCCACCGCGGCGATCAGCTCCGGGCCGTCGTTGCGGACGTCCCCCACCGCCCGGGAGACGGGCCGGATCTCCAGCCCGGCGAGCAGGCCGGCGTCCGGCGGCGTGAGCAGTTCCGCCGGCTCCTCGGCCGGACCGAGCCATCCCGCCCAGCGCTCCGGCGACAGCAGCAGCGGCATCCGGTCGTGCACCTCGGCCAGCTCGCCGGCCGCCGCAGTGGTGAGCACGCTGAACGTCAGCCGGGCCGTGCCGGCCGACTCCCACACCGACCAGATGCCGGCGAAGGCCAGGACCGATCCGTCCCGCGGGGTCATGAAGTAGGGCTGGCGTCCGCCGTCGGCGAGGCGGACCCACTCGTACCACCCGTCGGCGGGGACCAGGCAGCGGCGGCGGGCGAAGGACGGCGCGTACGCCCGGCTGGTGGCGACCGTCTCGGCCCGCGCGTTGATCATGCGGGCGGCTCCCGAG
The DNA here is from genome assembly GCF_000374985.1 of Micromonospora sp. CNB394. Taxonomy (NCBI): domain Bacteria; kingdom Bacillati; phylum Actinomycetota; class Actinomycetes; order Micromonosporales; family Micromonosporaceae; genus Micromonospora; species Micromonospora sp. CNB394. The sequence goes on along the minus strand of NZ_KB895826.1, from coordinate 294,041 downwards.
GCGCTGCGCGACCACTGCGGGAGCAGGCCCCAGCGGCCGAGGGAGAGCAGCCGGTGCCCCTCCGGGGCGAGCCGGACCAGCGGCACCGGGTCGGTCGGCGCGACGTTGTAGTCCGGCGTCACCCCGCCGGTCTCGTCGGCCGACTCGAAGATCGCGCTCAGGTCGGCGGCGCTCCGGGTCGTGGCGTACCTCCCGCACATGGCGCCCACGCTAGCCCCATCCGGACGTTCCGGCTGTCCCGCCCAACGGGAGCAGCGGCGCCGGACCCCTCCACCGGCCCGGGAGCTTGGCAGAATGTGACCGTGAGCAATCCGACCGCGACGCGTCCGCCGCAGCAGTGGACCGCGCCGACCGCGAGCGACCCGGTCGCCGCGACGCTGCGCCTGCCCGGCTCCAAGTCGATGACCGCCCGGGCCCTGGTGCTCGCCGCGCTCGCCGGCGGGCCGTCGACACTGGCCCGGCCGCTGCGCGCCCGGGACACCGAACTGATGGCCGGCGGGCTGCGCGCACTCGGCGCCCACATGTCGATCTCGGACGACGACCGCTGGCTGGTCCGGCCCCATCCGCTGGCCGGCCCGGCGCACATCGACGTCGGCCTGGCCGGCACCGTGATGCGGTTCCTGCCCCCGGTGGCCGGGCTGGCCGCCGGCCGGGTCACGTTCGACGGCGACCCGCACGCCCGGACCCGCCCGCTCGGGCCGCTGATCGGCGCGTTGCGCACACTCGGCGTCCGTGTCGACGCGCCCCCGGCCGGGAGCCTGCCGCTCGTCGTCCTCGGCGCGGGCCGGGTCACCGGCGGTGAGGTCGTGATCGACGCCTCCGCGTCCAGCCAGCTCGTCTCCGGGCTGCTGCTCGCCGCGCCGCGCTTCGACCGGGGCGTCGTGGTCCGGCACGAGGGGCCGCCGGTGCCCTCCGCGCCGCACGTGCGGATGACCGTGCAGATGCTGCGGGCCGCCGGTGCCGCCGTCGACGACACCACACCCGACGTCTGGTCGGTCGAGCCGGGCCCGCTGTCCGGGCGCGGCTGGGAGATCGAGCCGGACCTGTCCGGAGCCGCGCCGTTCTTCGCCGCCGCGCTGGTCACCGGCGGTGAGGTGACGCTGCAGGGCTGGCCGCGCAGCAGCCTCCAGCCGGTCGAGCGGCTCCGAGAGCTGCTGCACCGGATGGGCGGCGAGGTGAGCCTCGGCACCGACGGCCTGACCGTGCGGGGCACCGGCACCGTGCGCGGGCTCGACGCCGACCTCTGCGACGTGGGCGAGCTGACCCCGGTGCTCACCGCGCTCACGCTGCTCGCCGACAGCCCCTCCCGGCTCACCGGGATCGGCCACATCCGCGGCCACGAGACCGACCGGGTCACCGCGCTGGCGAAGGAGTTCACCGCGCTCGGCGCGGACATCACCGAGACCCGCGACGGACTGGACATCCGGCCCCGCCCGCTGCGCGGCGGCACGTTCCGCACGTACGCCGACCACCGGATGGCGCACGCGGCGGCGGTGGCCGGGCTCGCCGTCCCCGGCATCGAGGTCGACGACGTGGCGTGCACCTCCAAGACCATGCCGGAGTTCCCGGCACTATGGTCGGGGATGGTGACCGGCAAGAACTGACAGCGGGGGGACGTCCTGGCGACGAAGCGGCGCGAGTACGACGAGGACGACGTCCGGGTACGACCGGGCCGGTCGTCGCGCCCCCGTACGCGCACCCGGCCCCGGCACGCCGACGCCGTCGACGGATTCGTCATCGCCGTCGACCGGGGCCGCTACACCTGTGTGCTCCCCGGCTCCGGGCCGGATACCCCGGTCGTGACCGCTATGCGCGCCCGCGAGCTGGGGCGCAAGTCGGTGGTGGTGGGCGACCGGGTGGGGCTGGTCGGGGACACCTCCGGGGCGCCGGGCGCACTGGCCCGCATCGTGCGCATCGCCGAACGGACCTCGGTGCTGCGGCGTACCGCCGACGACGACGAGACCACCGCCGAGGGGCGGCTGGAACGGGTCGTGGTGGCCAACGCCGACCAGTTGGTGATCGTCAGCGCGCTCGCCGACCCGCCGCCGCGTACCGGGTTCATCGACCGCTGCCTGGTGGCCGCGTACGACGCCGGCATCGAGCCGCTGCTCTGCCTCACCAAGGCGGACCTGGCCGGCCCGGAGGCGGTGCTCGGCTACTACACCGAGCTGGAGCTGCCGTACGTGCTGATCCGCCCGGACTCCGACCTGGCCGCACTGCGGGCGCTGCTCGCCGGCCGGGTCTCGGTGCTGGTGGGACACTCCGGGGTGGGCAAGTCGACGCTGGTCAACCGCCTCGTTCCGGAGGCGGAACGGGCGGTGGGCACGGTCAGCGCCATCGGCCGGGGCCGGCACACCTCCACCAGCGCGGTGGCGCTGCGCCTGCCCGTCGAGCCGGGGGCCGGCGGCGACACCGGATGGATCGTCGACACCCCCGGGGTACGCAGCTTCGGGCTGGCCCACGTGTCCGCCGAGAGCCTGCTGCACGGCTTCCCCGACCTGGTCGAGGCGACAGTCGACTGCCCTGCCAACTGCCCGCACACCGCCGACGAGGCGGACTGCGCGCTCGACGCCTGGGTGGCCGCCGGGAAGGCCGACGCGCGGCGGCTCGCCTCGTACCGCCGGTTGCTGGCCTCGCGCAGCGGCGAGGGCGACCCGCGCGAGCCGGAGCGCAACCCCGGCGACCCGCTCGCCGGTTCCTGACCGGCGGCGACCCGCCGTCGCCGGCCGTGGGCCGCCGCCACTAGCGTGTCGGTCATGACCGGGTACGCCGACGACCTCGCCCTCGCCCACCTGCTCGCCGACGCCGCGGACGCCGTCTCCTCGGCCCGGTTCCGCGCGCTCGACCTGCGTGTCGAGTCGAAGCCGGACCTGACCCCGGTCTCCGACGCGGACACCGCCGTCGAGCGGGAGATCCGCGCGCTGCTGGCCGCCCACCGTCCCGGCGACGGCCTGCTCGGCGAGGAGTACGGCGAGCAGCCGCCCGCCGGTCCCGACGGACGGCGCTGGGTGATCGACCCGATCGACGGCACGAAGAACTTCGTCCGGGGCGTACCGGTCTGGGCGACGCTGATCGCGCTGCTGGAGCACGACCGGCCGGTGCTCGGCCTGGTCTCCGCCCCGTCGCTGGGCCGCCGCTGGTGGGGCGCGCTCGGCGCGGGCGCGTTCGCCGGCACCGGCCCGGCGGACGGCACGCCGATCCAGGTCTCCGGCGTGACGGCGCTCGCCGACGCGAGCTTCTGCTACTCGTCGCTGACCGGGTGGGAGCAGGCGGGCCGGCTGGACGCGGTCCTCCAGCTCATGCGCGACACCTGGCGCAGCCGGGCGTACGGCGACTTCTACGGCTACATGCTGCTGGCCGAGGGGGCACTGGACGTGATGGTGGAGCCGGAGCTGTCGCTGTGGGACATCGCCGCGCTGGTCCCGATCGTCACCGAGGCGGGCGGCCGGATCACGGATCTGGCCGGACGGCCCGCGCCGGCCGGTGCCGGTTCCGCCGACACCAGCGCCGTGGCCAGCAACGGGGCGCTGCACCACGACATCCTGGCCCGGCTCGGCCGTCCAGCCGAGCGTTGACCCGGGGGAAGCCTCTATCCTCGCCAGGTGATTTCCTCCGGTTGGTGCTTCCTCGCGGCGATGATCATCGCGTACGGCTTCGCCAACCTCCTCCAGTCGGTCGCGGCCGCGCGGACAACCGTGCACCACACGTTCGATCCCGGGCTGCTGCTGCGCCTCGCCGGGCAGCGGACGTACCTGATCGGTCTGACCTGCCAGGTCGTCGGCTTCGTGCTCGCCTTCCTGGCCCGTCGGGACCTGCCGTTGTTCCTGGTCCAGGCCAGCGTGGCGGCCGGGCTCGGGGTGACCGCCGTCCTCGGCGTGCTGGTGCTCAAGTGGCGTTTGCCGGCCGCCGAGGTGGTTCTGCTGGTGCTGCTGTTCGCCGGCATCACCGCGCTCGTGCTGTCGGCCCAGCCGGCGCCGTCGCGGCAGCTCGGCACCGCCGGGCTGGTCGGCCTGGCGGTGGCGGTGGTCGCGATAGCCGGCTCCGGCTTCTTCGCCGCCCGGCTGCACGGCGCGCCCGGGTCGGTGGTGCTCGGCTCACTGGCCGGGATGGCGTTCTCCGCCGCGGCGGTGGCCGCCCGGCCGCTCGCCTCGGCCGGATCGGTGGAGGCGTTCGCCCGCGACCCGCTGCTCTACCTGCTGATCGTCCACTCGGTGGTCGGCCAGTTGCTGCTCGGGCTGGCGATGCAGCGCGGGTCGACCACGGCGGCGGTGGCGGCGATGGACGCCGCCGGCGCGGTGCCCGCGGCGATCGTCGGGCTGCTGCTGCTCAACGACAAGATCTGGCCCGGCCGGGAGTGGCTGGCCGGTCTGGGCTTCCTGGTGACGCTCGCGGCGGTGGTCGGCCTGACCCGGTACGCCGAACCGCAGCACCACCACGCCGGCGTCCGCCAGAACGCGCTGGTGGGCGCCGGGATGGTGCCGGTTCAGGCCGCCTCGACCGGACCGCGTTCGGAGACGACCACCTCGACCGACGGCGTCACCTCGACCGGCGTCGGCTCGATCGGGGTGGCCGGACGGCGCCGCCCGATCACCCGCTCGTAGAGGCGCTCCAGCGCGGCGGCGGTCCGTTCCCAGGTGTAGCTGCACCGGACCCGGTCCACCGCGGCGTGCCCGTACGCGAACCGCCCGGCGTTGTCCGAGAGCAGCCGGCGCAGTGTGACCCCGAGCGTGCGAACGTCACCCGGCGGCACCAGCTTGCCGGTCACCTCGTCCACCACCGCGTCGGCGATGCCGCCCATGGCGTAGCCGACCACCGGCACGCCGCAGGCCATCGCCTCCAGCGACACCCGCCCGGCGGACGCGTAGTGCGGGGTGCAGGCCACCAGGTCGGCGGAGCGGTACCAGGTGGCCATCTGGTCGTGCGGCACCGCGCCGACCAGCTTCACCTGCTCCGCCACGCCGGCCCGTTCGGCCAGCTCGCGCAGCCGGCGCGCCTCGGCGTGCCCGTCCAGCCGCCCGGCCGGCGGGCCGCCCGCGATCACCAGTTCCGCGTCGCCGACCAGCCGCATCGCCCGGATCAGGTCGTCCTGGCCGTGCCCGGGCGAGAGCCCGCCGACGGAGAGGATCCGGGGCCGCTGGTCCCGCGGCGCCGCCTCGCCGTCCGGGTGGAACTGGCCGGTGTCCACGCCGGTCGGCACCATCGCCACGGACGTGCGTTGCAGGCCCATCCGGGTCAGCTCGTCGACCTCGTCGTTGCACTGGGCCACCGCCACGTCCACGGCCCGGGTCAGCGCCCGCTCCAGCGGGATGCGCTCCCCCGGCCCGGAGTACTCCCGGCCCAGGTGACGCAACTGCTCGACGCCGAGCGAGTGGAACGTCTGCACCACCGGGATGTCGGTCGCGCGTACCGCGTGGGCGGCGGCCAGCCCGCCGACCCAGTAGTGCCCGTGCACCACGTCGGGAGTCCAGTCCCCGGCCCACTGCCCGGCCAGCCAGCGGCCGTACTCGGCGACGAAGGGCACCAGCTCGGCGGTGGAGAGCATGTCGGGCGGGCCGACCGGGACACGTTCCAGCCGGTAGCCGTCGAGTTCGGTCAGTGCGGGCTGGTCGGACGCGGCACGGCGCTCGTAGACGCGGACGTCATGGCCCCGGGCGGCGAGTTCCGCCGCCACGCGCGCAATGTGCTCCTGCGTCCCGACGGTGGGACCGTCGGTGGACGAGCCGGCGTGCGCGCATACAAGGCCGACGCGCATGGTGCACCTCCATGCGTTTCTCGCGAGCGGGGTCTCCGGTCAGAGCGTCCCATTAACCCAGGTCCGGTACGCCCAAACCTGGCAGATCGGGGTCACCCGGCCACGGCGTCCCGCGGACGGGAAAGCCGACCGAAGCCGATCAGCGTCGAAAACGGTCGGCATGACTGTCCCGACCGGGGGTACCGACGGGGAATGCCGCTGACTCGCAGCCTCTCCGACGCCACAGTCGTCATCACCGGTGCCTCCAGCGGGATCGGCGTGGCCACCGCGTACGCGCTGGCCCGCCGGGGCGCCGACGTGGTGCTGGCCGCCCGGACCGAGTCGGCGCTGCGTCGGGTCGCGGCGTACTGCCGGGAGCTGGGCGCGCAGGCGCTCGTGGTACCCACCGACGTGACCGACCCGGAGGCCGTCGGGCGGCTGGCGGAGCGGGCGGTGGCCGAGTTCGGCCGGATCGACGCCTGGATCAACAACGCGGCCGTGGGCACCGTGGGGCTGTTCGACGAGATCCCGCTGGCCGAGTTCCGCCGGGTGGTGGACGTGAACCTGCTCGGCACCGTGTACGGGACGCGGGCCGCGCTGCCCTGGCTGGGCGCGGCCGGCGGCGGGGTGCTGGTCAACAACGCCTCGGTGCTGGCCGAGGTGGCGATGCCGTACCAGTCGGCGTACAACGCGACCAAGCACGCGATCCGCGGGCTGGCCGACACGGTGCGGCAGGAGTTGCGGGTGACCGGCCGGGGCAACATCTCGATCTGCACCGTGCTGCCCGCCACCATCGACACGCCGTTCTTCCGGCACGCGGCCAACCACTCCGGCCGGGAGCTGACCCCGCCGCCGCCGGTGTACCCGCCGGAGATGGTCGCCGAGACGATCGTCAAGTTGCTGCGCCGGCCCCGGCGCGAGGCGTACGCGGGCGGCGCGGCCCGGCTGATCGGTCTCCAGTGGCGGCTCGCTCCGGCGCTGGCCGAGCGGGTGCTGGGCTGGTACACGGCGCGCACCCAACTGGGCCCCGGCGTACGCGCCGACTCCACGGGGGGTCTCTTCACACCCGACGCGGCGGCAGAGCGGACCGACGGGTGGTCCGGCCGGCGCGGTCAGGTGCTGCGGCTGAGCGCGGCGGTCGGGCTGGCTGCCGGCACCGCCGCCGGTGCGGTGGCGGCGATCAGCCGCCGCACCAGGGGTGCCCGGCCGTGAGTCCCGTCGACCGGACCGGTGCGTGGTCGCGGGCAGACGTGCACAATGGGGCGATCATGCCGACGGATGCGCGTTGCCTGGTGGAGACCGACGAGTCCTCCCCGACGGTCCGGCTGACCGGGGTGCTCGACCGGGCCGGAGTGGAGGCCGTACGGGACGCGCTGCTCGCCCGGCTGTGGCAGCGGCCCGGGTTGCTGCTGGTGGACCTGTCCGGGGTGCGGATCACCGACCCGCTGGCCCGGGACGCGCTGGACGAGGTCGGCCGGGCGGTCGCCGACTGGCCCGCCGCCGAGCTGCTGCTCGATCCGGACGAGCCGCCACCGGACACGCCGCCCCAGTCGCTCGACGCCGAGTTGTCCCCGGTGGTCGAGGCGGCCCGCGAGGCACGTGTGCTGGTAGCCGGCGGGTGCGTCACGTGGAGCCTGCCGGAGCTGACCGAGCCGGCCTGCATCGCGGTCACCGAAATGGTCAACAACGTGGTGGCGCACGCCGTCACGCCGATGACGCTCCGGCTGGCTCCGCGTGACGGCGCGCTGCACGTGGCCGTCCGTGACCACTCGGCCGGGCGGCCCGCGTACGGCGGTCCGGCGCCGGTGGACTCGGTGGGCGGGCGAGGGCTGCTGCTCATCGACACGGTGGCCCGGCGCTGGGGCAGCACGGCGCTGCCCGACGGCAAGGTGGTGTGGTGCGTGCTGTACGCCGAGGACGAGGTGGCGTTCCGCAACTGAGGTGCCGTTTCGCCCCGTTGCTCCCGATCCACCCGGCCGGTCGCGGTTAGGGCGGCGAGGGCAGTGGGTAGTTCCCGAGCATGCGCGACGACGAGTACCCCACCCCCGTGTCCGATCCCGAGGCGGAGGGTCTGCCCGACACCGCCGACGACGACTCCACCGCCAACGACGACGTGCTGACCGGGCGCGAGGCGGACGGCCCCGAGCCGGCCCAGCTGCCCGGTGACCGCGTGCCGGTCGCCGTGGACCAGTTCGGCACCACGGCGGAGGAGCAGCTCGACGGTGAGTCGCTGGACTACAAGCTCCAGCGTGAGCGGTACGAGCGCCCCGCCGACGATCCGCTCGCCGGCCCGGTCGACCCGGACATCGCCGCCGAGGCGGACAGCGAGGAGGCCGCCGCGCAGGCCCAGCTCGACGCCGACGTGATCGACCCGGGCCCGGTCTCGGACCCGGACTCCCCGGTCTCCGTGTACGACCACGGCCAGCTCGGCACCGTCGCCTACCACCAGGTGGGCCGGCTGGTCGAGCCGGACGAGGGCGCACACACCGACCAGGAGACCGACAACGTCGCCTACGACGCCGGCGCGGCGGGCGGCGGGGCCAGCGCGGAGGAACTGGCGGTGCACGAGACCCGGCCGCCGGACGCGCGCTGACCGCTCAGTCGTCCAGGCCCCGCTCGATGGCGTACCGGGTCAGCTCGACCCGGTTGTGCAACTGGAGCTTGCCCAGGGTGTTCTGCACGTGGTTCTGCACGGTCCGGTGGGACAGGCCCAGCCGGTCGGCGATCTGCTTGTAGGACAGCCCCTTGGCGACCAGGCGCAGCACCTCGGTCTCCCGTTCGGTGAGCCGGGGTGCGTCGTCGTGCGGGGCGGGCGGCGTCGCGGCCAGCCGCCGGTACTCCCCCAGCACCAGCCCGGCCAGGCCGGGCGTGAACACCGATTCACCGGCCGCGGTGCGGCGTACCGCGTCCAGGAACTCGGCCGGTGCGGCCGACTTGATCAGGTAGCCGGTGGCGCCGGCCTTGACCGCGTCCAGCACGCCCTGCGGCTCGCCGCTGGCCGACAGCATGAGCACCCGCACGTCGGGCAGCGCGGCCCGCAGACCCCGGATCACCTCGACGCCGGAGATGTCCGGCAGCTGGAGGTCGAGCACGACCAGGTCGGGGCGGGCCGCCGCGGCCACCCGTACCGCCTGCCGTCCCTCACCGCTGGTCGCCACCACCTGGTGACCGGCCTCGGTGAGGTCGCGGGCCACACCCTCGCGCCACATCGGGTGGTCGTCGACCACCATCACCCGGATGCTCACCGGCGCCTCCTCGGCACGACCAGCTCGATCTCGGTGCCGGCGCCGGGCGCGGACACGATGCGCACCTCGCCGCCCAGGTCCGTCACCCGACCCCGGATGGACTGCGCCACCCCGAGCCGCCCCTGCGCGGCGGCCTCCGCCAACCGCCCCTCCGGGATACCCGGCCCCTCGTCGCGTACCGAGACGGTCACCGTCTCCTCCTCGTCCTCGATCAGCACCCAGGCCCGCCCGCCGGCGTGCCGGGCCACGTTGTCGAGCGCCGCGCCGACCGCGGCGCCCAGCTCACCGGCGGCCCGCGCCGGCAGCGGCACCGGTGTGGCGGGCGCGGACACCACGACGGTGGCCGAGGCGAACCTGTCGATCAGGTCACGCAGGTCCTGCTCGTCGCCCGCCGGGTCCGGCGGCACTCCCGTCCGGCCGATCAGCGCCCGCAGCGCCTCCTCCTGCTCACCGGCCAGCCGGGCCAGCTCGGCCGCCTCGCCGTCCAGGTCCGCGCCGCGCCGCCGGACCAGCGCGAGCACCTGGAGCACCGAGTCGTGGATGTCGCGGGCCAGCCGCTCCCGTTCCCGGGTGGCCGCCTCCAGCTCCACCGCCCGCTGCAACCGCTCCTCCGCCCGCACCGCCAGCCGGGCCACGTGCCCGACCACCACGCCGGCCAGCAGCATGAGGATCGCCCCGGTCAGCGCGGACGGGCTGATCCGGTCCCGGGTGGCGAGGTCGGCGCCGCCGAGCACGAGCGCGGCCACCGTGCCCCGCCGCCGACCGCCGGACACCGCCCAGGCGAGCACCGGCCCGGCCAGCCAGGCGGCGGTCAGCATCGGCACCCCGGCGGCGAGCGCCGCGCGACCCACCACCCAGGGCGTGACCAGGATGATCGCCAGCACCACGCCGAGGTCGGCCAGGAGCAGCGGCCAACGCCGCCCGGCCGGGCGGCCGTAACCGGCCGCCGTCACGCCGCTCCACGCCAGCATCGCCAGCAGGACGCCGCCCGCGGCGACCGGGTGCGCGTAGCGGTCCGCGTCGCGCAGCACGACCAGTCCGACGTACGCGAGCGCGGCGAAGCGGAACACCGCTATCGATCGCCAGAAGGGGCCCTCGAGGCCGGAGGACGACGGCATGTGCGACACCCTGTCACAGCCGGTCCGGGGCACCCCGGGCGGTGCGGCCCGAGAAACCCTGACGTACGGTGGAAATGCCGCGAAAGTCGTCGAGAACCATCGTCGGGACAGGGTCATGACAGACGCAGAGCTCCCCGCACCGCGTACGGTTGTGCCCATCGAACCTTCCCTGCTTCTCGCCACGGCCTTCGACCAGGCGCAGGTGACCGGGCTGCGGCACTCGGTCACCTCCTGCGCGCACGGGTCGGGCCTGTCCGGCCAGCGGCTGGACGACTTCGTGCTGGCGGTCAACGAGCTGATCACCAACGCGGTCCGGCACGGCGGCGGGCAGGGCTGGCTGCGGCTCTGGAAGCGGGACGGCGGGCTGGTCTGCGAGGTCGCCGACCACGGGCCCGGGATCAGCGAACGGCGGCTGCGCCACCGCGAACGGCCCGCGCCGGACACCGCCGGCGGCTGGGGTCTCTGGCTGGCCCGGGAGCTGAGCGACGCGATGGAGGTGGAGAGCGGCGACGCCGGAACCGTCGTCCGGATCACCGCCGCGCTCGCCACCCGCCGGCCCGCCACCCGCCCGCTGGACGGCTGACCCGCGTCAGGCGAACAGGGCGCTCACCGACTCCCCGTTGTGGATCCGCCGCATCGCCTCGGCCAGGGCCGGCGCCACCGACAGCACCTCCAGCTTCGGCACCCGCTTCTCCGCCGGGATCGGCACCGTGTTGGTGCAGACGATCTCCAGGACGCCCTCCTGCGCGCTCAGCCGCTCCAGCGCGCCGCCGGAGAACAGGCCGTGCGTGCAGGCCAGCCGGATCGAGCGGACCCCGCGCCCGCGCAGGTGCGAGATCAGCTCGATCACCGTGCTGCCCTTGGCGATCTCGTCGTCCAGCACGATCACCTCCCGGTCCGTCACGTCGCCGATGATCGTGCTGATCTGCACCCGGTCGTCGCTGTAGCGCTGCTTCGCACCGGCCGCGACAGGCGTACCGAGCATCCGGGCGAACGCGGCGGCCTCCTTGGCGTTGCCGAGGTCCGGCGAGACCACCACCGCGTTGCTCAGGTCGTACCCCTTGAAGTGGGCGGCCAGCTCGCGCAACGCGTGCAGGTGGTCCGCCGGGACGCTGAAGAAGCCGTGCACCTGCGGCGAGTGCAGCGTCATGGCCAGCACCCGGTGGGCACCGGCGGAGGTGAGCAGGTCGGCGACGAGCCGGCCGCCGATGGAGATGCGCGGCGCGTCCTTCTTGTCCGACCGGGCGTACGCGTAGTGCGGCAGCACCACGGTGATCCGCGCGGCCGACGCGCCCCGGGCCGCGTCGATCATGAGCAGCAGCTCGACCAGGTGCTCCTGCACCGGCGGCACCAGTGGCTGGATGAGGAAGACGTCGCGCTCCCGGCAGTTCGCCTGCAACTGCACCTCCAGGCAGTCGTTGGCGAACCGGGACACCCGTACCGGGTGCAGCGGGACGTGGAGGTGGGCGCAGATCTCGGCGGCGAGGTCGGGATGGGCCGACCCGCTGAACACGGCAATGTCACGCACGTCTGATGATCGTACGGGGCGCCGGAGGGAGGCGGTGGCCGCTCGCGGCGGGTACGGTGCTGCCGTGACCGCAGAGTTCGTCGCCGCCATCGACCAGGGCACCACGTCCTCGCGCTGCATCGTCTTCGACCGGGCCGGCGAGATCGTCACCGTGGCCCAGCGCGAGCACCGGCAGATCTTCCCCCGCCCCGGCTGGGTCGAGCACGACGCCGAGGAGATCTGGACGAACGTCGAGCACGTGGTGCGCGAGGCGCTGGCGAGCGCCGACATCGGCACCGAGATGCTGGCCGCGGTGGGCATCACCAACCAGCGGGAGACCACTGTGGTGTGGGACCGGGAGACCGGCCGCCCGGTGGCGAACGCCATCGTCTGGCAGGACACCCGCACCGGCCCGCTGCTGCGGGAGCTGACCGAGACGTACGACGAGGAGCGGCTGCGGGCCCGTACCGGCCTGACCCCGGCCACCTACTTCGCCGGGCCGAAGCTGCGCTGGCTGCTCGACCACAACGACGGGCTGCGCGAGCGCGCCGAACGCGGCGAGGTGCTGTTCGGCACCATGGACAGCTGGCTGATCTGGAAGCTGACCGGCCGGCACGTCACCGACGTGACGAATGCCAGCCGCACGATGCTGATGGACCTGGAGACGCTCGACTGGGCCCCGCAGCTGCTCGACGCGCTGCGGATCCCGGCCGCGATGCTGCCCGAGATCCGCAGCTCGGCCGAGGTGTACGGCACCGCCCGGGGGGTGCTGGCCGGGGTGCCGGTGGCGAGCGCGCTCGGCGACCAGCAGGCGGCGCTGTTCGGGCAGACCTGCTTCCAGCCCGGCGAGGCCAAGTGCACCTACGGCACCGGCAGCTTCCTGCTGCTCAACACCGGCGCCAGCCCGGTGCCGTCGCGGCACGGCCTGCTCACCACTGTGGCGTACCGGATCGAGGGCCAGCCCGCCGTGTACGCACTGGAGGGTGCCATCGCGGTCACCGGCTCGCTCGTGCAGTGGCTGCGCGACAACCTCGGCCTGATCTCCACCGCCCCGCAGGTTGAGGAGCTGGCCCGCACCGTCGACGACAACGGCGGCTGCTACGTGGTGCCGGCCTTCTCCGGCCTGTTCGCCCCGCACTGGCGCAGCGACGCCCGGGGCGTGATCGCCGGGCTGACCGGCTACATCACCAGGGGGCACCTGGCCCGCGCGGTGCTGGAGGCGTCCGCCTTCCAGACCCGGGAGGTGGTGGACGCGATGAACGCCGACTCCGACGTGGCGCTGCGCCGGCTGCGGGTCGACGGCGGGATGACCGGCAACGAGCTGCTCATGCGGTTCCTCGCGGACGTGCTGGACGTGCCGGTCGTGCGGTCCCGGATCACCGAGACGACGTGCCTCGGCGCCGCGTACGCCGCCGGCCTGGCCGTCGGGTTCTGGCCGGACCTGGCCACGCTGCGTGAGAAGTGGCGCTCGGACGCGCAGTGGGAGCCGACGATGGACCCGGCGCACCGGGAGCGCGAGCTGCGCCAGTGGCGCAAGGCGGTCCGGCGCACGCTCGACTGGGTCGACTGAGCGTCAGTCCCAGCTGTTGCCGGTCAGCTTCTCGTACACCTCGACGTAGCGGGCCCGGGTCGCCTCGACGACCTCGACCGGCACCTCCGGGGCGGGCGGCTGCCTGTCCCAGCCGCTCGCCGTGGCCCAGTCCCGCACGTACTGCTTGTCGTAGGAGAACTGGGCGCGGCCCGGCTGGTACGACTCGGCCGGCCAGAACCGGGACGAGTCGGAGGTGAGCACCTCGTCGCCGAGGACCAGCGTGCCGTCCGCCGCCCAGCCCAGCTCCAGCTTGGTGTCCGCGATCAGGATGCCCCGCTCGGCGGCGATCTCCGCGCCGCGCCGGTAGACGTCGACGGTGATCTGCCGCAGCCGCTCGGCGACCTCCGGCCCGACCTTGTCCGCCACCTGCTCGTACGTGATGGGCTCGTCGTGTTCGCCGGTGGGCGCCTTGGTCGTCGGTGTGAAGATCGGCTCGGGCAGGATCGACGCCTCCACCAGGCCGCGGGGCAGCGGCACACCGCAGACCGAGCCGGTGCGCTGGTACTCGGCGAAGCCGCTGCCGGTCAGGTAGCCCCGGGCCACGCACTCGACCGGCACCATCTCCAGCCGCCGGCAGCGGATCGCCCGGCCGGCGAACTCGGCCGGCACGTCCGTCGCGGAGATCACATGGTTCGGCACCAGGTCGGCCAGCTGCTCGAACCACCACAGCGACAGCGCGGTGAGCAGGCGGCCCTTGTCCGGGATCGGGGTCGGCAGCACCACGTCGTAGATGGAGACGCGGTCGGTGGCGACCAGGATCAGGTCCTCGCCGTCGGCGTAGACGTCCCGGACCTTGCCCGAGTGCAGAAGTTCCACGGCGCTAGTACACCATGACCGGCGTGGGCCGCCGGGCGCGCCCACCAGCCGTCCCGCCCGGCGTTGACACCCGGCCGGGTACCGGTGAAATGATCCGTCCACCCCACCTTCGGAGAGACCCCGTGCGCGCTCCGCAGTCCGTACCCCGTCCCGGGCTCGCCCGGCGACGGTTCCTCGGCGCGCTCACCGGGCTGCCGCTCGCCGCCGGCGGGCTGCCGCTGCTCGCCGGGTGCAGCCCGGAGGAGGTGGCCGCCGACGACGGCCCGATCGAGCTGTCCGTGTTCTGGTGGGGCGGTGCCCGCCGGGCCGCGGCCACCGAGCAGGCGCTGCGGCTGTACTCGCAGCAGAACCCGCGGGTCAGCTTCCGGGTCACCTGGCAGGGGCTGGGCGGCTACTACGACCGGATCGCCACCCAGGCCACCGGCGGGAACGCGCCGGACCTGTTCCAGATCGACGACACGGTGCTCGCCGAGTACGCCGGCCGGGACATCCTGCTCGACCTCACCCGGCACGTCGCCGACGAGCGGCTCGACCTGCGCGAGGTGCCGGAGCAGCTGGCCCGCTACGGCCGGGTGGACGAGCGCACGGTGGGCGTGCCGGCCGCGCAGACCAGCGCGGCGCTGGTGTTCAACCGCCGGCTGCTGCGCCGGCTGGGCCAGCCCGAGCCGCGCACCGGGATGTCCTGGAAGGAGTACGTGACCTGGGCCGCCCGGGTCACGCGCGCCTCCGGCAACCGGGTCGCGGGCACCATGGACGCCTCCGGCGACTATCGGGCGTTCTGGTTGTGGCTGCGCGGCCAGGGCCGCGAGCTGTACCGGGGCCGGCAGCTCGGTTTCAGCTCCGCCGAGCTGCTCGCCTGGTTCGAGTTCTGGGAGGTGGCGCGCTTCGACCGGGCCACACCGAGCGCCGCCCTGGTCGAGCAGGCCGACAGCGGCGAGCTGGCCCGCCAGCTCGTGGTCACCGGGCACACCGCTGCGTCCTTCGCCTGGTCGCACCAGCTGCCCGAGTTGCAGAACCTGACCGAGGACGAGCTGGGCGCGGTCGCCTTCCCGGGTACGCCCGCCGCCCAGTGGCCGCGCGCCTCGATGTACTGGGCCGGTTTCCGGGGGACCCGCCACCCGGAGGCGGTGGTGGACGTGCTCGGCTTCCTGACCACGAACGTGGCCGCCGGCCGGCTCCTCGGCGTCGAGCGCGGTCTGAACGCCAGCCGGCAGGTACGCTCGTTCGTCGTCGCGGAGGTGACCGGCCGGGCCGAGAAGCGCATGGCCGCGCTCGGCGCCGAGCTGGACGACCTGGCCGGCCCGTCGCCCGCACCACCGCCCAAGGGTCACGCCGAGGTGCGCACGCTGCTGATCGACGCGGCCGAGAGCATCCGCGGCAAGCGGTCCGGCGCCCGCACCGCGACCTCCCGCTTCATGGCCCAGGCGAACGCCGCGCTCGCCCGGTGACCCGCCCCACCCCGCCCGGCACGGGCGGGGTGGGCAGGGCGTCAGCGCGGGGGGCGGTTGCGCCGGTTGCGGGTGAGCAGCACCACCAGCAGGACGATGCCGCCGACCACCACGAGGCAGCAGAGCAGGCCGAGGAGCCCGAACCCGCCACGGGAGCGCCGGCGCGCCGCCTCCACCACGATCTCGCCGGTGCCCGACGACGCCCAGGCCGCGACCGGTACGAAGACCGAGAGCACGACCGTACCGAGGACCGCGCCCAGGCGGCCCCACCACTTGTTCCATGCAGACATGACCCCATCCTGGCCGAGACCCGCAACCGGGGCACGGCGGACCGGGCGGATATCGCCGGGCACGACAAAATAGCCGTCCATTTGGACTGTTAAGGTTCCCTGGTGACCTCCACCCGGCCCTCGATCCCCGCACCGGCCCTCGCCGGAAAGCGGGAATGGGCAGCCCTCGTGGTACTCGTCCTCGTGGTCCTTCTCCTGGCCGTCGACGGGACCGTCCTCTACCTCGCGGTCCCGTCGTTGACGGCGGACATCGGGCCCACCGCGACGCAGATCCTGTGGATCGGGGACATCTACGCCTTCGTGCTCGCCGGGCTCCTGATCACGATGGGCAACCTGGCCGACCGGATCGGCCGCAAGCGGCTGCTGATGATCGGCACGGTGGGGTTCGGCTCGGCGTCCGTGCTGGCGGCCTTCGCCACCACCCCGGAAGTGCTGATCGCGGCCCGCGCGCTTCTCGGCCTGGCCGGCGCCACGTTGATGCCGTCGACGCTCTCCATCGTCCGGTCGATGTTCGCCGATCGCGCGCAGCGGGCCCGGGCCATCGCGCTCTGGTCGGCCGGGGCCACCGCCGGGGCCGCGCTCGGCCCGCTGGTGGGCGGCGCACTGCTGGAGCGCTTCTGGTGGGGATCGGTCTTCCTGATCAACGTGCCGGTGATGGTGCTGGCGCTGGTGGCCGGATGGCTGCTGCTGCCGGAGTCGAAGGGCGAGGCGCCGGCGCGGATCGACGTCGGCTCCTCGGCGCTGTCCATCGTCACGGTCGTCCCCCTCGTCCTCGCCCTCAAGCGCCTGTTCAGTGACGGCGCCGACGCCCTCACCGTGGCAGCCGCCGCGGCCGGGCTGCTGGCCGGATGGTGGTTCGTGCGGCGGCAGAACCGGCTGGAGGTGCCGCTGCTCGACGTCTCGCTGTTCAAGGTGCCGGCGTTCTCGGGCGCGCTGGCCGCCAACGTGCTGGCCATCTTCGGTTTCCTGGGGCTGCTGTTCTTCTTCTCCCAGTACCTCCAGCTCGTCCGGGGCTTCGGTCCCCTGAAGGCAGGCGTCGCCGAGCTGCCCGGGACACTCGCCGCGGTGCTCGTCGTGGCGCTGATCGGCATCCTGCTGTCGCGGCTGGGGGCGGGCCGCGCGATCGCGCTGGGACTGCTGGTCGCCGCCGTCGGGCTCGCCGTCATGGGCGCGAGCGTCGACCTCCGCAGTTACTGGGGCCTGGGCATCGGCCTCGCCGTCATCGGGCTCGGCATCGGTGTCGCCATGACACTCTCGACGGACGCCGTCGTCGGCGCCGTCCCGGAGCGACGCGCGGGCGCCGCGTCGGCGGTGGCCGAGACGGCGTACGAGCTGGGCGGAGCGCTCGGCATCGCCGTCCTCGGCTCGTTGCACGGGCTGCTCTACCGCTCGTCGCTGACCCTCCCCGCCGGGACCACCGCCGCCGATCGGGCGCTGGCGGAGGACTCCCTGGCCGCGGCCGTGTACGGGTCACCGTCGCCCGGCGTCGTGGCCGCGGCGCAGGACGCCTTCGCCCAGGCGATGCAGTCCGCCACCTTCGTCGCCGCCGTGATCCTGGTCGGCGCCTCGGTGGTGGCCTGGACGATCATCCCCTCCGAGCCCGTGCCTGCTGGAGGTGTCCGTGCCGAGCACTGAACGTCGTCCGGTCCGCGATCGCGCACGTACCCGGCGGGCCGTGCTGGACGCCGCCGAACGGGTGATCACGCAGCACGGCGCCAAAGTCAGCCTGGCCGCCATCGCCCAGGAGGCGGGTGTCACCAAGAGCGGCCTGATGCATCACTTCCCCTCCCGCGAGGACCTGTTCGCCGCCCTGGTCGAGCACGTGATCATCCGCTTCCGGGAGGAGGTGGACGCCCACGTCGACCCCGGCGACGACCGGCCCGGCGCCTTCACCCGCGGCTACGTGCGCGCCCTCACCGGAGACAGCGCGTACCTGGCGGAACTGGGCAGCGCCACCGGCCTGCTCGCGCAGCTCGGGATCGACAGCATGGAACACGTGCTCGCGGTGGACCCCGAGGACCCGGCGCGCTGGAACCGCGCCTTCGAGGCCGACGGCCTGCCGCCGGGCCGCGTCTGGGCCGTCCGGTACGCCGCGGAGGGAATCGCCATCGGCCTCGGCACCGCCTATGTCACCGACGAGCAGCTCCGGCTGGCCCGCGCGGAACTGCTCGCCCTCACCGAGACGTACCCGGAATGAGTTCAGGCCCGGAATCCGTTGATTCCGGGCCTGAACGGTGGTAGCGGGGACAGGATTTGAACCTGCGACCTCTGGGTTATGAGCCCAGCGAGCTACCGAGCTGCTCCACCCCGCGTCGGCTCGTACAGCTTATCGCACCCCGATCCTGGAGATCAGCCGGGTACCCGATCCCGCCGGCGTCGGGCGGAAACGGCGAAGGCCCCGGAGGAATCCGGGGCCTTCGTCACGAGTAGCGGGGACAGGATTTGAACCTGCGACCTCTGGGTTATGAGCCCAGCGAGCTACCGAGCTGCTCCACCCCGCGTCGGCTCGACAACCGTAGCGCACCGACAGGGGGAGGCGCAAAACGGGTGCTCAGTCCAGCCACCGCCGGATCGCCTCGACCGCCCGGCGGCTGTCCGCGTCGAACTGGGCGCGCTGGGTCGAGGTGCTCTCCCAGCCCTGTTCCCAGAGCATCGTCACCACGTCGCCGGAGCGCACCGCGCGTACCAGGTGCACCTCGTCCCCGCCGCTCGGATCACCGTTGGCGTCCCGGTACGGCGTCCGCGTCTCGAACAGCACCGACTCGTCCCCGTACCCGCTGTCGGGCAGCAGCCGCTGCCGCACCGTCACCGGCGGCGTGCCCCGGGCGGGCTGCTCGGGGCAGGCCCGCACCGCCGCGCGCAGCTCGGCCAGCGCGGCGCCGGCACCCCCGGCACGGTAGATCGTGATGCTGTGCCGGTAGGTGCCGGACGGCACCTCGTCCGCCGCCGCGCCGGTCCGGCGGTACGGCAGCGACCGGGCCCGCTGCGTCACCACCCGCTCGTCTCCGGGCGTCGCGCCGCACAGCGCCGGCAGGACCGGTCCCGGGCCGAAGTAGTTGCCCGTGCCGGCGTCGTTCGCGGCGGGCAGCACGAAGAACGCCCGGTCCGGAATGGTGACCGGGGTCGCCGCGGCCGGAGACGTGGTGGTCACGACCGGGCTCCGCGAGCCGGGGGTACGCCCGACCGACGGCGACGGCGTGGTGGGCGACGGCACGACCGAGGGCGCGGCGGACGACGGCTGCGGGGTGGGCGTACCCGCGGGGGGTGGAACCGGATCGGGGCCCGGCCCGGCGGCGAGCACCAGCTGGCTTCCGGCCACCGTGCCCGCGACCAGCCCGGCAGCGGCCAGGACGGTGATCGCGGCGCGGCGCCGGGCCCAGCGGTCGGCGCTGCGGCGCAGCCGGTCCGGCGCCGGCAGGACCCGCTCGTCGGTATCGGCGGCGAGGGAGCGGTAGTAGCGGTGCAGTTCACGCGACATCGTTGACCTCCAGCTCCTCGGCGGTGACACCGGGCAACAGCTCGGCCAGCCGGGCCCGTCCCCGGGACAGCCAGGACTTCACCGTGCCGGTGGGTACGCCGGCCTCCCGGGCGATCTCCTCCACCGGCAGGTCGAACAGGTAGTGCAGGGCGAGCGCCTGCCGGTGCCGGGTCGGCAGCTGCCGCAACGCCGCGACCAGCAGCACGGTGTCCTCGCCGGGCGGTTCGACGTCGGGCGGCGGGCCGGTACGGCCGGCCGCGAGGCGCCACCCGCGCAGCCGCCGGAACCGGTCGGTCGCCAGCCGGCTGATCACCAGCCGCAGCCACGCCTCCGGCGCGGGATGGCAGGCGAGCTTCGCCCACTGCCGCCAGGCCCGGGCGTACGCCTCCTGCACGAGATCCTGGGCCTCGCCCGGGTCGCCCGCCACCGCGTAGCCGTACCGGACGGCCCGCCCCGACGTGCTGCGGTAGAAGTCGTCGAAACTGTTCGCGTCCCGCATGTGCCCTCCCGCCCCCACATGTTCACCTGCACTGTTGACGGCGCGGTGGGGTGCGGGGTTGCGGCCCGGGAGGTCGGTTTCACGACACGAGCCCGTGGTCCGGGTGACCGTTGCGGTCCCGGACCACGGGCTCGTCAGCTCGGCGTCAGCCGCCCGGTGTCGGCGCGGGCGACGTCGGCGCCGGTGGCGAGACGCTGCCCGACGGCGCCGGGTTGCCCGAGCCGTTCGCCGCGGCCTGGGCCTGCTGGAACGCGCTCATCGCCTCGTCCAGCGCCTTCAGCGCACGCCCGTACCGCTCGAAGTCGCCGGACGTCTGCGCGGCCTTGACCTCGGCGATCGCGGTCTGCACCCGGGCGGCCGCCTGGGCCAGCTCCCCGCTCATCGGCGGCGGCGTGTTGTTGTCGCCCCCGGTCGGCGGCGGCGGGTTGTCGTCGGTGCTGGGCGGCGGGTTGTTGTTCGGTGCCCGCTTGCCCTGGTCGACGAGCTGCTTGATGCCGTCGCTGAGGTTGTTGGCAAGCACCACGTACGAGCCGCCGTCACCGTAGGAGAGCAGCACCTTCTGCAACAGCGGGTACGCGTCCTGGCTGCTGCTCTTCACGTACACCGGCTCGACGTAGAGCATGCCGTCGGCGAACGGCAGCGAGAGCAGGTTGCCGTACTGCACCTGCGCCTGGTTGGAGGAGAGCAGGTTGAGCTGCTGCCGGATGTCGCCGTTGTTGGTCATCTGCTGGTGCACCTGCGTCGGCCCGGAGATCCGGGTCTGGTCCGGCAGCTCCAGCACCTCCAGCTTCGGCTGCCCGTCGACGTACGACCCGGACACCAGCGCGGCGAGGTTCTGCCGCCCGTTCGGGGTGACCGCCGAGGTCAGCTGGAAGCGTGGCCCGTCCTGCCCGGGGAACTGGGTGAACAGGTAGTACGGCGGTTGCTTCTGGTCGCTGTCCGGCGCGTCCGGCACGTTCGGCACCTGCCAGAAGTCCTGGCCGGAGTAGAAGTCGCCGGGGTCGGTGACGTGGAACCTGGTCAGCAGGTTGCGCTGCACCTTGAACAGGTCGACCGGGTAGCGGAAGTGCTCGGCCAGCTCGGCCGGGATGTCGCCCTTGGGCAGCACCAGATCGCCGCCGAACGCCTTGTTCCACGCCTTGAGCACCGGGTCGGTGTCGTCGTACGAGTACAGCTTGACCGTGCCGTCGTACGCGTCGACAGTCGCCTTCACCGAGTTGCGGATGTAGTTGACGTTCTCCCGGGCGAGCTGGAACGTGCCCCGGCCGGTCAGCTCGTCGGCGGTCTCGGCCTGGAGGTTGACCCGCTCGGCGTACGGATAGGTCGCCGAGGTGGTGTAGCCGTCGATGATCCACAGGACGCGCCCGTCGACCACCGCCGGGTACGGGTCGCCGTCGAGCGTGAGGAACGGTGCGACCTTCTCCACCCGGTCGCGCGGGTTACGCACGTACAGCAGCTTCGAGTTCTCGTTGACCGCCTCGGAGAGCAGGAAGTTCGTCTCCTGCTCCTTGATCGCGTAGAGCAGCCGGCGCGGGAACGAGCCGATCTCGACGCCGCCCTCGCCGGTGTAGGTGTAGTACTGCTCGCCACCGGTGGAGGTGGGCCGGTCGAACTCGACGTTGCGGTCGCCGGTCTGCCCGACAATCGCGTAGTCGCTCTGCTCCATCCGCTCGCCGTAGTAGATCCGCGGCTGCTGGGCCGGGATCTCCTCGGTCGGCGCGGAGCACGCCTCCTGCGCCTTCTCGCCGAGGAAGCCGGAGACGAAGTACGGCTGGCCGCCGCACACCACCTGGTTCGCCGGGGCGGCCACCAGGCCGTACCCGTGGGTGTAGACGGTGTGGCGGTTGATCCAGTTGCTCTGCTGGTCGGTCAGCTCGCCGTAGTTGATCTCACGGACGCCGACCACGTAGTCGGAGGTCTTGTCGTTGGCCGAGTACCTGTCGATGTCCAGCTTCGAGCCGAAGTCGTAGAAGCCGCGGACCTGCTGAAGCTGCGTGTACGTCTCGGAGACGAGCTGCGGGTCGAGCAGCCGGATGTTCGACACCACCGAGGTGTCGGTGGCGAGGCTGGCGGGTGGAACGAGGTTGCTGGCCGCGTACGGTGTGGTCTTCGCACCCTCCAGGCCGAACGCGGACCTGGTGGCCTTGATGCTGCGTTCGATGTACGGCGCCTCCTTGTCCCGGGCGCTCGGCTTCACCTCGAAGGTCTGCACGGCCCACGGGTAGATGCCGCCGATCGCCACCGCGGAGACGCCCAGCAGGGCCAGCGAGATGCCCGGCCAGACCAGGTTGCGCATGACCGCGTTGGAGAACACGATGATCGCCAGCGCCACCAGGACGGAGATCCAGGCGAGGATCTCCTTCGCCGGGAGCAGCGCGTTCACGTCGGCGTAGCCGGCGCCGTAGAGCTTCGCGCCCTCGTTGTACTCCAGCAGCATGGCCCGCCGGTCCAGCACGTAGGCGACGGCCTTGAGCAGCACGAACACGGCGATCAGCGAGCTCAGGTGGGCGCGGGCGGCGTTCGTCATCCGGTCGCCGACGCCCTGCAGGCGCACGCCGCCGAAGATGTAGTGCACGGCGAGCGCGCCGAGCAGCGACAGCACCACGGCGGTGAAGCCGACGCCGAGCAGGTAGCGCCAGAACGGGAGTTGGAAGACGTAGAAGCCGACGTCGACGCCGAACTCCGGGTCCTTCACGCCGAAGTCGCCGCCGTTGCGGAACAGCAGCCACTGACCCCAGCGGCTCTGCGCGGAGAGGCCGGCGAACAGCCCGACGACGGCGGCGGCGAGCGTGATCCAGATGCCCAGCCGGGGGCTCAGCAGCATCCGGTAGCGCTCCAGCGTCGCCTGCTCGGCCGAGTGCGGACGCATCCTGGGCCGCAGCCGGTGGGCCAGCCAGAGGTTGCCGCCGACGAGCAGCGCCATGCCCACGCCGACGACGAGGAACAGCAGCAGGCGGGTGGTGAGCACGCCGGTGAAGACCTGGGTGTAGCGGACCTCGTCGAACCAGAGCCAGTCGGTCCAGGCGTTGACGCCCCAGCCGAGGAGGGTGAACAAGATGAACACCCCGATCAGGACACCGATGGTGACGCGTCCGCGCCGGCTCATCCTCGGCAAGGGACTGCTACGCATGACCACTGTTGGCTCCGCACGCTCGATGTGATCGGCTCCGACCAGGCACCAAGAGTACGGGGTGTTCCTGAGCACGTCGGGTCAAGGTCACGTCACGATCCGCCCGGTTACCGCCGCCCGGCCCGCCTCAGCAGCGCGTCGGCTGCCCCCCGGCCCGCAGCGTCTCGAGTGCCGTCAATGCCTCACCCAGCGTGGCGACCTTCAGCAGCGGCAGGTCCGGCTGCGGGTTGCGGACCGCTTCCGCGCAGTTGTCGGCGGGCACCAGGAACGCCTTCGCGCCCGCGTCCTTGGCGCCGACCAGCTTCTGCGCGATACCGCCGATCGGGCCGACGCGTCCCTCGTCGTCGATGGTGCCGGAACCGGCGATGATCTTCCCGCCGGTGAGATCGGCGGGCTCCAGTTTGTCGATGATGCCGAGCGAGAACATCAGCCCGGCGCTCGGCCCGCCGATGTCGCCCAGGTCGATCTTCAGGGTGAACGGGTGCGGCTGCTGCTGGTCGATCTCCACCCCGATGCGCGGCCGGCCGTCCCGCTCACTGCTGGTCACCGTGGCCGTACCGGGAGTGTCGCCACGGGTGTAGCCGATCGTCAGCGCGGTGCCCGCCGGCTTGGACCGGATCAGCTCGGTGAGCTTGGCCGCGCTCGTCACCGGCACCCCGTCGACCGATGTGACCACGTCGTCGGGCCGCAGCACGCCGACCGACGGGCCGCCCGGCGTGACCGCCTTGACCAGCACCTTGATCGGATAGCCCAGCTCGCGCAGCGCCGCCGTCTCGGCGCTGGTCTGCGAGTTCTGGAAGTCCTCCGTGTTGCGCTGCTCGACCTCCTCCTGCGACTCCCCCGGGGGGTAGACCAGTTCCCGCGGCACCACCGCCTCGTCCGCGGAGAACCATCCGGCCAGCGCCGACCGCAGCCGCACGGTCGGCTGCACACCGACGGTGGTGAGCCGGAGCTGACCGGCGGAGGTGGACGTCGCGCGGCCGGTCACCTGGATGACCTCCTTGCCGTCCTCACGGCCCAGCGTGTTCACCGTCGGACCGGGGCCGAGCACCACGTACGGCAGCGGCACGCTCAGCACGCCGACGCTGAGCAGTGCGGTGAGCAGGGCACCGAGCAGGACGGTCACGCCGCGACGTCTCATGCGCCAGAGCGTACCGATCCGTGCCCTGCCATCCGGCGCGGTGACCCGAGGACTTCGCCCTCAGCGCAACGCCGAGTGACACGACCTGCGGCGGGGCCCGCGTACCGTAGAGGTCGTGCCTGATATTCCGTTCGGCTTCGCGCTCCCGGGTGGTCAACCACCAGACCCCAACGATCCCGTGGCGATGCAGCAGTTCATGTCGCAGTTGCAGCACCTGCTCTCGGCGCCGGGCAGCGGGCCGGTCAACTGGGACCTCGCCCGGCAGGTAGCCGCCAGTCAGCTCGCCGCCGCCGGCGACCCGGCGGTGTCGCCGTTCGAACGCAACGCGGTCGAGGAGGCGCTGCGCATCGCCGACCTCTGGCTGGAGCCGTCGACCTCGTGGCCCTCCGGCATCCGCACCTCGGTCGCCTGGAACCGCAACGAGTGGATCTTCAAGACGCTCGACGTGTGGCGCAAGCTCTGCGACCCGGTGGCCAGCCGGATGGTCGGCGCGATGGGCGACCTGGTGCCGCCGGAGGCGCGCGCCCAGCTCGGTCCGATGCAGTCGATGGTCGCCACGCTCGGCGGCGCCCTCTTCGGCGGCCAGCTCGGCCAGGCGCTCGGCTCGCTCGCCGCCGAGGTGCTCTCCGCCGGTGACATCGGCCTGCCGCTCGGCCCGGCCGGCACCGCCGCGCTCGTCCCCGCCAACATCAAGGTGTACGGCGAGGGCCTGGAGCTGCCCGAGGACGAGGTACGTCTCTACGTGGCCCTGCGCGAGGCCGCCCACCAGCGGCTGTTCCAGCACGTGCCGTGGTTGCGCGGGCACGTCCTGACGGCGGTGGAGAACTACGCCGCGGGCATCCGGGTCAACCGGGAGGCGATCGAGGAGGCGATGGGCCGGGTCGACCCGACCGACCCGGAGTCGATGCAGGCGATCGCGCTGGAGGGCATCTTCACGCCGGAGGACACTCCCGCGCAGAAGGCGTCGCTGGCCCGGCTGGAGACCGTACTCGCCCTGGTCGAGGGCTGGGTCTGCCACGTCGTCGACAGCGCCGCCGGTGACCGCCTCCCCAACGTCGTACGGCTCGGCGAGGCGTTCCGCCGTCGCCGCGCCGCGGGTGGCCCGGCCGAGCAGACCTTCGCCGCGCTCGTCGGCCTCGAACTGCGGCCCCGCCGGCTGCGCGAGGCGACGGTGCTGTGGGCGGCGTTGACCGAGCACCGCGGCATCGCGGGCCGGGACGCGGTCTGGGGCCACCCGGACCTGCTGCCCTCCGACGACGACTTCGCCGACCCGGAGGCGTTCGCCAGGACGAGCACCGATCTCGACGACGAGCTGGCGAGTTTCGACTTCTCCGCCCCCGGTGCCCCGGAGGAGAAGTCCCCCGGCGAGGACGACGACAAGCGCTGACACGTACGCGACACGGGGCCCGCACGGATCACCGTGCGGGCCCCGCCCGCGTCCCCACCCCCGTCCCGCCCGTCGATCTTGGAGTTGCGGCGCTCAGCATGTCCTGAGTGTGGCGTCTGCCGGGCACCACAACTCCAAGATCGCAGAGGTTTCGGGCGGCGCGGGCGGGAGTTCCTCGATCGGCCGGCGGCGGGTCAGACGGGGCGGCCGGACAGCAGGGCGCGGGTGGCCTCCCAGCCCTCGACGGCCGGATCGAGGGCGGCCAGGTCGGCGGGGCCGCGCATCCGGCGCCAGCCGGCGGTGACCGCCACGTCCCCGGGGCTCGGCGCCGACCGCCGCACCTCGGCCGGCTCGGCAGTGCCCAGATCCAGCTCGGGCAGCCACGCCGGTACGGGCAGCCGCGCCGCCACTCCCAGCAGCCCGGCCCCGCCTCCCTCGACCGGGGCCACCGCCACCGGCCGGGTGGTCAGCGGGCGCAGCAGCTTGCCGAGCGTCAGTCCCGGCACGTCCGGCGCGTCCGCCGCCACCACCGCCACCTGGTCGTAGCCGGCCGCCACCGCCGCGAACACCGCGTTCGGCGTCGGCGCGCTCACCTCGTACACACCGGTGCCGGGCCAGACCACGGCGTCGGCCAGCCATCGGTCCCGGGCGGTGACCGCGACGGCGGTCTCCACCTCGTTGAGCGTGGCGAGCAGGTCCACCACGTCCTCGGCGAGCGCGGTACGCCATCGCGCCGGATCGATTCCGGGCGGCGACCAGGTCACCGGGCCGAGCAGCGCCACCACCACACGTCGCGACATCCGCCGACCTTAACCCCACGCCAGCACACGGGCGGAACACCGGGACAACTTCATGATCGACGCACGAAGGGGGTTCAGGGGATGGCGGCGGTGGCGGCCACGCCCTCCAGGTAGCCGCGGGCGCGCTCCGACCTCGGGTAGCGGGCGACCAGCGCCCAGAATTCGGCGTTGTGGCTGGGCACGATGAGATGGGCCAGCTCGTGCAGCAGCACGTAGTCGATCACCCAGTCGGGCATGTCCTGGACCCGGTGCGAGATCCGGATGGTGCGGTCGGCGGGCGTGCAGGAGCCCCAGCGGCCGTTCTGGTTGGTCACCCAGCGGACGCTCGCAGGCGCGACGGCCGACCCGTGTTCGGACAGGTAGAGGTCGATCAGGCGGGCGGCGCGGGCGAGCAGCTCGGCGTCCGAGCGGGCCAGCCGGCCCTCGCGGGCGGCGAGCCGGGCGAGCATCCGGTCGACCCACTCGCTCTCCTCGGCCCGGGAGAACTGGTCGGGGATCAGCACGACGACGCGCTCCCCGTCCCGGTACGCGGACACCGTGCGCCGCCGACGCTGGCTGCGCCGCACCTCGACCACGGGCTTCCGCGTCACGGCCATTACCGGTCCGCGCAGCCTCGGTTGACTGTCACGATGGAAAGCTAATGCGTTCTGACCAGGACTCCGCAAGAGTCAACACGACGACACGCGCCCGGAAAATGGCGGTTGATTGTCAGGAGTCCGGAAAAAATTCTTTGCGACGGTAGCTGACCATCACCTGACCGGCCCTGTTCACGTTAAGTGATCTACGACGAGTGACTACCGGCGGGGCCACGCGAAGCGGATCTGGGTGCATTCATCCGGCGTGTCCGCGCGAAACTGACTTATCCGACGTTACTCGGCATGCACACTCTCGACGTCGACTTGCTCACAGAGTCGGCGTACAGCTGACATGGAACCGCCCAGACCTGGGTAGGGTCCGCCAACCACGGTCAGGTGACTGACCGTGGAGAACCCCCGGCGCCGGTGCCACGCGTGGGCCGCCGCAGGGAGACCCGCCGGGACACCTCCGGCGGACGAGACGAGGAGGCTACCGTGGCCGACCAGGCCCAGACCTACAACGGTTACTGCGTGAAGTGCAAGGAGAAGCGGGACTTCGAGGGGCACGTGGAGGTCTCGAAGACCGGCATGAACATGGCCAAGGGCAAGTGCCCGGTGTGCGGCACAACAGTGAACCGCATCCTGGGTAAGGCCAAGGTCTGACCCGTACGGCGGACATGGGGGAGGACGGCCGGTGGCCGTCCTCCCCGTCGGGTAGCCGACAGGGTTACCGGCTGGTTGTGGAAAACCGGCGAGATCCTGTGGACAACGCTGGCCACGGCTCGCCACACCTGTGGATAACGAGCGACGGAACGCTTGGAAACGGTCACGATCAGTGGCGTGACCGATCCGACTCCGCTCGTCCGTCCCGTCCTGCTGCCCGGCCTGACCCGGCTCTGGCGCGACCGGCACACGCTCCAGCTCGGCGAGCCGCCCGGCCGCGCGGTACTGCTGGAGATGTCCTCGCCGGGGACGGCCCGCCTGCTCGACCTGCTCGACGGCACCCGCAGCGAACGCGCGGTGCTGGCCGCGGCGGGCGCCGCCCGGGTTCCGCCCGACGAGGCACGCGCCCTGCTCGACACGCTCCGCGACGCCGGACTGGTGGTGCCGGCCCAGGCCCTGCTGCCCCGTGAACTGGCCGGAGCCGCCCGGGCCCGGCTGGCCGCCGAGGCCGCGGCGCTGGCGCTCGCGTCACCCGACCTGCCGGGCACACCGGCCCGGCTGCTGCGCCGCCGCCGTGCCGCCCGGGTGCTGGTCACCGGCACGGGACGCCTCGGCGCGGCGGTCGCCGTCGCGCTGGCCCAGGCCGGGGTCGGGCACGTCGTACCCGATCTGGCCGGGCCGGTCGGCGCCGGTGACCTGGTCGGGACCGGCCTGACCGCCGCGGAGCTGGGCCGTCCGCTGGCCCCGGCGGTACGCGCGGCGCTTCAGCGGTGCGCGCCCGCAACCGTCACCGGCCCGTCCCACGCGACCCGACCGGATCTGGTGGTCCAGCTCGGCGTGGACCGTCCGGCCGAGCTGCTGGCCACCGGGTACGCCCGCCGCCGTCAGCCTCACCTGCTGCTCGACCTGCGCGGCGGCGTACCGGTGATCGGTCCGCTGGTCCGCCCGCCCGCCGGTCCCTGCCTTCGCTGCCTCGACCTGCACCGCGGCGACCGGGATCCGGACTGGCCCGCGCTCGCCGCCCAGCTCGCCGCCGACCGGGGCGAGCGGGCCTGCGCCACCGCCACCGGGCTCGCCGCGGTGGCCTTCGCCACGGCCGAGGTGCTGGCCCACCTCGACGGCGCCCAGCCGGAGACACTCGGCGGCGCGGTGGAGATCCGCGGTCCCGGCCGGGTCCGCTACCGACGGTGGCCGCCACACTCCTCCTGCGGTTGCTGCCGGCGTCGCCCGATCCGGTCGGCCCCGGCCGCTACCCGCCGCACTGCAGCAGCGGAGGCCCCGAGTCGGTAACAATGGCCGGGTGACCGACATCCCGCGCCGGGCCGTGTCCCGCACCGCCAAACTCGCCGCCCTGCCGCTCGGGTTCGCCGGTCGAACCGTCCTCGGCATGGGAAAGCGGGTGACCGGCCTCGCGTCCGACGTCATCTCCGCCGAGATCCAGCAGCGCACCGCCGAGCAGTTGTTCAGCGTGCTCGGGCAGCTCAAGGGCGGGGCGATGAAGTTCGGCCAGGCCCTGTCGGTGTTCGAGGCGGCGCTGCCCGAGGAGGTCGCCGCCCCCTACCGGCAGGCGCTGACCAAGCTCCAGGAGGCCGCGCCGCCGCTGCCGGCGGCGACAGTGCACAAGGTGCTCGCCGAGCAACTCGGCCCGGACTGGCGCGACCGGTTCGTCTCCTTCGACGACATTCCGGCCGCCGCGGCGAGCATCGGCCAGGTGCACCGCGCGGTCTGGCGCGACCCCGGGTACGGCCCGAACGGCGGCCCGCTGCACCGGGACGTGGCCGTGAAGATCCAGTACCCGGGGGCCGGTGACGCCCTGCTCGCCGATCTCAAGCAGCTCTCCCGGCTCGGCGGCATGTTCCGGGCCATCCAGCCGGGGCTGGACGTGAAGCCGCTCCTGGCCGAGCTGCGCGAGCGCATCACCGAGGAGCTGGACTACGAACTGGAGGCGGAGTCGCAGCGGGCCTTCGCCGCGGCGTACGCCGACGACCCGGACATCTTCATCCCGGAGGTGCTCGACGCCGCGCCGCGGGTGCTGATCACCGAGTGGGTGGAGGGCATCCCGCTGTCCCAGATCATCCGGGAGGGCACCGAGGAGCAGCGCAACGAGGCCGGCCGGCTGATGGCCGAGCTGCACCTGTCCGCGCCGGAGCGGGCCGGGCTGCTGCACGCCGACCCGCACCCGGGCAACTTCCGGCTGCTCCCGGACGGGCGGCTCGGCGTGATCGACTTCGGGGCGGTGGCCCGGATGCCGCAGGGCACGCCTGAGCCGATCGGCCGGATCGCGGCGCTGGCGCTGCGCGGGGACGCCGAAGCGGTGGTGGACGGGCTGCGCGACGAGGGCTTCGTCAGCCGCACCGAGTCGATCGACGCCCCGGCGGTGCTCGACTTCCTCCGTCCGATGCTGGAGCCGATCGCCGCCGACGAGTTCCGTTTCACCCGGGCCTGGCTGCGCGCCGAGGCGACCCGGCTGGCCACCCCTCGCTCCCCCGCCTACCAGCTCAGCCGGCAGCTCAACCTGCCCCCGTCGTACCTGATGATCCATCGGGTCACGCTGGGTTCGATCGGGGTGCTCTGCCAGTTGGAGGCGAAGGCGTCCTACCGGTCGATCCTGGAACGCTGGCTACCAGGCTTCGCGCCGGTGGGCTGAGCGGGAGCGGACCGGCGAGCGGCACGGCGAAGGGGCGGTGACCTGTCGGTCACCGCCCCTTCCTCACTCGGTCGTGCTACAGGACGCCCAGGTCGCGGGCCGACCGGCTGCGACCCCGCATGGCGACGGTACGGGCGGAACGGGTTGCCTCAGTGCTCGTGGTGGTGCGACCGGCCTGAGGCCGGCGCATTCGGGCCCTGGACAACGCTTCGTGGAGTAGTTGCATCTCGAATCCGTTCGGCAGGTTCAGCATCAGAATTTCTCTCTCAGGTCGGCCGGTGGAGGGACACCGGCATCGGTTCGGGCTCGGAACGTAGGTGTGTCAGGCTGCCAGCCGGACGGAGTTCCGCGACTCGGACAGCCCGCTGGCCGCCAGTCGCGCCTCCGCCTCGACCCGGAGCTGCGCGTCACGGGCGAGGTCGGACTTGCGCGGACGGCCACGGGGCCGCTTGCGCGGGACGACCGCGCCACGCTCGAAGATCTCGCCGCCCCAGACGCCCCAGGGCTCGGCTCGCTCGACCGCACCGGCCAGGCACTCGACGCGCAGCGGGCAGTCCCCGCAGAGCGACTTGGCCAGCTCGAGCTCGGCGGGCGAGTCGGAGAACCACAGGTCGGGGTCGAACTTCCGGCAGGGCAGGTTCGCCTCCACCTCGACGCTCACGTCGAGTGGGGCCAACGCCAGACTCATCCTCCGGTCACCTCTCTCTCACTTCGATCTCGTGGATCGCATTCCGACGTACTTCGGCGGGGCAAAAAACTGAGGCCGCGGATCCCGGTATGCGGGTTCCGCGGCCTCGAGGTGAGCCGGTGGTCTGATGGATCAGACCGGTCTACCTCGAGGTGGAACGCCGCGGACATCCGTGCGCTTCTTGGCGCCATCGATGCCCTTGCCCGCGAAGCCGCTGGTCCCCTCGACTCCGGTGATCGGCGCGACGGTCAGATTCAGCTCGGCCTGAACCGGGACCTGGTGCACCTGCGGAGCCGACGGTCGAGCGGCGAGGGCCACCCGGACGGACGACAGCGGAGCGACGGCAGACGGCATCGCCGCAAGACGCTCACAGGTGAAGATCTCCATTGGTGCCACCTCCCTGACTCTCCTCGTGCGACCGTGGACTCATCCCCGTTGAGCAGCCAGAACGGCGCCGCTCGCGAGGTGTGCCATGAGGCTATTCCTCGCCCTCGGGGGAGGGCAAACGATTTACGGCTACTTTTCAGAAGTTTTCTGTGGGCAGACCTCGTCCACGGTGGCACCCGCCACCAGCGCGAGCACCGTATCCCCGTATAGCCCGACTTTTCGGGGCCCGATCCCGGCGATCGCCACCAGTTCCTCGGTGCGCCCGGGCTTGCGTTCGGCCAGCGCGGTGAGCGTGGCGTCGGTGAAGACCACGTACGCCGGCACCTTCTGCGCGCCCGCCACCCGCTGCCGCCACTCGCGCAGCCGCTCGTACAGCTCCTCGTCGATGTCCGACGGGCAGGTCGGGCAGCGGCCCAGTTTGCGGTCCGCGCCGGCGAGCAGCGTGGCGCCGCAGATCCGGCACGAGACCACCTGCGGACGGCGCCGCTCGGCCCGCCGGGCCGGCCCGGCACCTCCGGCCCGCTCACCACCGCCGGACCGGTCGAGCTGGGGCAGGAACCGGGAGGGCCGCCGGGCCCGGCCACCGGGTGAGCGCGCCGTGGCGTACGACAGCCAGAGCCACTCCCGGGCCCGGGTGATCCCGACGTAGAGCAGCCGGCGTTCCTCCTCGACCTGCTCCATGGTCTTCGCGTACGTCGTGGGCAGCGTGCCCTCGGCCAGCCCGACCAGGAACACCGCGTCCCACTCCAGCCCCTTCGCCGAGTGCAGCGACGCGAGCGTCACCCCCTCGACGGTGGGCACGTGCTGCTGGGCGGCCCGCCGGGCGAGTTCCTCGCAGAAGCCGGTCAGGCCGGGTTCCGCCTCGGCGTCCGCCGCGTACTCCTCGGCGAGCTGGACCAGCGCGGCGAGTGCCTCCCACCGCTCGCGCGCGGCGCCGCCCGGCGGGGGTGCGTCGGGGGCCCAGCCGACAGCGGTGAGCGCCTCGACCACGGCGGCCGGCAGCGGTGTCCCCGCGTCGGCCGACCGGGTGGCGGCGCGCAACGCGATCATCGCCTGGCGCACCTCGGGGCGCTCGAAGAACCGCTCCGCGCCCTGGAGCACGTACGGCACCCCGGCCTCGGAGAGCGCCTTCTCGTACGCCTCGGACTGCGCGTTCGTGCGGAACAGCACAGCGATCTCCCGCGCCGGGGTGCCGCCCGCCACGAGTGCCCGGCAGCGGGCCGCTACCGCGTTCGCCTCGGCCGGCTCGTCGGTGAAGATCCGCAGTTCCGGCTCGGTGCCGGGCCGGCGCTGACCGTGCAGCTCCAGCCGCAGCCGCGCCTCGGTGCCCCGGGCCTGCGAGATCACCGCGTTGGCGAGCCCGACGACCTGCGGGGTGGAGCGGTAGTCGCGGACCAGCCGGACCACAGTCGCGCCCCGGTGCAGCCGGGGGAAGTCGACCAGGTACGACGAGGTGGCACCGGTGAACGAGTAGATCGTCTGGCTGGCGTCGCCGACCACCGTCAGGTCGTCCCGGCCGCCCAGCCACGCCTCCAGCAACCGCTGCTGGAGCGGGTTGACGTCCTGGTACTCGTCGACCACGAAGTGCCGGTACTGGTTGCGCACCTGCTCGGCCACGTCCGGGTGCTCCTCGATGCCCCAGACCGCGGCGCGCAGCATGTCCTCGAAGTCGATCACCCCGTTGCCGCGTTTGAGCCGCTCGTACGCGTCGAACACGTCGGCCACCCGGGCCGGCTCGTACGGCGTCTCGCGCAGCGCCTTGGCCGCGGCCACCACGTACTCCCCGGGCTCGACCAGCGACGACTTGGCCCACTCGATCTCGGCGGACAGGTCCCGCGCGGCGGCCCGGTCGGCGCGCAGCCCCACCTTGGCGGCGGCGAGTGTGACCACCCGCACCTTGCTGTCCAGCAGTTCCGGCATGCCCCGCCCGGCCAGCAGCCGGGGCGCGAAGTAGCGGACCTGCCGCAGCGCCGCGGCGTGGAACGTGCGTGCCTGCACCCCCTGCACCCCGAGTACGCCGAGGCGGCTGCGCATCTCGGCGGCGGCGCGGGCGGTGAACGTGACCGCCAGCACATGCCGGCCGGCGATGTCGCCGGTCAGCGCCCGGTAGGCGATCCGCGAGGTCACCGCCCGGGTCTTGCCGGTGCCGGCGCCGGCCAGGATGCAGACCGGGCCGGCCGGTGCGGTCACCGCTGCGCGCTGCTCCGGATCCAGCCCGGCCAGCACCCGTTCCGCCGCTGAGTGAACGCCCACAGCAGGGAATCATCCCAGCATCGGGTGACGTTGCAGCGGTTAGCCTGGCCTGATCGGACCGGGCGCGAGCCACCCTTGGAGGACCAGACCATGCTGACGATGTATTCCACCCCGTGGTGCGGCTACTGCCACCGGCTGAAGTCGCAGCTCGACCGGGAGGGCATCGCGTACGAGGTGGTCGACATCGAGCAGGACCCGACGGCCGCGGACTTCGTGATGAGCGTCAACGGCGGTAACCAGACCGTCCCGACGCTGCGCTTCGCCGACGGCAGCGCCCTGACCAACCCTTCGATCACCCAGGTCAAGCAGCACCTGGCCGCGCTGCCCGGCTGATCCGCCCGCGACGCCACGAGCGGCCGTACCCGATCCGGGTACGGCCGCTCGCCGTCGTTCAGGCACCTCCGCGGCTGAGCACCCCGTCGTCGGCGGGCTGGCGGGGTGACGGGATTCGGACCGGCCCGGCGACCGGTGCGCTCAGCCCGCGGCCCCGCCACAGGTAGAGGCCCGCCGCCGTGGTGACGGCCCCCACCAGGGCGAACAGCAGCCGGTAGTCGAACACGCCGACGAGCAGCGCGCCGGTGCCGATGGAGAGCGCCTGTGGCCCGCTGACCAGCGCCTCCGACGCGGCGGTCACCCGGCCCAGCAGCCGCGGCGGCGTCCGCCGCTGGATCAGCGTGTTCAACCCCACCATGGTCAGCGGCAGCGAGAGGCCGGCCAGCAGCAGCGCCACCACCCCGAGCCACAACCGGGGGTACGCCAGCGCCAGCGCGGCGGGCCCGAAGAACGTCACGCCCGCGGCGAGCGCGCCGACCTCGCCGAACCGGCGGACCACGGCGGCCGAGAACAGGCCGCCGACCAGCCCGCCGACGCCCTGCACCATGACCAGCACGCCGACGAACGCGGCGTCGCGGTGCAGGCCGAGATCGACGTACGCGAAGATCAGCGACTCGGTGAAGCCCATCACCAGCGAGCCGAGCCCGTATCCGAGCAGCGCCCGGCGCAGCGCCGGCTCGCCGGTCAGGTGCCGCAGCCCCGCGCCCAGTTCGGACGGCCCGCGACGACCCGGCCGGGACGATGTGCCCTCCCGCACGTGCAGCCGCCCGACCACCGCCGCCGCGACGAGGAAGCCGGTCATGGCCAGCAGGACCAGCAGCCAGCCGCCGACGGCGGCGTAGACACCGGCTCCGGCCAGCGGCCCGATCAGCCGCAGCCCCTGCCGGACGGTCTGGAGCACCCCGTTCGCGTCGGCGAGCAGGTCGGGCGGAACCAGATGCCGGATCAGTCCGTTGAGCACCGCGGTGAGGGTGATGTACGAGAGCCCGTAGAGCGCGGCGACCACGTAGATCACCCAGACGTCGGACCGGTCCCGGACCGTGAGCAGTGGGCCGAGCAGGACGGCCGCGACCAGGTTGGCGGCGATGAAGAACGGCCGCCTGCGGTAGCGGTCGACCACCCAGCCGACCAGCGGGGCGAGGGCCATCGGCGCGATGACCGCGAAGATGGTCGCCCCGGCCATGCTGTCCGAACCGGTCAGATCCTTGACCCAGACAGCCAGGGCGAGCAACAGGACCGACTCCGCCGCCATGCTCGCGACGAGCGCGGCGAACAGGAGACGGAAGTCGGGGCGGCGCAGGACGGTGCGCATCGGGTTCCCTCCGGCGGGGTGCGCCACCAGGGCGCGTCGGGGGCGGGCGCTGGTGAAGACACCCTCCACGGTCCTCTTTTTGTCTCGTGACACGCCCGTGCCGGAACCTCCGGCGCCGGTCGCGCCGTCCATACTGACCGTGGGGGGCGAATTTCATACAGTTACCGTCGCGTCAAGCGGCGGTCGACGGGAAAGAGGACGCCGTGCCTCCTGCCGTACCAGGCCCGATTCTGCGCCGCCGCCGACTCGGCACCGAGCTGCGTCGGCTCCGCGAACAGGCCGGTCTGACCGGTGACCAGGTCATCGAGCGGATCGGCTGGGCCTCCGCATCCAAGTTGTCCCGTCTGGAGAACGGCCGCAGCCGTCCCGACCCGGACGACGTGGACGTGTTGCTGACGCTCTACGGCGCCGACGAGGAGCAGCGCGCGGAGCTGACCGGGATCACCCACGAGGCCGGCGACATGCGCGGCTGGCTGCGCAACTTCCCGGTGATGACCCAGCAGCAGCGCGCCTTCGCCGAGCTTGAGGCCGGTTGCGCGGAGATCTCCGAGTACAACCCGGTGCTGGTGCCGGGGCTGTTGCAGACGCCCGGGTACGCCCGGCACCGGATCATGTCCGCCGCGCAGGTCGCCGCCGAGGCCGGCGACCCGGAGACCGAGGATCCCGAGACCGAGGTACGCGCGCGGCAGGCCCGCCAGTCGCTGCTGACCCGCTCCCCCGAGGTGCCCCGCTACACGGCGGTGCTGGAGGAGGCGGCGCTCGGCCGCCGTGCCGGCCCGCCGGAGGTCCTGCACGAGCAGCTCGTCCACCTGTGCGAGATGGCGCTGCTGCCGAACGTGACGCTGCGTCTGCTGCTGCGGGACACCCGGGTCGGTGACTGGTACCTGCCGCCGACCGCGTTCTCGGTCTACCGGTTCGCCGATCCCCTCGATCCGGAGACACTCGCCATCGACTGTGGGTTCACCGACGTCATGTCGACCGAGGCAAACACCCTAAATCGCTATAAAGTGGTGTTCGAGTGGCTATGCTCGTCGGCGCTCTCCGCATCGGACACCCTCTCCTGGTTGATCGAGGCGACGGGACGGCCGACCGGCACGGCAGTCGAGTCCACGGTGGCGTACGGGCCGGCAACGGCGCCGACCCAACGTCGCCGGGACTCGGGGCGCCTCACCACGGAACGGTGAACCGGCACGGACACCGCCCGCGCTCCGGCGTCGCTCGGTCCCATCGGAGCACCTCACCAGGAGCAAGCACCATGAACGAGATCCACACCAGCACGACCGCCCGCTCGGGACGGCTCGCCGGCGCCGCCTGGCGCAAGAGCACCCGCAGCCAGACCTCCAACTGCGTGGAGGTCGCGCCGCTCGGCTCCGGGCCGGCCACAGTGGCGCTGCGGGACAGCAAGGACCCGAGCGGACCGGTCCTGCTGTTCGACCGGGCCGGGTGGCTCGGCTTCCTCGCCGGCACGAAGAGCGGTCAGTTCGATCTGGACTGATCCGGCGAACCACGGGAGGGCCGTCGGCGCGAGCCGGCGGCCCTCCGCGCGTCCAGCCCCGACAACGGCGCTGACCTGGGATCCCCCGTTCGGTCGAGCTGGCGCGTTCCCCTTGCCGGGCGGACACATCGGCGTAACATGACGCGGGAGTGACGTGGAAGTTCCAGCGTGTAACCGCCGATTGTCCGGGGGACACCATGCGGTTCCTGATCGTCCGCACCGAGATCCGCACCGTCGCCGACGCCGACATCGCCGCCGCCTGGGCCGGCGGGGGCCGCCTGCGGGACGAGACGTGCACGCCGGAACCCCGCCGCCAGGTCGTCCACGCCGAGGACCGGGACGCCGCACTCCTGCTCGCCCGCGCACTGTCAGCAGTCGGTGCGGTGCGCGCGGGCCGGCACCGGGTCAAGGTGCTGCCGATCGAGGAACCCGCCCCCGGCCACCCGTACCGCTGGGACGGCGGATGACCGGACGCTGACGTCCGTCGTGGCCGGACCGGCCTCGCCAGTTCGGCGAGGTGGCTGTGTCCCACCGGCGGAGACGACGGCAACCCGGCGGCGACGGACGGTCAGCAGTGGCCGTCGAGCCAGCGGTGCACCAGGAACAACGCGATTGAGGACGGCGTGGGCAGGACCAGCCGGTCTCCCCCGCCCACCGGCACCGGCTCGTCCGCGAGCGCCGCACCGACCTCCCGGCGGGTGAACCAGCGCGCGTGCGCGATCTCGGCCAGGTCGACCCGGATCGGCGCGTCCGCGTCGGCGCGGGCCAGGAAGCCGAGCATCAGCGAGCCGGGGAACGGCCAGGGCTGGCTGCCCACGTACGCGATCTCCTCGACCGGGACGCCCACCTCCTCGCGGACCTCGCGCAGCACGGCGGCCTCGGCCGACTCGCCCGGCTCGACGTATCCGGCCAGGCAGGAGTAGCGACGCCGGCCCGGGGTGCGCGGCCAGGCCGCGTTGTTGCCGAGCAGGCAGCGGCCCTCCGGGCCGTCCACCCCGTCGTGCACCAGCACGATCATGGCCGGATCGGTACGCGGCCAGACCCGCCCGCCGTCCGGGTCGATCCGCGACCAGCCGGCCTCGTCGACGCTCGTCGGCTTGCCGGTCGTCGACGAGAACCCGTGCCGCAGGTGCCAGTTGAGCAGCGCCAACGCGGTGGTGAACAGGCCCGCGTCCCGGTCGGTCATCAGGTGGCCGACCTCGCGCAGGTGGACCGGGCGGGTGTCCGGCAGCGCCGGCAGCGGCCCGTCCACCGCGAACACCGGTACGCCGTCCGGCTCGACGCCGAGGAACATCGGTACCGACCGGGGCACCTCGGCCAGCTCACCGGGGCCGACCAGGACCAGCTCCGGCGGGGTCGCCGCGCCCCGGACCAGCGCCCGTCCCTCGGCCGCGGAGTCCAGCACCAGCACCCGGGCCCGCTCCCACGCCTCGGTCAGCCAGCCCGGATCGGTACGCCGGTGCGCGGCCCGGTCGAGCGTCGACCGGGCCAGCGGCGGGGCGGACTCGCCGCTCATGCCGGTTCCGTACGCACCGGTGTCAGCGTGGCGAGCGAGTCGGCCACCCGCTCGGCGTCGCCGAGCACGACGGTGACCGCGCGGGCCGGGGCCAGGTAGCGGGCGGCCACCTCGGCCACGTCGTCCACTGTCGCGGCGGCCAGCCGGGCGGCGTGCTCGGCGAGGAAGTCCAGCCGCAGCCCGTTGCCGGCGTACGCGCTGGTCAGCGACGCGAGGCCGGCCTGGGTGGACATGCCGAGCTGAAGGGTGCCGAGGGCGTACTGGCGGGCCTGCTCCAACTCCTCCGGCTTCGGCGGCACCGTGGCCAGGCGGCCCAGCTCGTAGGTCGTCTCCACCAGCGCCGCCGCTGTCACCTCGGTGGCCACCTCGGCGCCGGCGACGAGCAGCGAACCGGCCACCGAGTGCTCCACGAGCGAGTGCGGCCCGTACGTGTAGCCCTTGTCCTCGCGGATGTTCTCCACCCAGCGGGAGGAGAAGTAGCCGCCGAAGATCAGGTTGGCGAGCTGCAGGGCGGCGTGGTCCGGGTGGGTGCGCGGCACCGCTGGGAGCGCGAGGCGTACCGAGGACTGCACCGAGCCGGGACGGTCGACGAGCAGCAGCGGCCCGGGTTCCAGCGGCGGCGCGGGGGGCACCTCGGCGACGTGGCCGTCACCGCGCCACCCGGACAGCGCCTGCTCGGCCGCGTCCAGCGCCCGGTCCGGCGCGACGTCCCCGACGAGCACCAGCACCGCGCCGGCCGGATGCACCCGCTCGGTGTGCAGCCGGCGCAACGGGGCCGGGCGGACGGCCCGGACCTGGTCCGGGTCGGGCGTCTGCTCCGCGTACGGGTGCCGGCCGTACACCCGCTTGAGCAGCGCGGTGCGGGCCAGGTGGGACGGCTGGCTCTGGGCGACCTGGATGCGGTCGACCAGCCGCTCCCGTTCGGTCTCCACCCAGTCGGCCGGGTAGGAGGCCCCGGTGAGCACCTCGGCGAGCAGTTCCAGCATCCGGTCCAGACCGGTGACCAGGCCCGCGCCGGAGAGCATCAGCCGGTCCGGGTCGAGACCGGCGGTCAGCCCGCCGCCGACCTTCTGCAACTCGGCCGCCAGCTCGGTGGCGCTGTGCGCCTCGGTGCCGGAGAGCATGGTCTGCGCCAGCATCGCGCCGCGGGCCAGGTGGGTGCGCCCGAACGGCATCCACAGCCGCAGCTCGACCAGCGGTACTGCGGACCGGCGTACCGCGATCACGGTGAGACCGTTGCCGAGCGTGCGCTCGGCCTGCTTGGGCACCTTGAGGCGGCGGTTCGGGCCGAGTGCCGGCAGCGGCCGCACAGCGGCGGTGGTCGTACCCGTGCTCATCGGGCTCCTCCGGCAACGACCTCGACTGACGCGCGGCGCTCGGGCCGCAGGGTGGTGGCGGCGGCGCGGACCTGTTCCTCGGTCACCTCGCCGACCAGCCGGGGCAGGTCGTTGAGCAGGCCGGGTTCGCCGCGTTGCTGTTCCAGCACCGCCATCCGCAGCGCGCGGCCGAGTACCGCGTCCGTGTCACGCAGCAGGTGGGTGGCCATCCGGGCCTGGGTACGCGCCAGCTCCCCCTCGGTCAGCCCGTCGGTGACCAGCCGGTCCAGTTCCTCGTCGATCGTGCGCAGCACCTTGTCCACGTCACCGCCGGGCGGCAGGTGCGCCTGGAGCAGCAGTGCGGTGGGGTCGCGCACGTCGAACGGGTCGCCCATGAAGCCGACGTACCCGCCGAGGCCGGTGACCGACCGGTCGCGCTGCACCAGCCGCTCGACCAGCCGGGAGGCGTCGCCGTCGGTGAGCACCTCGGCCAGCACCACGTACGGCAGGTAAGCGGCGAAGTCGCCGATCGGGTCGGGCACCCGCCACGCGCCGGCCACCGCCGGGAGCGGGGCCAGCGCGTCGGTGTACGTGCTGCGCCGTTCGGCGGTCAGGTCGGGCTCGGCGAAGTCGGGCCGCTGCGGGGCGGGCCGGGCCGGCACGTCCCCGAAGTGCCGCTCGATGAGCGTGGTCGCCTCGGCCACGTCGATGTCGCCGCTGACCGCGAGCACCGCGTTGCCGCTGGCGTAGTAGCGGCGGAAGAAGTCAGCGGCGTCGGACACGGTGGCCGACTCCAGATCGACGAAGGAGCCGTAGCCGTCGTGCGCGTTGGGGAAGGTGTCGAACATCACCGGGGGTAGCGTCAGCCAGGGGAACCCGCCGTACGGCCGGTTCAGCACGTTGACCCGGATCTCCTCCTTCACCACGTCCACCTGGTTGCGCAGGTTCTCCTCGGTCAGCCGGGGGCCGCGCATCCGGTCGGCCTCCAGGAACAGCGCCCGTTCCAGTGCGTTGGCGGGCAGCGTCTCGAAGTAGTCGGTGTAGTCCAGGTGGGTGGAGCCGTTGAACGTCCCGCCCGCGCCCTGGACGTGCCGGAAGTGGGCCAGCTTCTCCAGGTTCTCCGAGCCCTGGAACATCAGGTGCTCGAAGAGGTGGGCGAACCCGGTGCGTCCCTCCGGCTCGGAGCGGATACCGACGTCGTAGACCACCGCCACCCCGATGACCGGGGCGCTGCGGTCCGGCGTGAGCACCACGCGCAGGCCGTTGTCGAGGGTGAACCGTTCGACCGGGTACTTCGTCGCTGGGATCTTCGCTCTACGCGTCGGCACGAGATCGACACTAGCGCCTCGGTACCGGCTCTACCGCCGGTGTGCCCTGGCCGAACGGTCGACCGAACACTGCGGATTGGACATTCGACGAGAGGGCTTCCCCTGCGCCGCTGTGCTCGGCGCTCGTGCCCGGGGTGAAGCTTCGGGTGGCGCCACGGCCCTGCGGGCCGTCGTAGGAGGGTTGCCAGGGCCCGAACGCGGCCACCGCGGCGAGGGCCAGGCCGGCTCCCGCCACCGCGAGCACCAGCACCACTTCCCGCGCTCCGCTCGATCCGGCGTCCCGCGCCATGACCGCTCCCTCCGCGTCCGGCCGACCCCCCGACCGGTCTCCCGAGCAGCAGCATCGCGGTCGGGTTCCGGTCGCGCAGTCGGGCAGCCGACCGAAAGTCGACTGATTCCCGACTCAGGACCGGGCGGACGCGGGGCACGGTCAGCGGCGGCGCGGGCGCCGGCGAGGACGGGTTCCCGGAGCGGGGTGCGCGGCAGCGGGCGCGGTGATGGTCACCGGCACGCCGGACGGCTCCCGCGCACCGGTGAGCCGGCTCAGTTCACTGTCGCCGGGGCGTACCCGCGTGGTCTTGGGGTTGATGCCCGCGGTGCTCATCAGCCGGGCGACGTCGCGGCGCTGGTCCGGCAGGACGAGCGTCACCACAGTGCCCGACTCGCCGGCCCGCGCGGTCCGGCCGCCCCGGTGCAGGTAGTCCTTGGCCTCGGTGGGCGGGTCGGCGTTGACGACCAGGTCCAGCCCGTCCACGTGGATGCCCCGGGCCGCCACGTCGGTCGCCACCAGCGCGGTGACCTGGCCGGTGCGGAACTGTTCCAGGATGCGGGTGCGCTGCGGCTGCGACTTGCCGCCGTGCAGCGCCGCCGCGCGTACGCCCTTGGCGAGCAACTGGCGGGCCACCCGGTCGGCGCGGTGCTTGGTGGCGATGAACACGATGGTGCGGCCCTCGCGGGCGGCGATATGCGCCAGCGCGGCCGGCTTGTCCTCCGCGTCGAGGTGCAGCACGTGGTGCGTCATCGCGGTGACGGTGGCGGTGCCCGGGTCGACCGAGTGCGTCACCGGGTCGGCCAGGAAACGGCGGACCAGCCGGTCCACCCCCCGGTCCAGGGTGGCCGAGAACAGCATCCGCTGCCCGCCCGGCGCGACCTGCTCCAGCAGCTTGGTCACCTGCGGCAGGAAGCCCATGTCGGCCATCTGGTCCGCCTCGTCGAGCACGGTGATGGCCACCTGGTCCAGCCGGGCGTCTCCCCTGTCGATCAGGTCGTGCAGCCGGCCCGGCGTGGCCACCAG
Source organism: Micromonospora sp. CNB394 (assembly GCF_000374985.1). Lineage (NCBI taxonomy): Bacteria > Bacillati > Actinomycetota > Actinomycetes > Micromonosporales > Micromonosporaceae > Micromonospora > Micromonospora sp. CNB394. Next base: position 252,053 of record NZ_KB895826.1, on the reverse strand, counting down.
CACCTCGGCGCCGGCACGCAACGCGGCCGCCTGCCGGGTCAGCGAGAGCCCGCCGACCACAGTGGCGCAGCGCAGGCCGAGCACGGCGGCGTACGGAGCGAGCGCGTCGGTCACCTGCGCGGCCAGTTCCCGGGTCGGCACGAGCACCAGCGCCAGCGGGCGGCCCGGGCGGGCCCGGCGGCCGGCCGTACGGTGCAGCAGCGGCAACCCGAACGCGAGCGTCTTGCCGGAGCCGGTCCGGCCCCGGCCGAGCACGTCCCGGCCGGCCAGCGAGTCCGGGATGGTGGCCGCCTGGATCGGGAACGGCGCGGAGATGCCCTGCGCGGCCAGCTCGGAGACGAGCGCCGGAGCCAGGCCGGTGGCGGCGAACGTGGGCAGGGTCGTGGTCATGCGGAAAGCCTTCCTCGACGCGGCACGTGTCGAGGAAGGGCGCCGGACAGCGGCGCGTCACCGGTGGTCACCGGTGGTCACAAGCACGAACCGAAAGGGACGGGCCGGCCCGGCAGAGGCGGGCCGGCCCGTGCACCACGCCCGAAGGGGCGCGATGGTGGTGCTGGTTGATCCGAAGATCAGAGCGGACGGATGTTCTCCGCCTGCGGGCCCTTCTGGCCCTGGGTCACCTCGAACTCGACCCGCTGGTTCTCGTCCAGGCTCCGGTAGCCGGAGGTCTGGATCGCCGAGAAGTGGGCGAAGACGTCGGCGCCGCCGTCGTCCGGGGTGATGAAGCCGAAGCCCTTGTCAGCGTTGAACCACTTGACGGTGCCAATTGCCATGTGTTTCGTCTCCTTGACGGAACGGTCGGCCCGCACGTGTTGCGGGCCGGAGAGGAGCACCCCGCGCGTGGAATACGCGGCGTGCCTGTCGCTGCTGGTCGCCCCGCCCGGAGAACTCCGGACACAACAAAGAGCGCCTGGGGCCACAATCCGCCAGGCGCACACAGAGTCTCTGGAAACCAAAACTGCAACCCCGTCAACGTATCACGGATTCGTGCGCTGCGGGAGATCCCCCGGGATTTCCGGCACGGCGGCCACCAACGCGGCCAGCCCTTCGGCGTCGAGCAGGTCGGCCGGGCGGACCGTGGCGGAGTCCCGCACGTAGTGGAACGCGGCACCGACCCGGTCCACCGGCACCCCGGCCAGCTCCGCCCAGGCCAGCCGGTACATCGCCAGCTGCACCGCCGCCGCGTCGGCCTCCCGGCCGGCCGGCTGCCGACCGGTCTTCCAGTCGACCACGTCGTAGCGCCCACCCGGGCGGGCGAACACGGCGTCCATCCGGCCCCTGACCACCACCCCGGCGACGACGGTGGCGAACGGCACCTCCACCTCCACCGGCACCCGGTCGGCCCACTCGCTGGCGAGGAACCGCTCCTGCAACTCGGCCAGCGCCTCGTCCGGGGCCGCGTCCTCGTCCGCCGCGCCGGGCAGCTCGTCCACGTCGAGCAGCCGGTCGGCGCCGAAGCGCTGCTCCAGCCAGGCGTGGAACGCGGTGCCCCGCCGGGCGTATGGGTTCGGTTCCGTCGGCATCGGGCGGCGCAGCGTCCGGGCCAGCGCCTCCGGGTCGCGGCGCAACGCCACCAGCTGGGTCACCGAGAGCTGGCCGGGTAGTTCGACCTCGACCGCCTCGGCCTGCCGGGCCAGCTCCGCCCGCTCGGCGAGCAGCAGATCGGCCTCGCGCCGCCAGCGGGCCACAGCGGCGTCCTCCCCGGTCGTGGCGAGCACTGCCGCCTCGCGCCGGGCCGCCTCCGGGTCGGCCAGGAAGCGGCGGACCAGCGCCGCCGCCTCGGTCAGCGCCGGACGGCGGGCGCCCAGCGGGTCGGCCGGCCACTCGGCCCGCAGCACCGTCTCGGTGGTCGGATTCGCCGCGTCCCCGGCCGGCTCGGGCGTCCATGCGTCCACCACGTGCCCGTCCGCACCCGCCAGGCAGGCGTCGTGCACCTCCCGCAGGAACACCGACGGGCCGCGGAACCGCTTGGTCCCCTCCCCCCACCAGTAGCCGGAGCAGAGCAGCAACCGGCGGGGGCGGGTCACCGCCACGTACGCCAGCCGGCGCTCCTCCCGCTCGTCGTGCGCCCGCCAGGCGTCGGTGAAGTCGGTCAGCGCCCGGGCCACGCCGCGCTGGTCCTCCGCCTCCGGCAGGGCCAGGTCGGGCAGCCCGTCCGCGTCGCCGCGCAACGGGAACGGCAGCACACCCAGGCCGCCCAGCCAGTGGTCGGAGTTGCGGACCGGCCCCGGCCAGACGCCCCGGGTCATCCCGGCCACCGCCACCACGTCCCACTCCAGGCCCTTCGCGGCGTGCGCGGTGAGCACCTGCACCGCGCCGGCCACCACCTCGACCTCGCCGGGCGCCAGCCCGCGCTCCTCGTCCTCGGCGGCGGCCAGGTAGGCGAGGAAACCGGCCAGCGTGGCGCCGGGTGTCTCGCCGCTGAACCGGGCCGCCACGTCGCCGAGCGCGTCCAGGTGGGCGCGGGCCAGTCCGGCGTCGCCCGCGCCGTCCCGCCCGGCCCGGACCGCCACCTCGACGTCGAGGCCGATGGTCCGCTCGATGTCCGCGATGAGTTCCGGCAGCGACTGGTCCAGCCGGTAGCGCAGCAGCGCCAGCTCCATCCCGTACGAGCGCAGCCGGGCGTAGCCCTCGGCCGAGTACGCCTGCGCGGGCCCCAGGTCCGCCAGTGCCTCGACCAGCGTGGCCTCGTCCAGCGCGTCCACGGTGATCTCCGGGCCCTCGTCGCCCGTGAACTCGCGGCGGCTGCGGGCGATGGCGCGGGCGCGGCGGTGCAGGGCGACCAGGTCACGCGGGCCGATCCGCCAGCGCGCACCGGTGAGCAGCCGCAGCAGCGCCGCCCCGTCCGCCGGGTCGGCGAGCACGCGCAGCGTGCACACCACGTCCCGTACCTCCGGGGTGTCCAGCAGCCCACCCAGGCCGACCACGTCGACCGGCAGCCCGCGGGCACGCAGCGCCGCCTCGATCGCCGGGATCTGGCTGCGCAGCCGCACCAGCACCGCAGTGGTCGGGCGGCGGTCGGCCGGGATGTGCTCGGGCAGCGCACCCGGCGACCCGGCCGCGCCCCGCCACGCCGCCAGCACGCTGTCCGCGATCCAGTCGGCCTCGTCGGCGTACGTCTGGAGCAGCGCGCAGTGCACAGTGCCGCCGGCCTGCCCGCCCGGCGTGCGGTGCGGGATCGGGTCGCGGACGCTGAGCGCGGCGTGCAGTTCCGGCACCCGCGCGCCGGCCGCCCGCAGCGGCACCGACAGCGTGTTCGCCACGCCGAGGATCTCCGGCCGGTTACGCCAGCTCGTGGTCAGGCTGAGTACGTCGGCGGGGCTGCCGTCGGTGCGGGCGAACTCGGCCGGGAACCGGTCGAGCGTGCCGGCGCTGGCCCCGCGCCAGCCGTAGATGGACTGGCACGGGTCACCCACGGCGGTGACCGGGTGGCCGCCGCCGAACAGCGCGTTGAGCAGCACCACCTGGGCGTGGCTGGTGTCCTGGTATTCGTCGAGCAGCACCACCCGGAACCGGTCCCGCTCGATCACGCCGACGCCGGGGTGGTCCCGCGCCACCCGGGCCGCGCGGGCGAGCTGGTCGGCGAAGTCCATCGCCTCGAAGTCGTCCTTGCGCCGGGCGTACGCGCGCACCAGCGGCAGCAGCTTCAGCCGGGTCCGCTGGAGCTGGAGCGCCTTGCGGACGTCGGCGTAGACGCGGCCCGGCCGGGACTGCACGTCGGCGAAGAACCGACCAGTCCAGGCCGCCAGCTCGTCCGGGTCGACCAGGTGCTCGTCCAGCTCACCGGCGAGCGCCAGGACGGCGTCGGTGATGGTCGACGGCATCCGGTCCACCTCGGACATGTCGCCGTCGTAGTTGCGCACCAGCAGGTCGACCAGTTGCCAGCGGGACGCCTCGGTGAGCAGCCGGGTGGTCGGCTCGTACCCGGCGCGCAACCCGTGCTCGGTGACGATCCGCCCGGCGTACGAGTGGTACGTGGACACGGTCGGCTCGCCCGCCAGCGGGTCGTCGTGCGGATCCCGCCCCGGCCTGCCGAGCCGCCGGATGAGCTGGTCGAGCCGGGTCCGGACCCGGTGTGCCAGCTCACCCGCCGCCTTGCGGGTGAAGGTGAGGCCGAGGATGTGCTCGGGCCGCACGTAGGAGTTGGCGACCAGCCACACCACCCGCGCGGCCATCGTCTCGGTCTTGCCCGAGCCGGCGCCCGCGACCACCAGCAGCGGCTCCACCGGCGCGGCGATGATCGCGGCCTGCTCCCGGGTCGGTGCCGGCAGCCGCAGCAGCCGGGCCAGCTCGACCGGCGTGTAGCGGGGCCCGGCGTCGGCGGTGCGCGGCGCGGGCGTGGCGGAGGCGCCGAACAGCGCCGGCTGAACGCTCATGACTCTTCCGGTGGGGCTTCGACCACCTGGCGGCCCTGGCCGGAGACCGGGCAGCTGGTGCGTACCGGGCAGACCCGGCACTTGGAGTTGGCCACGGCGGCGAACGTCGAGGCGGCCATCGTGTCGGCGGTACGGCGCACCAGCGCGGTGGCCCACCCCGCCTCCGGGCCCTCCCCGGAAGCCGCCTGGGTCTGCTCCTTGGCGTCGCGCGCACCGGTGCCGAGCTGCACCAGCGCGGCACCGCCCGTCTCCTCGCCGAACTCGGCGAACCCGCCCGCCTCCACCGCCGCCTGGTACGCCCCGAGCTGCGGATGCTCGGCCACCTCCCGCTCGGTGACAGCCGTCGACTTGCCGGTCTTCAGGTCGATCACCACGAGCCGCCCGTCGTCGTCGACCTCCAGCCGGTCGACCCGGCCGGTCAGCTCGATCGGGCGGGACGGGTCGTCGAGGCGGACCGCGAACTCGTGCTCGATCGCGAGCAGCCGGCGCGGGTTGCCGGCCAGCCAGCGCAGCAGCTTGTCCACCATCGCCTCGGCGCGCTGCCGTTCCGGGCCGGCCATCCACCGGGCGGCCAGCTCGATCGCGTCGAACCGGGCGGCCACGTACTCCAGCAACGCCTCCCGGTCGACGCTCGCGTCCTCCGCGAGCATCGCGGCGGCGTGCACCAGGTTGCCCACGCCCTGAGCGGCGCTCGCCGGCGCGCTGCCGCCGTGCCGTTCCAGCAGCCAGCGCAGGCTGCACCGCAACGCGCTCTCCATCGCCGACGGTGTGACCCGCACCGGCTCGCCCTCGTCGACCAGCGGCCGGTCGTCGGACAGGCCACGCAGCCCCCACCAGTCGTCCGGGTGCGCGCCGGGCACCCCGGCGGCGGCCAGCCGCGCCAGCTCACCCGCCGCCGCGTGCCGCCGGGTGATCGGCGTCGCCGGGTCGGTGACGGCGGTACGCAGCTCCGCCACCAGCGCGGACAGGGTGAGCCCACGCGGCGGCAGGGTGACCGGGAGCGCCGCGGGCGGCCCGTCCTGCGGATGCTCGTCCCCGTGCGGCACCGGCCCGTCCGCGGTGCCTCCGCGCGTGGCCGTACCGGTCGGGCCGTTCCCGGGCCGGGCCGGGCCGGTCGGTCCGTTCCCCGTCGGGTTCGGGCCGCCTCCACCGGTGGCGGGTGGGTCGGCGGCGGCCAGCTCGTGCAGGAAGCGGCTCGGCTGCTCCTCGTGGTCGTCCCCGCCGACCGCGGCGGACGCGACGGCGGTGACGAGCAGCCGCCGCCGGGCCCGGCTGATCGCCACGTGGAACAGCCGCCGCTCCTCGTCGAGCAGCGCTGACGTCTGCCCGACCAGGCTGGCCCGCAGCCCGGCGCCGTCGGCGCGACCGGCGAGCACGTCGACGAGCCGCTCCGAGCCGAGCAGGCTGCCGCGCAGGCGCAGGTCCGGCCAGACGCCCTCCTGCACCCCGGCCACCGCGACCAGATCCCACTCCAGCCCCTTGGCGGCGTGCGCGGTGAGCAGGCGTACCGCGTCACCCCGGTCGGCGGCGGCGGCGAGCGTGTCGGCGGGCAGCTCCTGCCCGAGGACGTGGTCGAGGAACACCTCGGTACGCGCGCCGGGCAGCCGGTCGGCGAACCGGGCCGCCGCGTCGAAGAGGACGAGCACGGCGTCCAGGTCACGGTCGGCGGCCTCGGCCCGCCACCGCTGGGCGGTCTCGTGCTCGCCGGTGGCCGCCCGCCCCCGGGTGATCGCCCCGGCCCAGCGTTCGGCCAGCCCGCTCTCCCGCCACACCGCCCAGAGCACGTCCTCGGCCGTGGCGCCGGGCCGGCCGGCCGTCTCCCGGGCGGTCGCGAGCAGGTGCGCCACCGCCTGCGCGGGAGCCGCCCAGCGACGCTCGATGGTGGCCAGTTCCGCCCTGTCGCGCAGTGCCTCCACCAGCAGCTCGCCGGAGGGACGGCGGTCGCCGCCGGCCAGCGCCAGCGCCCGCAGGCCCTGGCGCAGCCGCCGCTCGGCCAGCGGGTCGGCCCCGCCCAGCGGCGAGTGCAGCAACGCGACCGCCGCCTCCTCGTCCAGCCGGTCGGGTTCGAGCGCGCAGCGCAGCAGGAGCAGCAGCGGAGCGACCGCCGGCTGGAGGTGCAACGGCAGGTCCTCGCCGTGCACCACGGTCGGCACACCGGCCGTGTGCAGCGCCCGCCGCAGCGACGGCAGTTGCCGGCCGGTGGAGCGGACCAGCACCGCCATCCGGGACCAGGGCACGCCGTCGAGCAGGTGCGCCTCACGCAACGCGTGCGCCAGCCACGCCGACTCGCTGGTGGCGGACCGGAACGTCCGTACCTCGACAGTTCCCGCGGGCGCCCCGGGAAACGGGCGCAGCCGCCGGTGCGCCGCCGGGCCGCGCAGCCGCCGGGCCAGCCGGGCGGTCGCCGCGAGCAGTTCCGGCCCGGCCCGGTACGAGGTGGTCATCGTGACCTGGGCCGCCGGCGCACCGGAGGCGGTGCGGAACCGGTGCGGGAACGTGGTGACGCCCGCCGGGTCGGCACCGCGGAACGCGTACGTGGACGAGTCCGGGTCGGCGAACGCCACCAGGGACCGCCCGCCCCCGGCCACCACGGCGAGCAGGTCGAGCTGGGCCGGGTCGGTGTCGGCCAGCTCGTCGACGTACACGTGGGCCAGGCGACGGCGCTCGGCGGCGAGCAACTCGGGATCGTCGAGCAGCATGCCGGTGGCGGCACGCACCAGTTCCGCCGGGTCGTACGCGACCGAGCCCCGGTTGCTCACGTCGCGCAGGGCGAGCACGGCGACGTACTCCCGCAGGAAGCGCGCGGCGGCCGGCCAGTCGGTGCGGCCCAGCTTCTCGCCCAGCCGGGCCAGCTCGACCGGGCCGACGCCGCGCTCCGCGGCACGCATCAGCAGGTCGCGGAGCTGCTGGGCGAACGCCCGGGTACGCAGCGCGGGGCGCAGGTCCTCCGGCCAGCCGACCGGGTCGTCGCCGGGTTCCTCCCCCACCACGTCGAGCAGCTCGCGGATGATCAGGTCCTGTTCCGGGCCGGTGAGCAGCCGGGGCGAGGGCTCGCCGCGTTCGGCCGCCGCGCGGCGCAGCAGCCCGAAGGCGTACGCCGGGAACGTACGCACCAGCGGCTCGCGGACCACGCGGTGCCCGTCCCCGGCGATCCGCGCCTCGATCCGGTGGCGCAGTCCGGTGGCACCGCGCCGGCCGAAGGTGAGCACGAGGATCCGCTCCGGGTCGACACCCTCGGCCACGCGGGCGGCGACCGCCTCGACCAGAGTGGACGTCTTCCCGGTGCCCGGTCCACCCACGACGAGCATCGGCCCGTCGGTGTGCGCGACCACCTCGGCCTGCACCGAGTCGGCGTTCGTGCCAGGCTCCGGGTGCGCGGCACCGCCCGCCGACCCCCCGGATCGCGGCTCCGCCTCGGCCGGTCCACCGGACCGGCCCACCCCCTGCCCCGCCCCGGCGTCGTGGGTGACCCCCGCCTCCGCGCCACCGGGCCGGCGCACCAACCGGTACGCCTGCATCACCGACATCCCACCATGCCGGTACGACACCCGGGAACCGACCGCCGTCCGGCCCGTCACCAGCTCACCCGCATGCAGCGCCTAGATCAACACCACCACGGGGAAATGGCCACACCCCACAAGCCCGGACACCACCACCTCCGCGAGATGGTGTCGATCACGCACGGGCGGCCGACCGGGCGCGCGTCACGTGAGGCGGGCGTCGACCAGGTCCAGCGCGGCGGGGACGCCGTCGGCGACCATCAGCAGGTCCAGCGCGGCCGGCTTGAGGAACCGCTGCTCACCGAGCCCGCGGATCCAGTCGAGCAGCGGCCGGTAGAACCCGTCCACGTCGACGATCACCATCGGCTTGGCGTGCAGGGCCAGGGTGGCGGTGGTCCAGACCTCGAACAGCTCGTCCAGCGTGCCGAGCCCGCCGGGCAGCGCCACGAACGCGTCGGACTTCTCGTCCATCAGCGTCTTGCGGCTGGCCAGGCTGTCGGTGACCAGCAGTTCGTCGGAGTCCAGGTCGGCCACTTCCAGGTCGACCAGGGACTGCGGGATGACGCCGACGGTGCGACCGCCGGCCGCCCGCGCGCCCTGCACCACGGCGCCCATCATCCCGACGCAGCCGCCTCCGCTGACCAGCGTATGGCCGCGCCGGGCCAGTTCCTCGCCGGTGTCGGTGGCGAGCGCCAGCCAGCGGGCGTCGAGAGTACGGGAGGACGCGCAGAAGACACAGACGTTGGCCACGGATCAGCTCCGTCCCGCCGGGCCGTCGGGGGCGGCGTCGGCGGCGGCGCGCTGGTCGGCGGCCACCCGGGCGACCGCCTCCTCGCGGACCGCCTCCTGCTCGGCGGAGAGTACGGCCTCGGCCTCCACGATGTGCCGGACCGCCTCGTTGACGTCGTCGGTGAGGCAGATCAGGTCCAGATCGGCCGGGCCGATCTTGCCCTCGGCGGCCATCGTGCCGCGCAGCCAGTCGAGCAGCCCGTGCCAGTAGCCGGTGCCCATCAGCACGACCGGGAAGCGGGTCACCTTGCCGGTCTGCACCAGGGTGAGCGCCTCGAACAGCTCGTCCAGGGTGCCGAAGCCGCCGGGCAGCACCACGAACGCCTGGGCGTACTTGACGAACATGGTCTTGCGGGCGAAGAAGTAGCGGAAGTCGATTGCCAGGTCGACCCAGTCGTTGAGGCCCTGCTCGAACGGCAGCTCGATACCGAGCCCGACGGAGAGGCCGCCGGCCTCACCGGCGCCCCGGTTGGCGGCCTCCATCACGCCGGGGCCACCGCCGGTGATCACGGCGTAACCGGCGCGGGCGAGGGCGCCGCCCAGTTCCTCGGCCATCCGGCACTCCGGGCTGTCCGGCTTGCTCCGGGCGGAGCCGAAGACGCTCACCGCCGGGGGCAGGTCGGCGAGGGTGTCGAAGCCCTCGACGAACTCGGAGAGGATCCGCAGCGCGCGCCAGGCGTCCTTGGTCTTCCAGTCGCTGCGGCCCCGGGAGTCGAGCAGCCGCTGATCCGCCGTACTCGTCGGAATCGCCCGATTGCGCAACGTCACCGCGCCGCGGTGACGCTCCCCCCGGTTCCGCTCCTCCCGCCGGCCGTCCCCGGCAGGCATTTCCCTGCTCTCGCCCATGGGGTCACCGTAGTAGAGGGGCTCCGGCGCGGCGCGCAGGCCCGGAAGCCGGAGAAATCTTTGGATCCGGGCAACTAAATCGGTCGCACGTACGTCTTACTATTCACATACCCGGTATACCCCGGGCGACGCGCCTTCGGGGGAGGAGCCAGCGTTGATCAGTAACAGCGAGATGATCCGGATTCGCCGTCAGATGCAGCGGCGGATCCGCGACGTGGTGGCCGAGCGCCGCCGCGCCCGGATGATGGAGACCCACCGGTCCGACCTGACCGCCGAGACCGGCGAGGCGGACGCACCCCTGACGACGACCGTCTGACGATCCCGGGGCCCGCGAGGCGGGCGCGGGCCCCGCGATCGCAACGCGTCAGGCCGGGGCCAGCCAGCGGTGCAGCGTCGCCGCGCCGTCCCGGATCTTGGTCAGCTCGACGTGCTCGTCCTTGTGGTGCGCCAGGTTCGGGTCACCGGGGCCGAAGTTCAGCGCCGGAATGCCCATGGCCGCGAACCGCGCCACGTCCGTCCAGCCCAGCTTGCCGATCGGTGCGGCACCGACCGCCGCCAGGAACTCCTGCGCCGCCGGGCTCTCCAGTCCGGGCGGCGCACCGGCCGCCGCGTCGGTGACCTCCAGATCGAAGCCGGCGAAGACCTCGCGCAGGTGCGCCTCGGCGCCCGCCGGGTCGCGGTCCGGGGCGTACCGGTAGTTGATCTCGATCTCGCAGCGGTCGGGGACGACGTTGCCGGCGACCCCGCCGGTGATCCGGACCGCGTTGAGACCCTCGCGGTAGTCGCAGCCCTCGATGGTCACCCGGCGGGCCTCGTACGTGGTCAGCCGCCGCAGCACCTCGCTCGCGCCGTGGATGGCGTTCACGCCGTGCCAGGAGCGCGCCGCGTGGGCCCGCTCGCCGTGCGTGGTGACCACCGCCCGCATGGTGCCCTGGCAGCCCGCCTCGACGATCCCGTACGTCGGCTCCAGCAGCACCGCGAAGTCGGCCTCCAGCCACTCGGGGTGGCTCTGCGCGACCAGGGTGAGGCCGTTGTACCTCGACTCGATCTCCTCGGCCTCGTAGAAGAAGTACGTGACGTCGTAGCGCGGGTCGGGCAGCGTCACCGCCAGGTGCAGCGCGAAGGCGACACCGGACTTCATGTCGGAGGTGCCGCAGCCGTACATCAGGTCGCCGCGCATGGTCGAGGGGAAGTTGCCGTTGAGCGGAACGGTGTCCAGGTGGCCGGCGAGCACCACGCGCTGCGCCCGGCCCAGGTCGGTGCGGGCCATGACGGTGTTCGAGTGCCGGTAGGTGGTCAGGTGCGGCACTCCGCGCAGCACCTCCTCGACGCAGTCGGCGATGGCCTTCTCGTTGAGGGATACCGACTCGATGTCGACCAGGGCGCGGGTCAGCGCCACCGGATCGGCCAGGACCTCGGGGGTCAACGGGTTCTGCATGTCTCGCACGGTACCGTCAACCTCGGTGGGCGCGATGAACACGTGCCGCGCCCCCGGACGCGGGCAGCGGCGGACGCCGCCGCCGGAGGAGAAGGGTGACACCGTGACGTCCGCACCATCCGCCTGGGGCATCGGCCTGGCCACCGTCACCGCTCAGGACCAGGTGCTCGACACCTGGTACCCGACCGGCAAGCTGGGTCTGGGCGAGCTGCCGCTGGTGCCCGGCGAGGACCGGGCCGACGTGCTCGACCTGCCTCCGGGCGCGATCGGCGAACGGGCGCTGCCCGGCCTGCGCACGGTCGAGGTGACCACCGTGATCGGCTCGCTGGACGACCCGATCAAGGACGCCTCCGACGCGTACCTGCGGTTGCACCTGCTCTCCCACCGCCTGGTGCGGCCCAACGAGGTGAACCTCGACGGCATCTTCGGCAAGCTGGCCAACGTCGCCTGGACATCGGCCGGGCCGTGCCCGCCGGAACGGGTGGACGAGCTGCGCGTCATCGAGCGGGCCGCCGGGCGCCACCTGTCCGTGTACGGGGTGGACAAGTTCCCCCGGATGACCGACTACGTGGTGCCGTCGGGCGTGCGGATCGCGGACGCGGACCGGGTCCGGCTCGGCGCGTACCTGTCGTCCGGCACCACTGTGATGCACGAGGGCTTCTGCAACTTCAACGCCGGCACGCTGGGCACCTCGATGGTCGAGGGCCGGATCGTGCAGGGCGTGGTGGTCGGCGACGGCTCCGACGTCGGCGCGGGCGCCTCGATCATGGGGACGCTCTCCGGCGGTGGCACGGAGAAGGTGCGCATCGGTGAGCGCAGCCTGGTCGGCGCGAACGCCGGCATCGGCATCTCGCTCGGCGACGACTGCGTGGTCGAGGCGGGCTGCTACGTCACCGCCGGCTCCAAGGTGACGCTGCCGGACGGCCGGACGGTCAAGGCCCGCGAGCTGTCCGGCGTCGACGGGCTGCTGTTCTGGCGCAACTCGGTGACCGGCGCGCTGGAGGCGAAGCCCCGCACCGGCCAGGGCATCGCGCTCAACGCCGCGCTGCACGCGAACGACTGAGCCGTACCCCCGACCGGGTCCGCGACGGCGACGGCCGCGCGGACCCGGACGGGCCGGCTCACCGCAGGCGGTACGCCTGGATGATCCGCTGGGTCACGGTGTTGCCGGCGTCGTCACGGGCGGTGGCCCGCAGCGACGCGTACCCCGGGCCGGCCGGGTGCCGGACGGTGGCCGTCCACCCCCCGCCCTGCTTCTTCAATGCCGCCTTGCGCCAGGTCTTGCCGCCGTCGTAGGAGACGTCGACGGTGAGCGCCACGACCCGGCCGGACGGTGCGCCGGGCTGGCGCTGCACCGTCACCGGCACGGTGAACGTCCGGCCCGCCGGGGCGGAGCTGTCCACCGCCAGCGGCGGCGTGAACCGGACCGCCATGGCCGGGAGCCGGGCCGGCACGTCGCCCGGCACGCGCTTGGAGCGGAACGTCCACGTCGCCGAGACCTCGGTGCTCAGGTCGGTGAAGCCGCGCGTCGCGCTCCTCTCCAGCCGGTAGTTCGCCGTCCCCGGCGGCACCGTGAACTCGCCGTAGCCCGGGTAGGGCGACTCACCGACCAGCTTGCCGTTGCGGTAGAGCCGGGTCTGCTCGGTGTCGTTGAGCGAGCCGCCCGGGTGCCCGGCCGCGTCGCTGTGCACCGGCAGCAAGACCACGAAGGTGTCGCCGATACGGGTGATGCCCTCCTCCGGCCACCGCGGCTGCGGGAACGACGGGCCGAACGGGGCCTTGTTCCACTCGTCGCGGTAGGTGTGCCCGGCCCGGTAGCGAATGGGCACCGACCCCAGCACCGCCCGCGGCTGGAGCCACCCCTGCTCGTCCCGCTCGCCGAAGGACAGTTCGGCGCTCCAGCGGGTCCGGGTGGTGCTGAGGTGGTGGATCCGTTTGCCCGGCACCCGGACGGGCAGGACGATCGCCGAGCCGCCCATGTTGTAGTCGGGCTCCGCGTACACGACCAGTTCGGTGTCCATCCCGGTGTAGCCGGCCGCGAACCGGTTCGCGACGGTGGCCAGGTCGGCCGGCCGGTAGTGCCGGACGAAGCCGGTCGGGAACCGGCCCGGGAACAGCTCGTTCAGGCCGTAGAAGTACGGGCTGCGCTCGGGCGCTGTCGGCTCGGCCCACTGGCTGGCGAGCGAACCGACGAACAGCTTGTCCGAGACCGTGCGGCCGAGCTGGGCGGAGTGGAGACCTTCGAACCTGTCGGTCCAGAGCCCGAAGGTGTTGTAGTAGTCACCGAATCCCCAGGCGGCGGAGAGGTCGATCAGCAGTGGCGCCGCGCCACGCTGCGGCACCGTGGTACGGATCGGCTTCGCCCGCCGGGCGTCCAGCGTGAGCCGCTGGTTCCCGGTCACCACCAGTTCCGGCTGGGCCAGGAAGGAGACCTCCGACCAGCCCTGGTCACCGTCCACGAAGATCAGGCTCTGCACGCCGTACCGGCCCTTCGGTACGCGGATGCGGGCCTCGCCGTCGGCGTCGTACACGTCGCGGTAGCTGACGTCGTCGAGCCCCAGCAGGCTGGTGTAGTAGCCGCCGGTCAGTGCGCCGGAGCGGTCGCGGTGCGTCACCGTGAGGTCGTAGCTCTCCACCTCGCGGTCGACCGCGAGCGGGGTCACCGCCACCGCGTCGCCGGCGCGGGCGACCAGGCGGCCGGTCCAGTAGCCGTCGGCGCCGAGCCGGGTGTCCACCACGACCGTCACCGGGGCGGTGCCGCCCGCCGGGACGGTGAGCCGGGAGGTGCTGAGGGTGAGCATGCCGGCCGGTGCGGTCCGTCCGCCCGGTCCGGTGAACCGGGTGCTCAGGTCCAGCGTGAGCGGGGCGTTCCCGCCGTTGCGGTAGGTGACCGTCCGGCTGATCGGCTGGTCGTCGGTGTGCGGCCAGGTCGCGAGGCCGAACGAGACGGACGCCGGTTCGCTCGTCACCTGCTGGGTGATCGCACGGGCCACGTCGACCCGGCCCGCGCCCTGCTGGAACGCGGTCTGCTCCGGGTGCGGCTTCGCCGACGCCATGAGCGTCGCCTTGTAGCGGGCCGGCGTCCAGCCGGGGTGCTGCTGGGCGAGCAGCGCGACCGCGCCGGCCACGTGCGGGGCGGACATCGACGTGCCGGACAGCGAGGCGTACCGGTCCCCCACCGGGTCGCCGATCTGGCCGTTCGCGGCCCGCGCGGCCACGATCTCCACACCCGGCGCGGTGATGTCCGGCTTGATCGCCCCGTCGCCGGCGCGGGGTCCGCGGCTGGAGAAGTCGGCGAGTTCGTCGTTCCGGTCCACCGCGCCGACCGCGAGGGCTGCGTCGGCGGTGGCCGGCGAGCCGACGGAACCGTCCGCGCCGTCGTTGCCGGCGGAGATCACGAACAGCGTCCCGTACTGCTCGGTGAGCGTCCCGATCGCCTCCTCCAGCGGGTCCACCTCCGGGGTGTCGCCGCCGCCGAGGCTCATGTTGACCACGGTGGCCCGCTGCTCCGCCGCGGCCCACTGCATGCCGGCCAGGATGGCCGAGTCGGTGCAGCCAAAGACCTCGCACACCTTCCCGGACAGCAGCGTGGCGTCCGGCGCCACGCCCCGGTACTTCCCACCGGAGGCGGCGCCGGTGCCGGCGATCGTGGAGGCCACGTGCGTGCCGTGGCCGACGATGTCGTCCGGGTCCGCCTCCTCGGTGAAGTTGCGCGACTGGGCGACCTTGCCGGCCAGGTCCGGGTGGGTGAGGTCGACGCCGGTGTCGAGCACCGCGACCCGCACGCCCTTACCGGTCCAGCCGGCGGCCCACGCGGTCGGCGCTCCGATCTGCGGCACGCTGTGGTCGAGTGTCAGCCGCCGCCGGCCGTCGAGCCAGATCCGGTCGACACCCCCCGCCGCGTCGAGCCGGGCACCGGAGCGGTCCGCGCTCACCGCTTTCCAGAGCGCGCCGGTGTCACCCTTGTCGGCGACGACAGCCGCGCCGGCGATCGCCGGCAGGTCGCGGGTCACCCGCGCGCCGGCGAGCGGGGCCGTCGCCCGCCGGGCTGCTCCCGGCCGGTACGTCACGAGCAGTGGTACGGTGCCGCGGCGCGCGTCGTCGTACCCGGCCTCGATCAGCCCGGTCACGTCGAACAGCCGCCGGTCGAGTCTGCCGGCGCGGACCAGCGGGAGCGCGTCCTGGGGCAGCACGGTGAGCCGGTCACGCTCCCGCCCGACCAGGAACTGGATGCCGGCACGGCCGGTGCCGGGGCGTACCGCGGCACGACCGCCGGGGGCGACGGTGACCCGGTCGCCGGTGATCAGGGTGACGGTGACCGGACCGGCGCCGGTCTGGGCGGACGGGCCGGTGGGCGCGGACGGGCCGGTGGGCGCGGCGGCCGGCGCGGGCACCGGCAGGCCGAGCGCCAGCGCCAGGCCGAGGCCGACCGCCGTCAGCTTTCTGCGGTTCCGGAGCAACCTTCCTCCTTCGTCAGGCGTTTCATCGATGAGAGACACATCGACGCGGATATCAGGATTGCATACCAGGTATGCAACAGGAAGTCGCCGATCCGACGGAACCACCACCCCACTCCCGGGCGGGCCGGGACGATCGAGCGATGACCTCCATGAAGGACCGGATGCTGGCCGGCGAGCAGTACATCGCCGACGACCCCGCGATCATCGCCGACCTGCAGCGCGCGGCCCGGCTCGGCGAACGCTTCAACCGCAGCTCCGCCGACGACCCTCCCGGCCGCCTCGCGGCGCTGCGTGAACTGCTCGGTTCGCTCGGCGAGGACGCCTGGGTCCGGCCGCCGCTGTACTGCGACTACGGCTCGCACACGCACATCGGCCCGCGCACCTTCGTCAACTTCAACGCGGTCCTCCTCGACGTCGCCCGCATCACCATCGGCGCGGACGTCCAGATCGGGCCGAACGTGCAACTGCTCACCGCCACCCATCCGGTGGAGCCGGAGGCGCGCCGAGCCAAGTGGGAGTCGGCCCAGCCGATCACCATCGGTGACAATGTCTGGCTCGGCGGAGGCGTGATCGTGCTGGCCGGGGTGACCATCGGCGAGAACACGGTGGTCGGCGCCGGTGCTGTGGTCACCCGTGACCTACCGGCCAATGTGGTGGCGGTGGGTAATCCCGCTCGCCCAATCAGGACTCTGACATAGCCGCCTGAGCTGCGAGAACAATCGCTCCAGCGGATGCGAATTCCCGGCCCTTCGCGCACTCTGGGTAGTAGAGCGTTCACCGGGAGGCACAATGGAACGGGTCCTCGAACTGCGGGTGCACGGCGTCTCCAACACTCCGCCGGATCAGCTGCTCGGCCTGACCGCCGCCGTCAACGGTGACGGTGCGCAACCAGCGCTCGTCGCCGGTGGTCAGGTGACCGGCTTCTACCGGTCCAGCACCGCCGGCCGGGACGACCCGATCACGGTCGAGGCGTACAGCTGGGGGCAGTTGACCTCCGGCGCGCGGACCCGGCGGGACGTGGAACGGGCGCTGTGGACGCTGATGCTCCCGTTCGCGCTCGCGAACGTCGCGCTGCACGCCCGCGCCGGCATCCCGCCCGACCCGGACCAGGAACGCTGGGTCAGCCGGTCCGGCATCACCGCCTGGCTGATCCGCCTGTTCTGCCTGAGCCTGACCTGCACGCTCGTCGTCACCGTGACCGGCGTCGGAGTGGACCTGGTCGGCTGGCAGTGCGTGGAGGCGGCCTGCCTCAGCCAACTGCCCGGCCCGTGGGAGTTCCTCGGCGACTCCTGGTGGCGCGCGGACACCCGGGCGCTCGCGCTCGGGCTGCTGCTGCCGCTGCTCGTGCTGGCCGCGATCGGGCTCGTCGCCTTCCGCACCTACCAGTACGAGGCGCAGATGCCCGCCGACCCGCACCACCACGCGCCGGCCCGGGAGGACGGGGAACCGGACGGGCACCCGAACCCGCCTGAACCCTCGCAGAACCCGTTGCAGGACCCCACGTTCTGGCACGGCGAGGGACAACTGCGCCGGGCCGCCGTGCTGCACCTGTGCACCGGCGCGGTCAGCGCCGCAGCCGTACCGGTCGCCGCGGTGCTGGTCATGGACCCGCCGAGCGGGATACGGGCCGCCGTCGCCTGGCCCACAGTGGCGCTTCTCGCCGCCGTGGTGGTGATCGCCGTGGTCGCGGTCGCCCGGCCGTGGCTGAGCCGGCGGCAGGGCGCCACCCCACTCGGCCGGTGGAGCGTGGCGGTCGCGACGCTCACCGCCCTCGGACTGGCCGGGGCGTTCCTCCTGCTGCTGCTTCCCGACGGGGCGGCCGGGCAGCCGCTGTCGACGTACCGGCCGCCGGACGGGTGCGTGGCCGGGCCGGACACCGGCGGCTGTCACGCCGACCGGTCCCTGCCCGGGTACGACACCGCGATCGCCTGGCTCGTCGCGTACCAGGTGCTGTTGCTGCTCGCCATCGCCGCGGCGAACCGCTCCGGCCGCCGGGCACTGACCGGACCCGCCGCCGGGATGCTGCTGCTGCCGCTCGGCGCGGCCTGGATCGAACGCGGCCTGCCCGCGCTGCCCGCCGCGCCGGACGCGCTGCGCACCTGGATGCTCGTCGGCCCGGCCGTCGCGCTGGCCGCCGCCGGACTGTTCCTGCCCCGCCTGCGGGCGACGGTGCCGACCCAGCCGCTCGGCGCGTACACCGATCTCGCCTGGCGCGGCTGCGCCCCGGCGGTCATCGCCGGATTCGGCTGGATGATGGCGGTGGCGTACTGCGCCGGGCTGCTCTACTGGGTCAGCGACCGGCTCGACGCGTCCGCCGAACCGAGCGGCCCGAGCCGGGTCGTGCCGCCGCTGGCCGTCTTCTGGGCCGGGCTGGCCTGCGCGATCGGCCTGGCCGCGCTGATCGTGCTGCTGATCCGGGCCGTCGTCCTGCTGCACCGGCTGCGCCGCGTCGAGTACGCCCGGCTCGCCGCCACACCCGGCCTGTCCGCCCACGACCTGCGGCGCTGCCGCGACGTCAGCACCTACCGCGCGCTGCACCGGCTGGTCGGCGAGCACGCGGTACGGCTCCTCGGCTGCTACGCCGCGTTCTGCGCGATCCTGGTCACGCTCTGCTGCGCCGCCGCGCTGTCCGGCGAGCGGCCCAGCCCGCTGTCCCCGTCCGGCTGGCAGACCGCCATCCACTGGACCGCCGAGCGCGGCGACACCGTCCTCGGCTGGCTGCCGGTGGTGATGGCGGCGCTCGGGCTGCTCGTCTACCGCACCGACTCGGTACGCCGCTCGGTCGGGGTGGTCTGGGACGTGTGCACGTTCTGGCCCCGGGCCGCGCATCCGCTCGCGCCGCCCAGCTACGCCGAACGCGCCGTACCGGAACTCCAGACCCGGGTCGCGGGACTGCTGGCGCTGCCGCCGCACCACAGCGCCCGGATGGACGGCGTCATCCTCTCCGGGCACAGCCAGGGCACCGTCATCTGCGCCGCGGTGCTGCTGCAACTTCCCCGCCGGTGGCGGCTGCGGACCTGGTTCTTCTCCTACGGCTGCCAGCTCACCCGGCTCTACGGGCGGGTCTTCCCGTCCTACTTCGGACCGGAACGGCTGCGGGCGCTCGCCGGCGCGCTGACCTGGCCCGGCGGGCACGTGGCCTGGACGAACTTCTGGCGGGACACCGACCCGCTGGGCTGGCAGGTCAGCGCCGGTCAGCGGGACGTGCCGGTGGCCGACCCGGAGGCGCTGCACCCGTCCGGCGGCGAGGTGGCCGACCCGCCCATCCGCAGCCACAGCGGCTACCCGGAGGCGACGGAGTTCACCCGGGAGCGGTCGGTGGTGGCCCGGCTGCTGCGCCGCACCGTGCCCTCACCCCGGCAGCGGACCGGCTGACCGGTCAGGCCGCCTGCGGCGGGTCGGCCAGGCGTACCACCAGGTCGGCGTGCCCGGCCGTGCCGGCGACCAGCCGGGCGTTCTCCTCGTCGCTGCCCAGCGCCCAGGCGCGGGCCTGCTCCGGCGACTTCCCGTACGCCTCGTGCCGGGCGGTGAGCCGGCGCAGCCGCAGCTCCGCGTCCAGGTCGAGGAACCAGACCTGGTGTACGAGCGTGCGCACCTCCTCCCACGGGTCGTCCCGCAGCAGCAGGTAGTTGCCCTCGGTGACCACCAGGCGCACCTCGGGCGGCACCTCGATCGACCCGGCGACCGGCTCCTCCAGGTCGCGGCGGAACTCCGGCGCCCACACCGACGTCGGCTCCAGGCGGCGCAACCGGCGCAGCATGGAGACGAAGCCGTTGACGTCGAACGTGTCCGGCGCGCCCTTGCGCCCGGCCAGGCCGAGCCGCGCCAGTGCCGGCCCGGCCAGGTGGAACCCGTCCATCGGGACCAGCCGGGCGGACGGGCCGAGCGCGGCCACGATCCGTTCCGCCAGCGTCGACTTGCCCGCCCCCGGCGCCCCGGCGATGCCGAGCAGTTGCCGCGGGCCGTCCCCGGCCAGCGCACGGGCCCGGGCGATCAGCTCGTCGAGCGCGAGCACCTCCGCCGGTGGCATCAGCCCAGCACCGGCTCGCTGATGGTGAACCGCGCCTCGACCGCCGCGTGCACCGGCTGCGGTGCCGGGTCCAGCTCCAGCTCCGGCTCCGGCTCGCCGGACCGCGCGTACGCCGCCTTGACCAGCATCGGCGGGCCGGCGCTCATCCCGGTGTCGGACAGCTCGCGCAACGCGATCACCCGCGCGCCGAGCGCCTCGGCGTACTCCCGGGCCCGGACCAGCGCGTCGGCGATCGCCGCCTGCCGCACCTCCCGGTACGCCGGGCTGTCCGGCCGCAGCGACCACACCGGCCCGGCCACCTCGACCTGATCCTGGTCGGCCAGGCGGAGCATCAGGTCACCGAGCGCGGTGAAGTCGGTGGTCGTCACGGTGGTGCTCAGGCTGCCCTGGTAGGCGACCACCCGGTCGCCGGAGCGCTTCGTCACCGGCCGGACGTGGACCTGGCCGGTCTCCCGGCGCTCCACCGCGGGCTCGGCCGCGTCCAGCAGCGCGCGCACCGCGGCGGCGCGTTCGGCCAGCCGGGTCAGCGTGGTCTCCCGGTCCCGGTCGCGCGCCACCGCCGTCACCGTGAACCGGGCCAGCTCGGGAGCCGTCTCCCGGTACGCCTCACCGCGTACCGCCACGACCGGTGCGTCCGCCATGCCGCTCAGCCTAACGGCGGGGTGGCCGGGAGGTGTCCCGTGTAGGTGACCGCGCCGGCCGTCTCCCGGACCTCGCTCAGGTGGCCGCCCGCCGTGCCCAGCTCCCGCAGGTACGCCAGCTCGCCCGCGTGGTCGGCGGCCGCCGGGAACTCCCGCCGGTGCGCGGTGAACGTACGGGCCCGCAGCGTGGAGCGGACGTCCCGCCCCTCGGCGAACCGGTCGGCCAGGGCACCGGCGTCACCACCGCGCAGCGCCTCGGTCAGCTCGTCCAGGAACGCGCCGAGCGCGTCCAGCTCGGCCAGTACGCGGTCCCGGTTGCCGAGCAGCATGTTCGCGGTCCGCTCGGGTGGCCCGCCGGCGACCCGGGTGCCGTCGGAGAAGCTACCGGCGGCGAGCGTCAGCACCGCGTCCCGCAGCGCCGAGCGGTGCACGGTGCCGGCCAGCGCGCCCGCCAGCACGTGCGGCACGTGCGAGGCGAGCGCGGCGGCGCCGTCGTGCTCCGGGGCGGACATGGGCACCACCCGGGCGTGGAAGACGTCCACCAGCAGCATCGCCAGCCGCCGGAACGCACCCAGGCCGGTCGGCCCCGGACAGAGCACCCAGGCGGCGCCGTCGAGCAGGTCCGGGCTGGCCGCGCCCGCTCCGGCGCGGTCCGCGCCGGCCATCGGGTGGCCCGGCACGAAACGGTGCCCGAGCCCTTGCACGGTGGCGGCGGTGCTCACCTCGGCCTTGACGCTGCCCACGTCGGTGAGCACGCAGGCCTCGTCGGTCACGGCGGCGACCCGGGCCAGTGTCGTCGGCAGCGTGGGCAGCGGGCCGCAGAGGAACACCACGTCCCGGCCGGTGACCGCCTCCTCGACCGTGTCGGGCGCGTCGACGCCCCGGTCGCGTATCTGCCGGCGGGCCACCGGATCGGGATCCCAGCCGGCGACGTCGAGCCCGGCGTCGCGCAGCCGCAGCAGCACCGAACCGCCGATCAGTCCGGTGCCGACCACCGCCGCCCGCGCCAGCCCGCCCGCCACGTCAGGCCCCGGCGAGCCGCCCGGCCACCGCGTCCACGTGCTCGTCGGACTCGGTGAGGGCCACCCGGACGTGCCGGGCACCGGCCGGTCCGTAGAAGACACCGGCGGCCACCAGGATGCCGCGGCGGGCCAGCCGGTCCACGGTCTCCCAGCAGTCCTCGCCCCGGGTGAGCCACAGGTAGAGCCCGGCCTCCGAGTGCTCGACTGTGAAACCCGCGGCGGTGAACGCCTCCCGCAGCTTCTCCCGCCGGACCCGGTAGCGCTCCCGCTGGGCGTCGGCGTGCTCCTGGTCGCCGAGCGCGGCCACCATGGCGGCCTGCACCGGGGCCGGCACGATAAGTCCCGCGTGCTTGCGGATCTTGAGCAGCTCGGCCACCAGCGCCGGGTCACCGGCGACGAACCCGGCCCGGTAGCCGGCCAGGTTGGAGCGCTTGGACAGCGAGTGCACCGCCAGCACGCCGTCGTACGAGCCGCCGCACACCTCGGGCGAGAGCACCGAGACGGGCTCGGCGTCCCAGCCCAGCGGCAGGTAGCACTCGTCGCTGGCGACCACCGCGCCGCGCTCGCGCGCCCACTCGACCACCTTGCGCAGGTGGGCGGCGGGCAGCACGCGGCCGGTCGGGTTACCCGGCGAGTTGACCCAGACCAGGCGGACCCGGGGATCCGGGCCCAGGGCGGTCAGCGAGTCGGTGCGTACCGTCGTCGCGCCGGCCAGCCGGGCCCCGTCCTCGTAGGTCGGGTAGGCCACCGACGGCACCACCACCACGTCACCGGGGCCGAGCCCGAGCAGCGTGGGCAGCCAGGCCACCAGCTCCTTGGAGCCGATCGTCGGCAGCACGCCCAGGCCGTCGACGCCCGCGCCGCAGGCCCGCGCGACCCAGGCCGCGATCGCGTCCCGCAGGGCGGGCGTACCGGCGGTCAGCGGGTAGCCCGGTGCGTCGGACGCGTCGGCCAGGGCCTGCCGGATCAGGTCTGGCACCGGGTCGACCGGCGTGCCCATCGACAGGTTGATGAGACCGTCCGGGTGCGCCGCGGCCGTCGCGGCCGCGGCGTCCAGGGTGTCCCAGGTGAAGTCGGGCAGCCGTGCCGAGACCGGCGAGTGCCGGTTCAGTGGCCCTCGCCGCGCGGCGGCTGCGCGGCGACGAAGGTGGCGTCCTTCTCCACCTTGCCGATCTTCGAGGCGCCACCGGGCGAGCCCAGGTCCTCGAAGAACTCGTAGTTGGCCCCGGTGTAATCCTTCCACTGCTCCGGGACGTCGTCCTCGTAGAAGATCGCTTCCACCGGGCAGACCGGCTCGCAGGCACCACAGTCGACGCACTCGTCGGGGTGGATGTAGAGCATCCGGTTGCCCTCGTAGATGCAGTCGACCGGGCACTCCTCGATGCATGCCTTGTCGAGCACATCCACGCACGGCTCGGCGATGATGTAGGTCACCGGTCTTCTCCTCCGCAAGACTCGTCGCGATCAACCGCAACGGTAAGAGCCTAGTATCTCGCCGGGGAGGGGGTCGATCGTGCTCCGACAGCAGGACGTGGGACACCGGATCGTGGTCCGCCGGATTGTGGGGATTCGAGAGGGCCGCACGCTGTTCTCCGACGCGCTCGGCGAACTCGTGGAGCTGAGCGAGACCCACATCACCCTGTCCACCGACGCCGGGCCGCTGCGCGTACCGGTGGCCGAGGTGCATCGGGCCAAGCGGGTGCCGCCGGCCCGCCGGCCCACCGCCGCCGCCGTGGTCGCGCTGGAGCTGGCCGCCGACGAGGCGTGGCCCGCACCGGTACGCGGACGGCTCGGCGACTGGCTGCTGCGCTGGGCCGACGGCTGGACCGGGCGGGCGAACAGCGCGTTACCCGCCGGCGACCCGGACCGCCCGCTGCCCGCCGCGCTCGACGCGGTGCAGCGCTGGTACGCCGAGCGCGGCGGGTCCGCCCTGGTGAACACCCCGCTGCCGCTGGCCGCACCGGTCGGGGCGGAGCTGGACGCCCGCGGCTGGACGTCCCGGCCTCCGGTACTGGTGCAGACCGTCCCGCTGCGCACCCTGACCGCGCCGCCGGAGACCGTCCCCGCCGACGTGCACCCCGGGCGCGTCGCGATGCCGGCGGCCGCTGACCCCCAGCCGCCGGCATCACCCGCCGGGACGCCGCCGGTGACTCTGACCGGCACGCCCACCGACGACTGGCTGGCCATCTGCGCCGGCCGCAAGGGCGGCCTGCCGGACGCCGCACGGCACGTGCTCACCGCCGTCGACCGGGTCCGCTTCGCGGAGCTGCGCGTCGACGGCCGGTTGCTCGCCATCGGCCGGGGGACGGTGACCGGCGGGGGCCGCTGGCTCGGCCTCGGCCTGCTCGAAGTGCTGCCCGAGGCGCGGCGGCGGGGATTCGCCACTGCCGTCGTCCGCGCCCTGGCCGACTGGGGTGCGGACGAGGGCGCCGCCCGCGCGTTCCTCCAGGTGGAACAGAGCAACACCGGCGCTGTGACGCTCTACCGGCGGCTCGGCTTCACCACCCACCACACCTACCTGACCCGGGTCGCCCCGACGGCCTGAGCGGCGGACGGTCAGCGCCGGACGATCTTGCGGGGCCGGGTGCGCTTCATCTCGGCGTAGCGCTTGAGCTGGCGGGACCGGTAGTCCCGGCCCAGTGCGGTCAGGATCAGGTAGCCGACCAGCACGCCCGCCGCGCTGGCCGCGAGGTAGAGCCAGATCTGGGCGAAGAAGAGGCCCGCGCCGCCGCCGAACGGGTTCTCCCCGACCAGCAGCGGGCCGACGAACACGGTGAGCGCCAGCGCGACCGCGACCGCGGCGGCCAGGTCACCGGCCCAGCGGTCCAGCGGCCGGTCGGCGCCCCACCGGAACGCGGTGCCGGCCAGGATCAGTCCGATGACCAGGAACATGGCGAGCGAGACACGGCCGGTCGCGGTGTCGTCGTCCGGGAACGCGAGTTTGATCACCAGCCGGGCCACCACGTTCACCCCGAACAACGCGGCTGCCAGCACACCCACCGCACGCCACCGCTGACCCATCGCACGCCTCCCGCCGTACCGCCCGCTCCCTCGGCGGGCCCTCTGGCAGGAATGTCTACCACCGCTGCCGGTGCGCCGTCAGCACCTCAGCGGACAGGCGGCGGCGTCACCAGTTGCCGGAAGCCCACCACCGCGAACGTGATCGCGCCGGCCACGATCAGCGCCAGGCCCAGCACGTTGTCGCCGACCAGTGCGAGATCACCCTCGACGGTACGGACACCACCCGCCACGATCACCACGAACCACGGCAGCGCGGCCAGCACGATCGCCCAGCGGCCACCGGTCGACCGGCGCGCGTACGAGCCCAGCAGCACAGTCGACGCCACCACGGCGGCGACCCCGACGGCCACCGAGCCGATCCCGACCAGCGCCTGCGCCACGCCGGAGAGGCCCTGCACGATGTTCCAGGCCCAGGTCGCGAAGATCAGTTCGAGCAACGCGAGCAGGACGCCGGCCCAGACCGTCACGACACCGCCGGCCACCCGCAACGCGCGGTCGAGCGCCCGCTCCGCCGGGCTCGGCGTCGCGGCCGTCGGCGGCTGCTCGGGAAGGGTCGACACGGGTACGGCCGGCAACGTCACCGGAGACCGGCCGCCGCGACCGGAGACCGCTGCGCGCCGTCCACGGCGATCCCGGCGAAGAGGTCGCCCTCCCAGCCGTACGGGCCGGCGCCCGGCCCCTTGTCGCCGACGGCGAGCGTGAAGTACTCGACGCCCATGAACTCGCCGCCGAAGTTGCCGGCGATCGAGTACAGCCAGGAGTTCGCCGGGATCTGCGTGGCGTGGGCGCGCATCGCCGCCTCCTTGGCGGCGTACTGGTCGGTGGCGTCGATCCGGGCGGCGATCTCCGCGTCCGGCGTGCCGAACGGCAGCTCGTCGGCGCTCTCGATGCCGGCGAACGGGTTGTCCGAGGACTCGGTGAACGTCTCCAGACCCGCGTCGAGCACGCTGCGCGGCATGGCCGTCCAGTAGACCTTCGCCGGGGCGATCCCCTCGTCCGCGGCCAGTTCCACCGCCCGCATCGCCACCCGGTGCGCCTGGATGTGGTCGGGGTGGCCGTAGAAGCCGTCCGGGTCGTAGGTGACGAGCACCTGGGGGCGGACCTCACGGATGACGTCCACCAGGTAAGCGGCGGCCTCGTCCAGGTCGGCCTGCCAGAACGCCCGCGGGTGCTCGTTCGTGGCCAGGCCCATCATGCCGGAGTCGCGGTACCGGCCCGCGCCGCCGAGGAACCGGTGGTCGGTGACGCCGAGCGCGGCACAGGCCGCCGTCAGCTCCCCGATCCGGTAGCCGCCGAGCTGGTCCGCCTCGGCCGCGCAGAGCCCGGCCAGCGCCGGGACGTGGATCTCGCCCTCCTCGCCCAGGGTGCAGGTGACGAGCGTGACGTGGGCACCGGTGGCGGCGTAGTGCGCCATCGTCGCGCCGGTGCCGATCGACTCGTCGTCGGGATGCGCGTGGACCAGCAGAAGTCGCCGATCGGGCAGGGTCGTCACGCCCGTCACTCTAACCGGCGGTCCTGCCCGCTCGACGGTGATGCGTCCGCCCAGGTCGGCCACATCACCTCCGGCGCCCGCCTACGCTGCAGGCGTGGACTTTCCCGAGCTGGCCGCCCGTACCCGTCGGTTCAGCCACGGGGCGCCGCGCGCCGTCACCGTCGCGGGCGACGGCGCCCGGGTGATCTTCCTGCGTTCCGCGGGACCGGAGGACCCGGCCGACGCGCTCTGGCTGCTCGACGTCGACAGCGGCGAGGAACGACTGGTCGCGGACCCGGCGGTGCTGCTGGGCACGGACGCCGAACCGGCCCGCCTCGCCCCCGGCGAGCGGGCACTGCGCGAGCGGTTGCGGCTCAGCTCCGGCGGCATCGGCTCGTACGCGCTGGACTCGGCCGGACGGGTCGCCGCGTTCGCGCTGGCCGGGCGGCTGTTCCGGGCCGACCTGGTGCACGGCGACGTGGTCGAGGTGACGGCCGTCGGACCGGTGATCGACCCGCGACCCGACCCGGCCGGGGAGCGGCTGGCGTACGTCACCGACGCCGCCGAGGGGGTGCGCCGGGGCCAGTTGCGGGTGGTGGAGCCGGACGGTACCGACAATCTGCTCGCCGGGGAGGACAGCGGCGTCACCTGGGGGCTGGCCGAACACGTCGCCGCGGAGGAGTTCCACCGCTACCGGGGGTACTGGTGGGCGCCGGACGGGCGCAGCGTACTGGCGGCCCGGGTCGACGAGTCCCGCCTGGAACGCTGGTACCTGCACGACCCGGCCGACCCGGCGACCCCGCCGACGTCGCTCGCGTACCCCGTGGCGGGCGGGCCGAACGCGGAGGTCAGCCTGCACCTGCTCGACCTCGACGGCGGCTGGGTCGACGTGCACTGGGACCGGGAGACCTACCCGTACCTGAGTTCGGTGGACTGGGCCGAGGGCGGACCGCTCATCACCGTGCTGCGCCGCTCGCAGCAGCACGGCCTGGTACTGGCGGTCGACCCGCGTACCGGTGAGACGCAGGTGCACGCCGAGCTGGCCGACCCGCGCTGGGTGGAGCCGATCCCCGGCACCCCGGCGCACCTGCCCGACGGACGGGTGCTGGTCGGCGGCGAGCTGGCCCACGACGGGTACGACGCCCGCTGCCTGTTCGCCGACGGCACGCTGCTCACGCCGCCGTCGCTGTACGTGCGGCGGGTCGTCGGGCGGCTGCCGAACGGCCCGAACGCGCCGGCGGACCTGCTGGTGGAGGCGAGCGAGGGCGAACCGAGCCAGCGTCACCTCTACCGGGTGCGGACCACGATCGGCGGCGGCATGGACGCCCGCCGGATGGGCAGCGATCCGGGCTGGCACACGGCCTCGATCGGTGGGTCCACGCTGGCGGTGGGCATCGCGTCGCTGGAGCACGCCGGGGTCCGCTGGCGGGTGTGGCACGGCGACCGTGAGGTGGGTGAGCTGCGTTCGTTCGCCGCCACCTGCTCGTACGCGCCGCGGCCGACGATGGTCCGGGTGACCGACCGGCGGCTGCCCAGCGCGGTGCTCTACCCGGCCGAACACGTCAAGGGCACCCGGCTGCCGGTGCTGCTTGACATCTACGGCGGCCCCGGCCACCAGGAGGTGGTGGCGGCCCGCAGCGTCTGGCTGGAACGGCAGTGGTGGGCCGAGCAGGGCTTCGCGGTGGTCACCATCGACAACCGGGGCACCCCGGGCATCGCGCCGTCGTTCGAGAAGGCGATCCACCGCCGGGTAGCGGACGTGATCCTCACCGACCAGGTGGACGCGCTCACCGCACTCGCCGACAAGCACCCGGATCTGGACCTGGAACGGGTGGCGGTGCGCGGCTGGTCGTTCGGCGGCTGGCTGGCCGGGCTCGCGGTGCTGCGCCACCCGGAGTTGTTCACGTGCGCGATCGTCGGCGCGCCGGTCACCGACTGGGCGCTGTACGACACCGCGTACAGCGAGCGTTACCTGGGCATGCCGGACGACGGGATGGACGTGTACGCACACCATTCGCTGGTCGAGCTGGCCGCCGAGCCGCTGGGCGACCCGGCGCAGGCCCGGCCGATGCTGCTGGTGCACGGACTGGCCGACGACAACGTGCTCGCCGCGCACACGCTGCGGCTGTCGGCGGCGCTGCTGGCGACGGGCCGCCCGCACGCGGTGCTGCCGCTCACCGGCGCGAGCCACCTGGCCGCCGGCGGGGTGTCCGAGCGCCTGCTCCGCCTGGAGCTGGACTTCCTCCGCCGCTACTTGTAAGGAAGGGCCCCCTTTTAACGCCTGCGGTAGAGGAAGGGCCCCTTGTTAACGCGCGGCGTTAACAAGGGGCCCTTCCTTCCACGACGGCTACTGCTTGACGTACGCGTTGACGAAGTTCGGGTAGCCGAACACGGAGGAGATGAACACTCCGCCCGCTCTGGACCCGTGCACGTTGTACGCCACGTCCACGTAGAGCGGCACCACAGGCGCGTGCTCCTTCATGATCCGCTCGTCGAGCTTGCCCCACTCCGGGCCCTGCTCGGACGGCGGCAGCGCCAGGATCCGGTCCATCTCGGCGTTGATCGCGTCGTCGTTGAAGTACGACTGGTTGCTGTTGCCCTCGGCCTTGATGGTCCGGCCGTCGTAGAGCACCGGCAGGATCGACGCGCCGCTGGGCCAGTCCGCCGCCCAGTTGCCGATGTACAGGTCCCAGGGGTTGTCCTTCTTCTTGATCTCGTCCAGCTTCGCGTCGTCCGGGATGTTCCGGACCGTGATCTTGAAGCCGGCGCGCTCCAGGTTGCCCTTGAGCTGGACCGCCTCCGCCTGCTCGGTCGTGTTGTCGGCGACGCCGAGGACCAGCTCGGGGGTCTGGCCGCCGAGCAGCTCCTTGGCCTTCTCCACGTTGCCGTTGGCGCCCGCCGGGTACGCGTCGTACGCCTTGTAGCCGATGGTCGACGGCGGCATCAGCGTGGTGATCGGCTGCGCGACGGTCTGGCCGCCGAGCGCCTTGACCAGGCCCTCACGGTCGATCGCGTAGTTGAGCGCCTGACGGATCTTCAGGTCCTTGACCCGCTGGGTGTTGATCACGAGCTGGTTGGCGCTCGGGGTGGGGGACAGCAGCGTGCGGGGCTTCAGCGCCGGGTCACCGGCGACCTTGGCCACGAGCGAGGCCGGCACCGAGTTGAACGCCAGCGCGCTCTGGTCGGCACCGTTGTCCGCGATCACCCGGTTGTTGGCAGCGTCGGCGGTCGGGCCGAAGCTCCAGACGAACTGGTCCGGGTACTGGTGCCGCACCGGGTCGGTCTTCGCGTCCCAGTTCGGGTTGCGGTCCAGCGTGAGCTGGACCCCGACCTGGTTCTTGGCGATCTTGTACGGGCCGGACGAGAACGGCTTCTGGTCCAGGTTGACCCCGGTGTCCTTCTCCGGCTTGAGCGGCGCCGTGGTGGGCAGCGAGACCGCGAACGGCAGGTCGCAGCGCGGCTTGGCGAACTCGAAGCGCAGCGTCTTGGCGTCCGGCGTGGTCAGGCCCGGCGGCAGCGACGTCTTGTTCTGCTTGAAGTCCCACTTGGTGTCGTACTGCGCGGTGTCGGCCAGCCACTCCTGGATGTAGGTGGGGCCGCCGGTGAGGTCCGGGTCGAAGGAGCGGGCGATGCCGTACGCGATCTCCTTGGAGGTGATCGGGCTGCCGTCCTCGAACTTCACCCCGTCCTTGATGGTGAATTCCCAGACCTTGCAGTCGTTGTCGACGTTCTTGCCCGGGTTCTCGGCCAGGTCACCCACCAGGACCAGGCCACCCTTGCCGTCGTCCTTCCAGGTGGTCAGGTAGCGGGCGAAGAGCGGGCTGGCCATCAGGCCGGCGAACGAGTACGTCCGCTGCGGGTCCAGGTGGGAGATGGGGGTCTCCCGGATGATGGTGAACGTCCCGCCCTTGGCCGCGCCGTCGATCTCGGCGGCCGGCCCCTGCGAGTCCTTGGGGTCGGTCGCGATGACCCCGGTCTGCTGCCGGTTGGTGTCCACAGTGGTGCCTTCGCCCGTGTTCTCCGAGCAGGCACCGAGTGCCACAACCAGTGCGATGGCGCCGCCAGCGGCGGCCGCTGCGCGTGGTCGCATGTCCTACCTCCTCCACCCGTTCGCCGAGCGCTCCCGCCGACGTCCCGAGGATCGTAAAGAAGAAAAGCTACGAGTTGGGTAACAGTTGTCGATAAATTTCGTCGCGGTTCAACCGAGCCGCACCCGCGGGTCTATCACCGCGTAGAGCAGGTCCACCACCACGTTCGCCAGCACCACGAAGACCGCCGCGATCAACACGGTCGCCATGATGGTCGGCAGGTCGCCCGCACGGACCGCGTCGACAGCGGTACGCCCCATCCCGTTCAGACCGAATGTCGTCTCGGTGATCACCGTGCCGCCCAGCGCCCCACCCACGTCCAGACCGGCGATCGTCACCACCGGCGTGATCGCGGCGCGCAGCGCGTGCCGGCCGTACACCTTGCGTTTGGCCAGGCCCTTCGCCCGCGCGGTCCGGACGAAGTCCTCCGACAGTGTCTCCAGCATCTGCGCCCGCGACAGTCGCGCGTAGATCGCGGAGAAGAGGAATGCCAGCGCCACCCAGGCCAGCACCAGCCCGCTCGTCCATTTCAGCGGGTTGTCGAACAACGAGGTGTAGCTCGGTACCGGCAGCAGGCGCAGGTTGTAGACGAAGACGATGAGCAGCACCGCGCCGACGAAGTAGAGCTGCAACGAGGCGCCGGTGAGCGAGAAGCCGATCGCCGCCCGGTCCAGCCAGCTCCCCCGGCGCAGCGCCGAGAGCATGCCCAGGCCGACGCCGAGCAGCAGCCACAGGATCGCTGCCGGGATGACGATGCTCAGCGTCACCGGCAGCACCCGGGCGATGGTGTCCGAGACCGCCTCGTTCGACACGTACGACCAGCCGAGGCAGGGGGCGTCGCACCGGCCGCCCTGGGCGCTGCCCAGGTCCCGGCCGGTGAAGATGCCCTTCATGTAGCCGGCGTACTGGCTGATCAGCGGATCACGCAGGCCCAGTTCCTGGCGGACCCGCTCCAGCCGCTCCGGGTTGCAGTTCTTCGGGCACATGCCGGTGACCGGGTCGCGGGGAAGCGCGAAGAACATCAGGAAGCTGAGCACGCTCACCGCGAACAGGGTGAGCGCGGCGGACAGCAGCCGGCGGATGAGGAATCGCGTCATGGTCCGGCCTCCTACCGGGACGACTTCGGGTCGAGCGCGTCGCGCAGCGCGTCACCGAAGAGGTTGAAGGCGAACACGAGCGCGAAGATGGTGATGCCCGGGAAGAAGACGTACGCCGGGTCGGTCTGCAGGTAGTCGAGACTGCGGTAGATCATGCGGCCGAAGCTCGGCGTCTCGTCGGTGAGGCCGACGCCGATGAACGACAACGCGGCCTCGCTGGTGATGTACTGCGGCACCGCCAGCGAGAAGGCGACCAGGATCGGCGCCCAGGCGTTCGGCAGCAACTGCCGGAACAACATGTGCCCGAGGCCCGCGCCACTGGCCCGCGCCGCCTCCACGAACTCGCGTTCGCGCAGCGCGATGATCTGGCCCCGGACCAGCCGGGCCGTGCCGGTCCAGCCGAACAGGGCGAAGATCGCGATGAGCACACCGATCTGGAAGTACGCCGGTACGGCCTCACGCTGGCCGTAGAAGCGCAGCGCGACGGTCGGCATCAGGGCCAGCGCGATGATCAGGAACGGCATGGCCAGGGTCAGGTCGGTGATCCAGTTGATCACCGTGTCCAGCCAGCCACCCAGGTAGCCGGCGAGCGTTCCGAGCGTCACGCCGATCACGGCGGTCAGCACGGCTGCGGCGAACGCGATGAACAGCGACGTCCGCAGGCCGTGCACCATCCGGATGAAGATGTCCCGGCCGAGACCGGGCTCCAGTCCGAACCAGTGCTCCCCGGTCACGCCACCGGCGTAGCCCAACGGCATGCCGTAGCCGTCGAGGCGGTTCTGGAACTGTTCCTTCGGCCCCACCCCGTACAGCGCCTCGATGAGCGGGACGGCGAGCGCGACCAGCACGAAGAACGCCAGCAGGCCGCCGCTGATCAGCGCGGTGCGGTCCCGCCTGAGCCGTGCGAGAGCGAGCTGGCCGGGTGACCGGCCGACGAACTCCTTCCTGCCGCTGTCGTCGCCCTCATCGGGCGACTCGATCTCGGCGAGCGCGACGCCCTCGACCGGCGACAGGCTCATGGGGACACCTCCACGGTTTCGCCGGTCGGCACGCCGACCGGTCCGCTCTCCGGGTAGTGGCAGGCGGTGAGTTGTCCGCCGCCGTCGCGGACGGTCAGGGCGGGTTCTTCGGCGGCGCACCGGTCGGTGGCTTTCCAGCAGCGGGTGCGGAAGCGGCAGCCCGATGGTGGGTTGAGGGGGGTGGGGACGACGCCGGTGAGGCGGACACGCCCGGCGGGGCCGAGGGTGGTGACGTCGGGGATCGCGGACAGCAGCGCCCGGGTGTACGGGTGCTGCGGGTGGGTGTAGATGGTGTCGCGGTCGCCGATCTCGACGATCTTTCCCAGGTACATGACCGCGACGCGGTGGCAGAAGTGCCGCACGACGGCGAGGTCGTGGGCGATGAAGACGAACGCCAGGTCGAGGTCGCGTTGCAGGGTGCGCAGCAGGTTGATGACCTGCGCCTGGATCGACACGTCGAGAGCGGAGACGGGTTCGTCGGCCACGATCAGTTTCGGTTTCAGCGCCAGGGCGCGGGCGATGCCGATGCGCTGGCGTTGCCCGCCGGAGAACTCGTGCGGATACCTGTTGTAGTGCTCCGGGTTCAACCCGACCAGTTCCAGCAACTCCTGCACGCGGTGTTTCATCCCACCGGGTGGGGTGATCCGGTTGACCTGCAACGGCATCGCCACGATCCGCCCGACCGTGTGGCGGGGGTTCAGCGACGCGTACGGGTCCTGGAAGATGATCTGCAGATCCTGCCGCAGCCCGCGCAGCTCACCCCGTTTCGCGTGAGTGATGTCCCGCCCCGCGAAGGAGATGCTGCCGGCGGTGGGCTCCAGCAGCCGCACCAGCATCCGCCCGGTCGTGGTCTTCCCGCACCCCGACTCCCCCACCAGGCCGAGCGTCTCACCCGGCCGCACATCGAAGTCCAGCCCGTCCACCGCCCGGACGGCACCCCTGGCACGGAAGCCCTGACGCACCGGGAAGTGCCTGGTCAGACCCCGCACCGACAGCAGCGGCTCGGCCTCGGCGCTCATCGGGCCACCCCCACCCGGGCGACCTCGTCGCGGTAGATCCGCTCCCGATCCCCCGCCGACAGATGGCAGGCCACCAGGTGTCCCGCCTCGCCGGCCGCCCGCAGCTCGGGGACCTCGGTGCGGGAGCGGTCACCGTTGACGTCGGCCCACCGGCAGCGCGGATGGAACGCGCACCCCGACGGCAGGTTGATCAGACTGGGCGGGTTACCGGGAATCGGCAGCAGGTCCGCGTCGGCGTCACCGTGCAACGACGGCACGCTCGACAACAACCCCCACGTGTACGGATGCTGCGGCGCCCGCAACACCCGCGCCACACTGCCGTGCTCGACCGCCCGGCCCGCGTACATCACCAGCACGTCATCAGCCACCTGACTGACCACACCCAGGTCGTGAGTGATCAACACGATCGCCGACCGGAACTCCTCCTGCAGATCCGCCAGCAGGTCCAGGATCTGCGCCTGCACCGTCACGTCCAGGGCCGTGGTCGGCTCGTCGGCGATCAGCAGGTCGGGGTCGTTTACCAGCGCCATCGCGATCATCGCCCGCTGCCGCATCCCACCGGAGAACTCGTGCGGATACTGATCGAACCGCCTCGCCGGCTGCGGAATCCCCACCCGGTCCAGCATGTCCACCGCCCGCGCCCGGGCCTCTCGCCTCCCGGCCCCCGGGTGGTGCACCCGGTACGCCTCGGCGATCTGCTTCCCCACCGAGTAGTACGGATGCAACGCCGACAACGGATCCTGGAAGATCATCGCCATGTCCCGGCCCCGCAACCGACGAATCTCCTCCTCACCCCGGCCCACCAACTGACGCCCACCCACTGAGATTTCCCCCGAGATGGTCGTGCGCTTCGCGTTGTGCAGACCGAGGATCGCCAGCGACGTCACGCTCTTGCCGGAACCGGACTCCCCCACGATCCCCAACGTGCGACCGCGCTCGACGGCGAACGAGACACCGTCGACGGCCTTGACCACACCGTCCTCGGTGTCGAACCGCACCCGCAGATCCCTGACCTGGAGATAGGGACCGTCGCCGGAGCGCTGCTCCGGCACCTCCGGGCGGTCCGGCTCCCCGGACGGCACCGCCTCCGATCTGCCCATTGACCGCCTCCCCTCGGCAATGAAGAGAACCTACAGTAAATCCCCAGAGGCGAAAATAAGCTACATCGAGCGGTCTGTCAGCGGACCGAGCGTAACGACTCGGTCTCCCGATCGCACTCCCCTCACCTGGGACATCCACGGCGGCGATTGGGCATCCCGGCCTCGTGGTCGCACCGAGGGTGCGACCATGGTCCCGGTGACGAAGGGACCATTCCTGTCGGCACGAGGTGGAGGCGACCAATGACCGCGGCGGTGTTCGG
This sequence comes from Micromonospora sp. CNB394, assembly GCF_000374985.1. Classification (NCBI taxonomy): domain Bacteria; kingdom Bacillati; phylum Actinomycetota; class Actinomycetes; order Micromonosporales; family Micromonosporaceae; genus Micromonospora; species Micromonospora sp. CNB394. The sequence continues at coordinate 217,876 of NZ_KB895826.1, read as the reverse complement.
CCACGACGGCCCGTGGACCGAAGAGGAGTACCTCGCCCTCGGCGAGACGCGGCAACGCGTCGAACTCTTCGACGGGAGCCTGCACGTGACACCGGCACCGACTCCGCGGCACCAGCGAATCCAGCGGAACCTCGGCAATCTGCTGGAGGCCGCTGCCAGGCCCGCCGGCCTGGAACTGCTGGAGACGGTGAACGTCCGGCTCCGGCCCGGCCGCATACCGATTCCCGACCTGGTCGTCACCGAGCCGATCGACTTCGACGAGCCGATGATCGAGGCGCGGGACGTGCGGCTCGTGTGTGAGGTCATCTCACCGGGCAATGCGGCAACCGACAAGGTACTCAAGATGCACTACTACGCCGCCGCGGGCATCGAGTGGTACCTGCTGGTGGAGCAGGGGACCGGCACACTGCACCTCCACCGGCGACAAGGCCGGCACTACCGGGAGGTGTCGGTGACCAAACCCGGCTCCGTGCTGGAGCTGACCGAGCCCGTCCGGGCCACGATCCGTCCGGAGGATCTCGTCCCCTGACGGATGTCGGCCCGCTCGCCTAGGGTCGGGCGCATGAGCGAGCGTCAGCGAGCGAATCATCGGGGCAGCACGAAGGTGCCTCATGCCGGCACGCAGCGCAGCGGAGTGCCGGCATGAGCGAGCGTCAGCGAGCGACCCATCAGGACAGCGTATGAGCGAGTTCGACGCGGCGACCGCCGCCGTCCAGGCCGCCCTCGACGCGGGCGCCCGGTACGCCGACGCCCGCGTCATGCACCGCCGCTACGAGTCGATGTCGGCACGCAACGGCGACATCGAGGAGCTGAGCCAGGACGAGAGCATCGGGCTGGGCGTACGCGCGCTCGTCGGATCGGGGTGGGGCTTCCACGCCGTACCCGATCTGTCCGACGCCGCGGCCCGCGACGCCGGCCGGCGCGCCGCGGCGATCGCCACCGCGAGTGCGCGCGTTCCCGGCCCGCCGATCGACCTGGTGCCGGCCGAGGCGACTGTGGCGAGCTGGGCCTCGGACTGCGCGGTCGACCCGCTCGGGGTGCCGCTGTCGGACAAGGGCGACCTGCTGGTCCGGGCCACGGCGACGATGCGTGAGCACGGCGCCGACCTGGCCGAGGGGCTCTACCAGATCTGGGACACCTCGAAGTGGTTCGTCTCCAGCGAGGGCCACCGGATCGACCAGCGCATCCGGGAGTGCGGCGGCGGCATCTCGGCCACCTCGATCGCTGACGGCGAGACCCAGCGGCGGTCCTACCCGAGCTATCGCGGGCAGTACGGCACCACCGGCTGGGAGCTGGTCACCTCGCTCGACCTGGGCGCGCACGCCGCGCGGATCGCTGAGGAGTCCCGCGAGCTGCTCACCGCGCCGCTCTGCCCGGCCGGCGAGACCGATCTGATCCTCGGCGGCGAGCAGCTCGCGTTGCAGATCCACGAGTCGGTCGGGCACGCCATCGAGCTGGACCGCATCCTCGGCTGGGAGGCGGCGTTCGCCGGCACGTCCTGGCTCGACCTGGCCCGCCTCGGTTCGCTGCGCTACGGGTCCGAGCTGATGAACGTGACGATCGACCCCACCATCCCGGGCGCGCTGGGCAGCTTCGGCTTCGACGACGAGGGCTCCCCGGCGGTCGCCCGGGACGCGGTCCGCGAGGGGCGGTGGGTCGGGGTGCTCGCCGGCCGGGACTCGGCCGCCGTCGCCGGATTGGACTACGGCGGCAGCGTACGGGCCGACGGCTGGGCCCGGCTGCCGATGGTGCGGATGACGAACGTGGGCCTGGAACCGGGCCCGCACACACTCGACGAGATCATCGCGGCCACCGACGACGGGGTGCTCATGGACATCAACCGGTCCTGGTCGATCGACGACAAGCGGCTCAACTTCCAGTTCGGCTGCGAGGTCGGCTGGGAGGTGCGCAACGGTCGCCGGGGGCGGATGCTGCGCAACCCGACCTACACCGGCATCGGGCCGGTCTTCTGGCGCTCGATGGACATGCTCTCCTCGGAGACGGTCGCCTGGGGCACGCCCAACTGCGGGAAGGGGCAGCCCGGGCAGGTCGGGCACACCGGCCACCCGGCCGCGCCGGCCCGGTTCCGCGGCGTCCGGGTGGGGGTGCGGGCATGAGCGAGCGAATCAGCCAGCTCAGCGCAAAGGTGCCTCATGACGGCACGGAGCGAAGCGGAGTGCCGGCATGAGCGAGCGCGGCATGAGCGCCGAGTTGGAGATCGCCGCCGGGGTGGTGGACCTGGTCCGGCAGACGGCCGGTCGGGCCGCCGAGGCCGAGGTGGTGGTGACCCGCTCCGACCTGGCGCTGACCCGGTTCGCCAACTCGTTCATCCACCAGAACGTGTCCGAGACCGGCGTCTCGGTGCACCTGCGGTTGCACGTGGACGGGCGGACCGCGACCGGCAGCGGCAGCCGGGTCGACGCCGACGGGCTGGCCGTGCTCGTCGAGCGGACCCGGGCCGCGGCCCGGCTCGCGCCGCCCGACCCGGCCTGGCCGGGGCTCACCGCGCCGACGCCCGTGCCGTCGGGCCCGGCCGCCGACGAGGCGACCGCGTTCGCCTCGCCGGATGAGCGGGCCGAGCGGGTACGCGCGTTCGTCGAGGCGGTCGAGGGCCTGGAGGCGGCCGGTTACTGCCGCACCGCGTACCGGTCGGGGGCGTTCGCCAACTCGGCCGGGCACACGGCTGTGGGCCGGGCGGCCGAGGCGGCGATGGACGGCATCGCGCGCGCCGGGGGCGCCGACGGGGTGGCGCGGCTCTGTGCGGACCGGCTGGCCGATCTCGACGGCGCGGCGCTCGGCGCCCGCGCGGCGGCCAAGGCACGCGCCGCGGCCGCACCGGTCGAGCTGCCGCCGGGGCACTACGAGGTGGTGCTCGAACCGGCTGCCGTCGCCGACCTGTTGCAGAACCTGGCCTGGTACGGCTTCAACGGCAAGCGGTACGCCGAACGGCAGTCCTTTGCCGAGCCGGGCACCGCACAGTTCGACCCTTCGGTGACGCTGGTGGACGACCCGCTGCACGCCAGCACGCTGCCGTTCGACCTGGAGGGCACACCCCGCCGGTCGTTGCCACTGGTCGAGGGCGGCACCACAGGGGCGGTGGCGTACGACAGGCGCGGCGGCGCCGAGGCGGGCGCCGGGTCCACCGGCCACGGTATGCCGGGCAGCGCGACGTTCGGGCCGATCCCGCACAACATCCGCCTGCTGGCGGCCGGGGCCGGGGCCGGCGCGGCCGTCGCCGCCGGGCCGGTGAGCGCGGGCGTGACCGGGGCGGTGGGCGACCCGGACACCGCCGCGCTGGTGGCCGGGATGCGGCGCGGGCTGCTGGTCAGCGACTTCTGGTACACGCGGGTGCTGGACCCGAAGCAACTGGTGGTCACCGGGCTGACCCGCAACGGGGTGTGGCTGGTCGAGGACGGCGTGCCGACCCGGGCGGTGCGCGACTTCCGGTTCACCGAGTCGTACCCCCGGGCGCTGGGGTCGGGCCTGGTGCTCGGCCTGGGCCGGACGGCTGCGCGCCAGCCGGGCCGCGTCGACGGCTCCTGGTACGAGGCGCCCGCGCTGCGGCTGTCCTCCTGGCACTTCACCGGCGGTGCGTCCGGGTGACCCGGTGCGCCGCCGGGCGCGCCGGGCCACCGGTCGGCGCGCCGTTCGGCCGACCCAACACATTGATCATGATTCGACTCTTTCCAAGCTGCGGGACACACGGGACACTGCGTTGCGCGGCCGGGCCGTGAAGATCGGCGTAACGTGTGTCACTTAGCCGCACCGGTTCGCCGGTGTGGCCTCGCGCGTGCGCAGGACGTGACAGTGACGTCAGGGAGATGACTCGAATGACAACTACGTCGGCCAGGACGCCGAGACCGCAGCCGCGGGGAGGGCGGGCACGCGCCGCCATCGCGGCGAAGACGTTGCGGACCGACAGATGGTGGTTCGCCCCGCTGATCACCGTGGTGGGGCTCAGCGCGTGGGTCATCTACGCGACGGTCCGGGTCTTCATGCACAAGTGGTACTGGGTGGAGCAGTACCACTACCTGACGCCGTTCTACTCCCCCTGCGTCACCGACCGCTGTGTCGAGGGCTCCTCGCACTTCGGCCAGTTCCTGCCCGGCTGGTGGATCATCCCGGACGCGGCGCTCACCCTGCCGTTCCTGCTGCTGTTCCGCCTGACCTGCTACTACTACCGCAAGGCGTACTACCGGTCGTTCTGGCTGTCGCCGCCGGCCTGCGCGGTGCCGGACGGGCACCAGTCGTACAGCGGCGAGACCCGGTTCCCGCTGCTCGGCCAGAACCTGCACCGCTACTTCTTCTACGCCGCCGCGATCATCTCGCTGATCAACACCTGGGACGCGATCCTCGCCTTCCACTCCCCCGAGGGCTTCGGCTTCGGCCTGGGCAACATCATCCTGCTGGTCAACGTGGTGATGCTGTGGGCGTACACGATTTCCTGCCACTCCTGCCGGCACATCATCGGCGGGCGGCTCAAGCACTTCTCCAAGCACCCGATGCGCTACAAGGCGTGGACCGGGGTGTCCTGGTTGAACGTCCGGCACATGCAGCTCGCCTGGATCACCCTGGGCACCCTGGCGCTCACCGACTTCTACGTGATGGCGGTCGCCGCCGGCTGGATCAACGACCTGCGGTTCATCAACTGAGAGCCTGGACATGACTGAGACGCGAATCGAACGACACCACTACGACGTCGTCGTGATCGGGGCCGGTGGCGCCGGCCTGCGCGCGGCGATCGAGGCCCGGCTGGCCGGCAAGAAGACCGCGATCATCTCGAAGTCGCTGTTCGGTAAGGCGCACACGGTGATGGCCGAGGGCGGCGCCGCCGCCGCGATGGGCAACGTGAACTCGCGCGACAACTGGCAGGTGCACTTCCGGGACACCATGCGCGGCGGCAAGTTCCTCAACAACTTCCGGATGGCCGAGTTGCACGCCAAGGAGGCGCCGCAGCGGATCTGGGAGCTGGAGACGTACGGCGCGCTGTTCGACCGCACCTCCGACGGAAGGATCTCGCAGCGCAACTTCGGCGGCCACGAGTACCCGCGCCTGGCGCACGTCGGCGACCGCACCGGCCTGGAGCTGATCCGTACGCTCCAGCAGAAGATCGTCTCGCTCCAGCAGGAGGACAAGCAGGAGTTCGGCAGCTACGATGCGCGGATCCGGGTGTTCTCCGAGACCACTGTCACCGAGCTGCTGCTCGACGGCGACCGGGTGGCCGGGGCGTTCGGCTACTACCGCGAGTCCGGCGAGTTCGTCCTGTTCGAGGCGCCCGCGGTGGTGCTGGCCACCGGCGGCGTCGGACGCTCCTACAAGGTCACCTCGAACTCGTGGGAGTACACCGGCGACGGCCACGCGCTGGCGCTGCGCGCCGGGGCCACGCTGATCAACATGGAGTTCCTCCAGTTCCACCCGACCGGCATGGTCTGGCCGCCCTCGGTGAAGGGCATCCTGGTCACCGAGTCGGTACGCGGCGACGGCGGGGTGCTGAAGAACTCCGAGGGCAAGCGGTTCATGTTCGACTACGTCCCGGACGTGTTCCGCAAGCAGTACGCGGAGACCGAGGAGGAGGCGGACCGCTGGTACACCGACCCGGACAACAACCGGCGTCCGCCGGAGCTGCTGCCCCGCGACGAGGTCGCCCGCGCCATCAACAGCGAGGTCAAGGAGGGCCGGGGTACGCCGGCCGGCGGCGTCTACCTGGACATCGCCTCCCGTAAGTCGGCCGAGGAGATCCGCCGCCGCCTCCCGTCGATGTACCACCAGTTCAAGGAGCTGGCCGACGTCGACATCACCAAGGAGCCGATGGAGGTCGGCCCGACCTGTCACTACGTGATGGGCGGCGTCGAGGTGGACCCGGACTCCGGCGCGGCGTACGGCGCGGTGCGCGGTCTCTACGCCGCCGGTGAGGTGTCCGGCGGCATGCACGGCTCCAACCGGCTCGGCGGCAACTCCCTGTCCGACCTGCTGGTGTTCGGCAAGCGCGCGGGCGGGCACGCCGCCACGTACGCCGACCAGCTCACCACCCGCCCGGCGGTGTCGGTGGCCGCGGTGGAGGCCGCCGTGGAGACGGCGCTGGCGCCGCTTCAGCGGGACACCGGTGAGAGCCCGTACCAGCTCCAGCAGGACCTCCAGGCGGTGATGGGCGACCTGGTCGGGATCATCCGGCGCGAGGGTGAGCTCGAAGACGCCATGCGCAGGCTGGCCGAGCTGCGGGAGCGGGTGGCGAAGGTGAGCGCGGTCGGTACCCGGCGCTACAACCCGGGCTGGCACCTGGCGCTGGACCTGCGCAACATGCTCGTGGTCTCGGAGTGCACCGCGATGGCGGCGCTTCAGCGGCAGGAGTCGCGCGGCGGGCACACCCGGGAGGACTACCCGGCGATGGACCCGAAGTGGCGGAGCGTCAACCTGGTCTGCTCGCTGGACGGGGACGCGGTCCGGCTGACCCGCAAGCCGCTGCCGAAGATGCGGCCGGAGCTGATCGGGCTGTTCGACCGGGCCGAGCTGGCCAAGTACCTGACCGACGAGGAACTCGCCGAGTTCGACGCCCTCACCGAGGAGGCGAACAACTGATGGGAAGTAAGCGCCAGTTCCGCATCTGGCGGGGCGACGAGACCGGCGGCGACCTGAAGGACTACACGGTCGAGGTCAACGAGGGCGAGGTGGTCCTCGACGTGATCCACCGGCTCCAGGCCACCGAGGCGCCCGACCTGGCGTGCCGGTGGAACTGCAAGGCCGGCAAGTGCGGCTCCTGCTCGATGGAGATCAACGGCAAGCCGCGGCTGGGCTGCATGACCCGGATGTCGACGTTCGAGGAGTCCGAGACCGTCACGGTCACCCCGCTGCGCACCTTCCCGGTGATCCGGGATCTGGTCACCGACGTCTCGTTCAACTACGAGAAGGCCCGGGAGACCCCGGCGTTCGCGCCGCCGGCCGACGTGGCGCCCGGCGACTACCGGATGGAGCAGGTCGACGTCGAGCGCTCGCAGGAGTTCCGCAAGTGCATCGAGTGCTTCCTGTGCCAGAACGTCTGCCACGTGATCCGCGATCACGACGAGAACAAGCCGGCGTTCTCCGGTCCCCGGTACTTCATCCGGGCGGCCGAGCTGGACATGCACCCGCTCGATGCGCGCACCGACCGCCGGGAGTACGCGCAGTCGGACATGGGGCTCGGCTTCTGCAACATCACCAAGTGCTGCACCGAGGTCTGCCCCGAGCACATCAAGATCACCGACAACGGGATCATCCCCATGAAGGAACGGGTCGTCGACCGCAGGTACGATCCCCTTGTGTGGCTCGGTAACAAGATCTTCCGGAGGGGTCAGGTGCCTCAGACCAGCGCGACCAGCGGGCATTCGAGCGGTGCCGTCACGTCCGGAGGGACGCACGGCGGGGCGCACGCGCACGGCGGTGGTCCGCACGTCGGCGGAGTGCACTCGCACGCGGGCGGCTCGCACGACAGCGCCGCCGAGCGTCAGGCCCAGCAGGGCGTCAACTGGCACCGCGAGGTGCCGCACCCGACCGCCCCAGCGGTGGACGCCAGCGGCAAGCTGCCGCTGACCGAGCTGACCTTCAACAAGGCCGCCGCGCCGTCCCCGTTCGGCGACGACGTGACGTTCCCGCTGCCGCCGGAGCACCTCAACTTCGCTCACCCGCAGCAGGACGAGCCGAAGCACTGAACAGCAGCGCGACGATGACGGGGGCCGGCGGCACGAGCCGCGGGCCCTCGTCCCGTCCCTGCCCGGCTGTCCGGTTCGCCGGGCGAACCGGCCCGCGGCGCGTTCGCTCAGGGGGCGTCGAGAAGCGGCCGCAGCGCGGCCACGATCGGCACGTCGGCCGGCAGCCAGGCGACGCTGTCCAGCTCGGCGGCGGACAGCCAGCGCAGTTCGGCGTGCTCCAGTGCCTTCGGCTCGTCGCCGTGCAGCAGACGGGCGGCGTAGACGCGCAGCACGGACCGGCCGTGCGCCATCCGTACGTCCCGGCCGACGCGCGCGCCGACCGCCACCCGTACGCCCAGTTCCTCGGCGCACTCCCGGGCCAGCGCATCGACCTCGGTCTCGCCCGGCTCGACCTTTCCGCCCGGAAACTCCCAGCGCCCCGCCACCTCGGGGGGCGCGGAGCGCTCGCATGCCAGCACCCGGCCGCCATCGATGATCGCCGCTCCGACGACCACCCTCGGCTCCCGCCGGTCGGCCTGCCCGCTTCCGCTAACCCGTTCGGTCCGCACGGGCCACCAGCGTGCCAGATCAATCGGCGGTTTGGGTAGCTGCGTCCGCCGTCAGGTCAGCAGAACACGGAAGTGTGGGCGTGGACACACCATCTGAGCGGCGAGAGACTAGAGGGCGTCGACTGGGACACGGGATGGCGACGATTTGGCCACAAGCCGGCAACGACGCCTGGGAGGTGCGGTGATGCGCGTGCTGTTCAGCGGCCGAGCGAAGCACGACTACCTCAGCGACGCACTGGCCCTGCTGTCCGGATGGACGCGCGAGGGCGAACAGATCCGCCGCACCATCGTCCTCGATGACACCCAGCACGCCGCGCTCACCGAGCGGGTGGCGGTGGTGGCCGACGCGCTGCGACTGCGTCCCGAGATCAGCCGCCGGGCCGACCGTACGCAGATCAGGCTCGGGCACGGCGACGGTGAGCCACTCACCGAGGGTGAGGTGTTGCTCGCGGCACGTATCGAGGATGCGGTCCGCGCGGTCACCGAACCCTGAGCCGTTGGCACGCCCCGCCTACCCTCGGGTGCATGTCTGGCCCCACGTACGACCGCAAGGAACAGTTCCAGCAGATCCAGAGCGGGTTGCTGCCCGGTGAGCAGATCATCGCCGTCTACGACGCGGTGGGCACCGGCACCGGATTCATCGGCCTGACCGACCGGCGGGTGATCATCCAGGACCGCTCCTTCGTCGGCAAGCGGTACGCCATCACCAGCATCCCGTACTCGAAGATCACCAGCGTGAGCGTGGTGAGCAACAAGTCCTGGGGTGGCTCGTTCTTCTCCACCGGGTCGATCGCGGTGCACGTCGGCACGCACACCTACGAGGTGGAGTTCCGGGGCGCGGAGAAGAGCCACCACGTGCACAACGTCATCCTGCACCACATCTCCTGACCCCGCCTGGCACAATCGCCGCCATGCGAGGGCTGGCAGGGCGATGGCGGACCTGGGGCGACCGCCGGCGGGCCGTACGGCTGGCCGGCCGCCTCCTGGTGCTCGCCATGGCCGCCGTGGTACTGCTTGGCACCGCCACGGTCGCCAGCGTGAGTTGGGTCCGCGGCGCCGCCGAGGGTCGCCTGTTCGACGCCGCGGACGTCCCGCAGACGCCGGTCGCCCTGGTGCTGGGCACCAAGGTGGCCCCGGACGGCACGCCGGCACCGTTCCTGGCCGGCCGGCTGGAGATCGCCCGCCGGTTGTACGCCGCCGGCAAGGTCCAGGTGCTCCTGCTCTCCGGCGACAACATGGACCGGGACTACGACGAACCGGGCGCGATGCGGCGCTGGCTCGTCGACAGGGGCGTCCCGGCGGAGAAGACGGTGCTGGACCACGCCGGGTTCGACACGTACGACTCGTGCGTGCGCGCGCACCGCGTCTTCGGGGTGCGGCGGGCCACTGTGGTCACCCAGTCGTTCCACCTGCCGCGCGCGGTGGCGCTCTGCCGCGACGCCGGCATCGACGCCGTCGGCGTCGGCGACGACACCGCCCGCCGGCACGCCGGCCAGTGGCGGATCAGCTCCACCCGGGAGTACGGGGCGTGCGTCAAGGCCGCCGTGGACGTGCTCACCGGACGTGACCCGGTGCACCTCGGCCGCCGGGAGACCGGAGTGGACGACGCGCTGCGGGCGTAATCCGGTTGTCCCTCCGGCACCGTTGCTGGTCTGCTGAACCCTTCGAAGCCGACCGGAGGGAGCACCGCCATGCCACACGCTGCGAAGCCCAGCCGACCCGTCGTCACCCCATCCGAAACGAGGCTTCGTGTTGTCGTACCCCATTCCGGCGGAGGTCACTGACCTCTCGCCGCGTCGCGTTCCTTCCGCCCGGCGGGAGAGCGCGTGATGTCCGTCTTCGACGATCCCGGCCTGTTCGGCCGGCTCTGGGCCGCCACCTACGACGGCCCCGGCAATCCCGACCCCGCTCCGGCCGTCGACTTCCTCGCGCCGCTGGCCGAGGGCAGCCCGGTGCTCGAACTGGCGGTCGGCACCGGCCGGGTGGCCCTGCCGCTGGCCGCCCGCGGCCTCGCCGTGGAGGGCGTCGAGGCGTCCCCGGAGATGGTGGCGCAGCTGCGCGCCAAGCCGGGCGGCGCGGACATTCCCGTCACCGTCGGCGACATGGCGGACGTCCCGGTCGCCGGGCCGTACCGTCTGGTCTTCCTGGTGTTCAACACCCTGTTCAACCTGGTCTCGGAGGAGCGCCAGGCGGCGTGCTTCCGCAACGTCGCCCGGATGCTCGCGCCGGGCGGGGCGTTCGTCACCGAGACCTTCGTGCCCGACCCGGCGGACTTCGACCGGGACGAGCAGGTCCAGGTGCGGGAGGTCGCCGAGGACTCGGCCACCATCCGCCTGCACCGGTACGACCGGGCGGCGCAGACGTTCGTCCGCCAGACCGTCACGTTCGACGCCGACGGCGTGCACCTCAAGCCGTTCGCCATGCGGTACGCCTGGCCGGAGCAGATCGACGAGCTGGCCGAGCGGGCCGGGCTGCGGCTCACCGAGCGGTACGCCGACTGGGACCGGACGCCGTTCGACGAGGACAGCCGCTCGCACATCTCCGTCTACCGGCGGTAGCGCCCGCACGCCGAGGGGCCGGGCGCTACCGCTCTGGCCCCTCGGCCGGCGGGCGGCGGCCACCCTCAAGCCCTCGATTCGGGCAGTCGCGCGACTACGCTGACGACCGCCGGGTCCGGACAGGAGGGGCCGATGACCGTCACCGTCGCCGCCATGGACGACTCGCACGCCGAAGTCGTGCTGGAGATCTACCGCCTCGGCATCGCGGAGGGGAACGCCACGTTCGAGACCGAGCCGCCGGTCTGGGCGCGCTTCACCGCCACCCGGCTGCCCGGCCACCGTTGGGTGGCGCTCGACGAGACGGGTGCGGTGCTCGGCTGGGTGGCCTGCTCGGCGGTATCGGACCGCTGCGTCTACGCCGGCGTGGTGGAGCACTCCGTCTACGTGCACCCGCAGGCGCGCGGGCGCGGCGTCGGCCGGTTGCTGCTGGACGCGCTGATCGCCTCCACCGAGGCGGCCGGGATCTGGACCATCCAGTCCGGCGTGTTCCCGGAGAACACCGCGAGTCTCGCGCTGCACGCCACGTGCGGCTTCCGGGTGGTCGGCACCCGCGAGCGGGTGGGCCGCCACCACGGCACCTGGCGGGACGTCACCTTGATCGAACGCCGCAGCCCCAGGATCTGACCCCCGGGTCCGGTTCCGATGATCAAGGAGTTTGTGTCCGGTCGACGCGGTCCGGATGACGTAAACCCCTTGATCACTGGGTCGATCAGGCGCCGACCAGGTGACGGCGCACCAAGGCGGCGTCGCTTGCAGAGGGGCTCATCGCTCGTGACTCAGGGGCCGTGAGCGGCGGTAGGGTCCACCGCAGTCCATGGGCGTCCGGCGTTGCTCGTGCTCATCTTCCCCAAATAGTCACCCCAGCTCGGGTGTCAGACGTTGAAGCGGAACTCCACCACGTCGCCGTCCTGCATGACGTACTCCTTGCCCTCGATCCGGACCTTGCCGGCGGCCTTGGCCGCCGCCATCGATCCGGCCTCGACCAGGTCGTCGTAGGAGACCACCTCGGCCTTGATGAAGCCGCGCTGGAAGTCGCTGTGGATCACCCCGGCGGCCTCCGGCGCGGTCGCGCCGACCGGGACGGTCCAGGCCCGCGCCTCCTTGGGGCCGGCCGTCAGGTACGTCTGGAGCCCGAGCGTCCGGAAACCCACCCGGACGAGCTGGTTCAGGCCGGGCTCGGACTGCCCGATCGACTCCAGCAGCTCGCGGGCCTCGTCCTCGGGCAGGTCCACCAGCTCGGACTCGATCTTGGCGTCCATGAAGATCGCCTCGGCGGGCGCGACCAGGCCGCGCAGCTCGTCGAGGAACTCCTCGTTGCCCAGCTCGGCCTCGTCCACGTTGAAGACGTAAAGGAACGGCTTGGTGGTGAGCAGGTGCAGCTCACGCAGGTGCTCCAGCTCGACCTTCGCGGCGGCGGCGCCCGCGTACAGGGTCACGCCGTTGTCGAGGACCTCGACCGCCTTCTTGGCCGCCTCGACCGCGGCGGCCCGGTCCTTGCGGAGCTTGGCCTCCTTCTCCAGCCGGGGCAGCGCCTTCTCCAGCGTCTGGATGTCGGCCAGGATCAGCTCGGTGTTGATCGTCTCGATGTCGTCGGCCGGGGAGACCTTGCCGTCGACGTGCACCACGTTCGGGTCGGAGAACGCGCGCACCACCTGGCAGATCGCCGAGGCGTCGCGGATGTTGGCGAGGAACGCGTTGCCCCGGCCCTGCCCCTTGGACGCGCCCCGGACCAGGCCGGCGATGTCGACGAACGAGACCGGCGCCGGCAGCACCTTCTGCGAGGAGAAGATCTCGGCCAGCTTGGCCAGCCGCTCGTCGGGCAGCCCGACCACGCCGACGTTCGGCTCGATGGTGGCGAACGGGTAGTTCGCGGCGAGCACGTCGTTCTTGGTCAGCGCGTTGAACAGGGTGCTCTTGCCCACGTTGGGCAGGCCGACGATGCCGATGGTGAGACTCACGACGAACCAGCTTACGCGGTTCGCCGCTCACGCCGGGCAGGCAGGTCCGCGACGCCGGTCACTGCGACGCGGCGGACAGCAGGCGCGGCTCGATCCGGGTCTCCCGGGCGGTGTCGTCCTCGGCGCGGACCAGCTCGTACGCGGCCACGCCGGGACGGTCCGCCACCGCCTCGGCCAGCCGGGTGCCCCGGTAGATCAGCCCCACCCCGTCGTCGGTGCAGTGGCTCGCCGGCAGCGTGCCGTCGGCGACCAGCCGGTGCATCAGCGGACGGCGCTGCTCCTCGCTGTCGTAGTGCACGCCGTTGCCGTACGGGAGCCAGCCCAGCCCTTCGGTGAAGGGTCGCAGCGCCGGGCCGTAGCTGTCGGTGGCGCCGCCGGTGTGCCAGCAGATCGAGCCGGCGGAGACCCCGCCGAGCACCACGCCGGCCTGCCAGCACTCGTGCAGGATCTCCGGCAGGCCGTGCACCCGCCAGACCGCGCAGAGGTTCGCCACGCTGCCGCCGCCGACCCAGACGATGTCCTGCGCGAGCAGGTGCGCGCGGATGTCCTCGACGTTCGGCATCGGGTAGAGCGCCAGGTGGGAGGCGCGGAACCGGGTGCCGGCGAAGGCGCCGTAGAAGACGGTGAACCCGGTCGGCTGGTCGCCGGTGGCCTGGCCGAGGTAGCAGACGCGGGGCGCGTCACCGGCCCCGGCCAGGTCGGCCATCAGGTCGAACAGGGCGCTGGGCCGCGCGTCCCAGGGGCCACGGCGACGGCTGGCGAATCCCATGCTGGTGGCGACGATCGTCGGTTCGGTGGCGGGCACGGTTGTCCTTCCGGGCGGTGGCGGTGCCGATCATTGTGCCGGATCCGCGGGCCCGGCCTCGGCCGCGGCGAGCAACGCGCGTAGCAGATCGGCCAGCCGGTCCCGGTCGGCGGGCGGCAGCGCGTCGAGGATCCGCCGCTGCACCGCGAGCCCGGCCTCGGCCGACTCCTCGACCACCCGGCGGCCGGTGTCGGTGAGGGTGACCCGCAGCGCCCGCCGGTCGGCCAGGTCCGGCGAGCGCCGTACCAGGCCCGCTCGTTCCAGGCGGTCGAGCCGCCCGGTCATGCCGCCGGAGGTGAGCATCAGCGAGGCGGCGAGTGCCTTCGGCGCCAGCGTGTACGGCGATCCGGAGCGCCGCAGCGCTGCGAGCACGTCGAACTCGCCCCGGCCGATGCCCCAGCCCGCGTACGCCTTCTCCTGGTCGTCGCCGACCAGCCGGGCCAGCCGGTAGATGCGGCCGAACACGGCCATCGGCTCGGGCCGCATACCTGGTCGTTCCCGCCGCCACTGCTCGACGATCGCGTCCACCTCGTCGCCTGTCACGGCTGCCGATTGTGCCGCACGTCCCACTTCCCCTTTTCGCTCGGGCCTGATTAGCTTAGCGCTAAGATACTTAGGAACGAGAAAGGGGCCGCCGTGAACCCCCGCTGGACCGACGTCGCGCTCACCGCCGCCGCACCGATCACCTGGGGCACCACCTACCTGGTCACCGCTCAACTCCTTCCCCCGGACCGGCCGCTCTGGGCCGGGGCGATCCGCGCCCTGCCGGCCGGTCTGCTGCTGCTCGCCCTGACCCACCGACGACCACACGGCCGCTGGTGGGGTCGAGCCGCAGTGCTCGGCGCGCTGAACATCGGGGTGTTCTTCCCGCTGCTGTTCCTCGCCGCGTACCGGCTCCCCGGCGGCACCGCCGCCGTCCTCGGCGCCGCGCAACCGCTCCTGGTGGCGGTCCTGACCGTCGCTCTGCTCCGCGACCGCCCCACCCGGCCGGCGCTGGCCGCCGCCGTGGCCGCGCCGCTCGGCGTGGCCCTCGTGGTGCTGCGTCCGGGCGCCGGCCTCGACCCGCTCGGCGTCGCCGCCGGCCTGGCCGGGGCCGTGACGATGGCCGCCGGGCTGGTGCTCACCCGCCGCTGGGGCCGGCCGCCCGGAGTGGGCGTCCTCGCCGTGACGAGCTGGCAGCTCGTCGCCGGTGGCCTGATGATCGCGCCGGTCGCCGCCGCCGTCGAGGGCGCGCCACCAGTGCCCGACGGACCGGCACTTCTCGGGTACGCGTGGCTCGGGCTGGCCGGCACCGCGCTGGCGTACGTGCTGTGGTTCCGGGGCGCGGCGCGACTGCCGGTGTCCCGGGTGTCGGTGCTCGGCGCGCTCAGCCCGCTCACCGCGGCGGCGCTCGGCTGGGCGGTGCTCGGCCAGGCACTCGACCCGGTCCAGCTCACCGGGTTCGCGGTGGCAGTGGGGGCCATGGTGCTCGCCCAGATGCCGGACCGATCGTCGCGCCCGCAGCCGGGCGGCGACGCGGACGCGCCGACGGCGACCGGCACGCGGGCCGGTTCGGGCGGCGCGACGGCGGCACCGGCCGGCCACGCGTCGGTCGGATGGCGGCGCGGTCAGCCGGCCCGCAGCCGGCGCCAGTCGTCCGGCCACGCGTCGGCGGCGATGCCCTCGGGCAGCACACCGGCCGGTAGCTGCGCCGCAGCCGCGAGCGGCAGCGTGAACCGGTGCGCGGCGGCGGGACCGGCCGCGTACGACCGGTCGAGCAGCCAGCGCACCTCGTCGGCGGTCCAGCCCAGGCCCGAGCGGGCGGCGATCTCGCGGACCAGCCGCAGGCCGACCCGGGTGTCGTCGTCGTAGAAGCGCATGCACCAGTGGTGCGCCCACATGCCGAGCGCGCGCAGCCCGTCCGGGTCGAGCGAACCGGCCAGCCGCCCGCAGGCGGTGTCCGCGAAGGGGCGACCGGGGTCACCTGCCCGGTCGCGCTCGATCGCGCCGTACGCGGCCGGCGCCACCACCCGCATCCGCTCGTAGAAGCCCTCCACCACCGCGGCGTCCAACGGTGCCCGCCCCGATCGCATCAGTGGACACCCCGCCCGGCCACGCTCGCCATGCCCCGCACCTCTTCTTGAGTTGGTGGCGGGACGCTACCGACCACTTACGACACTTTCTCGGGTCCGTCGGCCATGATCCACGCCACCTCGGCGGAGTGGCGGTGTCCCGGGGCCCGGGACACCGCCACTTCCCCGGGCTGGCGCGACCGCCGCACGTCATGTCCGAATCCCGCCAGCCGCGCCCGGGAGCTGCGAGGCAGGATCGTGGCATGGAGCTGGACTTCGAGCGGTGCTATCGAGCCGTCGACAGCCGCGACCCGCGGTTCGATGGCTGGTTCTACACCGGCGTGACGTCGACCGGGATCTACTGCCGGCCGTCCTGTCCGGCGATGACGCCGAAGCGGCGGAACGTCCGGTTCTTCCCGTCCGCCGCCGCCGCCCAGGGGGCCGGGCTGCGGGCGTGCCGCCGGTGCCGGCCGGACGCGGCACCGGGCTCACCCCAGTGGGACGTCCGGGCCGACCTGGTCGGCCGCGCCATGCGCCTGATCGCCGACGGCGTGGTGGACCGGGACGGGGTGCCCGGGCTGGCCACCCGGCTGGGCTACACCGAACGGCACCTGCACCGGATGCTCCGGGCCGAACTGGGCGCCGGTCCGCTGGCACTGGCCCGGGCCCAGCGCGCGCAGACCGCCCGGCTCCTGATCGAGACCACCGGCCTCGGCCTGGCCGACGTGGCCTTCGCCGCCGGGTTCGGCAGCGTCCGGCAGTTCAACGACACGGTCCGCGAGGTCTACGGCGGCACACCCTCCGAGCTGCGGACCGGCCGGCGTGGCCCGGCGGCGACCACCGGTGCGGGCACGCTCTCGCTGCGGCTGGCACACCGGCCCCCGCTGCACGCGGGCGCGCTGCTGGACTTCCTCGCGCTGCGCGCGCTACCCGGCGTCGAGGTGGTCCGCGACGGCACCTACCACCGTGGGCTGCGCCTGCCGCACGGTCCCGCCACGGTGGCGCTGACCCCCGCCGACGGCCACATCGACGCCACGCTGCGGCTGGCCGACATGCGCGACCTGGCCCCCGCGGTGGCCCGCTGCCGCCGCCTGCTCGACCTGGACGCCGACCCGGTCGCGGTGGACGCCACACTGGCCGCCGACCCGGCACTGGCCCCGGCCGTCGCGGCCGAACCCGGCGTCCGGCTGCCGCACGCGGTCGACGGTTTCGAGCTGGCCGTCCGCGCCGTCACCACCCAGCAGGTCTCGCTGGCCTCGGCGCGGACCACGCTCACCCGCCTGCTCGCCGCCACCCGAACCGCGAGCGGGGCGGGTGCCGACGACCCGGCGGACGGCCTGGTGGCCTTCCCCGGCCCGGCGGAGCTGCTCGCGGCGCCCGACACGGCGTTCCGGATGCCGACGGCACGCCGCGAGACACTCCGGGCGCTCGCCCGCGCGGTCGCCGGCGGCGAACTCGACCTGGAACCCGGCGGCGACCGGGAGGAGGCGGTCCGGCTCCTGGCCGCGGTGCCCGGCGTCGGCCCCTGGACCACCGGCTACCTGGCCATGCGCGCACTCGGCGACCCCGATGTCGCCCTCACCACCGACCTGGGCGTACGCCGCGGCGCAGCAGCGCTCGGCCTGTCCGACGACCCGAAGACCCTGTCCGCGTACGCCGGCCGCTGGCGCCCCTGGCGGTCGTACGCGACCATCCGACTCTGGAGAGCAGCATGAGCACTGTGGACAGCACCGTCATCGGCACACCCGCCGGCCCGTTGAGCGTGCTCGCCGGCCCGACCGGGGCGGTACGCGCGGCGGGCTTCACCGCCGACCCGGCCGCTCTGCTGCCGTTGATCCACCCGAGCCTGCGCGGCGAACCGCGGGAACGGGCCGACCTCGGTCCGGTGACCGCGGCCGTGCGGGCCTACCTGGACGGCGACCTGGCCGCGATCGACGCGGTGCCGGTCGAGCAGCACAGCGGCGGCCTCTTTCTGACGCACGCCTGGCAGGTGCTGCGCGACGTGAAGCCCGGCGGCCCGGTCACCTACACCGGGTTCGCCGCGCTGGCCGGGCGACCGGCGGCGATCCGGGCCGCCGCGGCGGCCTGTGCGCGCAACGCCGCCGCGCTGTTCGTGCCCTGCCACCGGGTGCTGCGCACCGACGGCTCGCTCGGCGGATACCGCTGGGGGCTGGACGTGAAGAAGTGGCTTCTCGGGCATGAGGGACGGGTGACGGCTAGCTGACAGCCGGACTGTCACCCCCGGCGGCTACCGTCGGGTAGTGCCCGCGTCCAGCGACGGCAACCCCGCGGCGCATATCGACGCCCGGTCCCAGCCGCTGCGCAACCTCTGGCGGCTGCGGCCCTACCTGCGCCCGTACGCGATGGAGTTCGCCTGGCTGCTGATCGCGGCGCTGGCGGCCACCGCGGCCAGCCTGGCCGTTCCGCTGGTGGTGCAGCGGGTGGTCGACGGGCCGGTGGCCCGGCACGACGAGGCCGGGCTGGTCCGGCTCGGCGCCCTGGCACTGCTGCTCGGCGTGGCCGAGGCGGTCCTCATCTTCATCCGCCGCTGGACGCAGTCGTCGTCCTCGGTGGGCATGGAAGCCGCCATCCGCGCCGACATCTACGCCCACCTGCAACGGCTTCCGGCCGGCTTCCACGACCGCTGGCAGTCCGGCCAGTTGCTGTCCCGGATCACCAGCGACCTCTCGGTGATCCGGCGGTTCCTCTCCTTCGGGCTGCTGTTCCTGGTGCTCAACCTGGTCACCTACGCGGCGGTGGTGGCGCTGCTGATCCGGCTGCACCAGTGGCTGGGGCTGCTGGTCGCGGCGAGCGCCGTACCGCTGTTCCTGATCAGCCGCCGCTTCGCCCGCCACTACCACGCCGCGTCGCGCCGGATGCAGGATCAGCAGGGCGACGTCGCCACGCTGGTCGAGGAGACCGCGCTGGGGTTGCGCACCATGCGGGCGTACGGGCGGGGGCCGGAACTGGCGGCCCGGTTCACCGTCGGCGCGCGCCGGCTGCACGACACCGGGATCGGCAAGGCCCGGCTGCTGGCGCGTACCTCCGCGCTGTTCGACCTGGTGCCGAACCTGACACTCGGCGCGGTCCTGGTGGCCGGCGCCGCGGCGGTCGCCGAGGGTGTGCTGTCCATCGGGGAGCTGGTCGCGTTCGTCAGTCTCCAGCTCATGCTGATCTGGCCGGTGCAGTCGCTGGGCTGGATCATCGCCAACGGCCAGGAGGCGGCGACCGCCGCCGACCGGATCCAGGAGGTCCTGGACACGCCGCCGACCATCGTGGACGCTCCGCACGCCCGGCCGCTCGCCCGGGGCGAGGTACGTGGCCGGCTCCGCTTCGAGGGGGTCGGCTTCCGCTACCCCGGCACGTCCGCGCCGGTGCTGAGCGACCTGAACCTGACCGTCGAGGCGGGCGAGACGATGGCGCTGGTCGGCGTCACCGGCTGCGGCAAGAGCACGCTGCTGTCGCTCGTCCCCCGGCTGCACGAGGTGACGCGCGGCCGGATCACGCTCGACGGGCACGACGTGCGTGACCTGCGGCTGGAGTCGTTGCGCCGGCTGGTCGCCGTGGCGTTCGAGGAACCGACGCTGTTCTCCATGTCGGTCTGGGAGAACCTCACCCTGGGGCGGCCGGACGCGGGCGAGGACGAGATCCGCGCCGCGCTGGCGCTGGCCCAGGCGGAGTTCGCGTACGAGCTGCCCTGGGGGCTGGCCACCCGGGTGGGTGAGCAGGGGCTGTCGCTGTCCGGCGGGCAGCGGCAGCGCCTCGCGCTGGCGCGTGCGGTGCTCGGTCGGCCCGCGGTGCTGGTGCTCGACGACCCGCTCTCCGCGCTCGACGTGCACACCGAGGCGCTCGTCGAGGCGGCCCTGCGCCGGGTGCTGCGGGACACCGCCACCACGACCCTGCTGGTGGCGCACCGCCCCTCGACGGTGGCCTTGGCGGACCGGGTGGCGCTGCTGGACGACGGCCGGATCGTCGCCGTCGGCACCCACTCGGAGCTGCTGGCGCGGGTGCCCGCCTACCGGGCGGTGCTGTCCGCCGAGCCGGAGCGACGAAGCGACGGCGTCGGCCTGGTGCGGTCGTGACCGGCCGCGCGCCGCGGGTACCCCGGCCCCGCGACGCGCCGAACGGCTCCGGCACGACCGGCGCGCGCGGCGGCAGCGGTGACCCGGCCCCACCGGGCGGCCACGCGACGACCGGCGCGCACGACGACGGCGGTGCGGACCTGTCCCACTGGCGGGGACGGGCCACCGATCCGGACGCCGACCGCAGCCGGGCCGAGGACTCGTCCCCCGCGGCGGTGACCCGGCTGCGTACCCGCAGCCGGCTCCTGCTGCGGCGACTGCTGCGCCCGCACCGCCGGGCGCTCGGGCTGGCGGTGGCGTTGCTGCTGGCCCAGAACGCCGCCGCCATGTCCGGGCCGTACCTGGTCATGCTCGGCATCGACCGGGGCATCGGCCCGCTGCGGGGCGGCGACCCCGGCCCACTGATCGCCGTCGCCGTCGCGTTCGTGGTCGCCACCGCAGTCGAGTACGCGGCCCGGCGCGCGTTCCTCACCCTCGCCGCCCGGATCGGCCAGGCCGTCCTGCTGGACCTGCGCCGCCGGGTGTACGGGCACTTCCTCCGCCTCGACGTCGGGTTCCACGAGCGCTACACGTCCGGGCGGATGGTGTCCCGGCTGACCAGCGACCTGGAGTCGATCGCCGAGCTGGTCGACGGCGGCATCGACAAACTGGTGATGGCCGGGCTGTCAGTGCTGTCGGTGGCGGGCATCCTGCTCTGGCTGGATCTGCCACTGGCCGCGGTGACGCTGCTCGCGTTCCCGTTCCTGTTCGTGCTGTCCCGCTGGTTCGCCCGCGCCTCGGCCGGGGCGTACCGGCGCACCCGGGAGGCGGTGGCGCTGGTCATCGTGCACTTCGTCGAGTCGCTGCGCGGCATCCGGGCCGTGCAGGCGTACCGGCGCGAGGAGCGCAACGACCGCATCTTCGCCACCGTCAACGACGACTACCGGCGCTCCAGCCTGCGCGCGTTCCGGCTGATCGCGATCTACTCACCGGGCATCCGGCTGATCGGCAACCTGACCACGGCGGTGGTGCTCGGGTACGGCGGCTGGCGGGTGCTGGGCGGCGGCGTGGAGGTGGGCGTGCTCGCCGCGTTCCTGCTCTACCTGCGCCGGTTCTTCGAGCCGATGGAGGAGCTGAGCCAGTTCTACAACTCGCTCCAGTCGGCGACCGCCGCGCTGGAGAAGCTGGCCGGGGTGCTGGACGAGCGGCCCGCGGTGGCCGAACCGGAGCGGCCGGCGCCGCTGCCGGCCGGGCCGTCGCGCGGGGCGGTCACCTTCCACGCTGTCGGCTTCGGCTACCGCCGCGGGACGCCGATCCTGTCCGGCCTGGACCTGACCGTGCCGCCCGGGCAGACCGTCGCGTTGATCGGGCCGACCGGGGCCGGAAAGTCCACAGTCGCGAAGCTGCTGGCCCGCTTCCACGACCCGGACGCGGGCGCGGTCCGGCTGGACGGAGTGGACCTGCGCGATCTCGCCGACGCCGAGCTGCGCCGGGCGGTGGTGCTGGTGACCCAGGAGACCCACCTGTTCAGCGGATCCGTGGCCGAAAACATCAGGTTCGGCCGGCCCGACGCCGACGACGAGACGGTGGTCGCGGCCGCGCGGGCGATCGGCGCGCACGACTTCATCGCCGCGCTGCCCGACGGGTACGCCACCGACGTGCACCGCCGCGGCGGCCGGCTCTCCGCCGGGCAGCGGCAACTCGTCGCGTTCGCCCGGGCGTTCCTCGCCGACCCACGGGTGCTGATCCTGGACGAGGCGACCTCGTCGCTCGACGTGCCCACCGAACGGCTGGTGCAGCGGGCGCTGCACAACGTGCTGCGCGACCGTACCGCGTTGGTGATCGCCCACCGGCTCTCCACAGTGGAAATCGCCGACCGGGTGCTGGTGCTCGACGACGGCCGGATCGTGGAGGACGGCCCACCGGCCGAACTGATCGCCGCCGACGGCCGCTACGCCGCCCTGCACCGCCAGTGGCGCGACTCGCTGCTGTGACTCTCCCTCCCTGCGCGGCGGTGGGGAAAGTCGTGGAGTGGGGCGGGCGGGCTGCCTACCATCGGCTGATGACCGACACGACGAGGAGCGTCCGCGGCGGCGTCCCCGAGCGTCCGAGCCTGGACGGCCTCGAGGAGACCTGGGCCCGCCGCTGGCAGTCCGACGGCACGTACGCGTTCGACCGGACGAAGGAGCGGTCGGACGTGTACGCGATCGACACTCCCCCGCCGACCGTGTCGGGCGAGCTGCACATGGGGCACGTCTTCTCGTACACGCACACCGACACGGTGGCCCGGTTCCAGCGGATGCGCGGGCGCACCGTGTTCTACCCGATGGGCTGGGACGACAACGGGCTGCCCACCGAACGCCGGGTGCAGAACGTGTACGGCGTGCGTCCCGACCCGGCGCTGCCGTACGACAGCGACTGGCGCCCGCCGGCCGCGCCGGTGGACGACGCGGCCCGGAAGAACCCGACACCGATCTCCCGGCGCAACTTCATCGAGCTGTGCGAACTGCTCACCGTCGAGGACGAGAAGGCGTTCGAGGCGCTGTGGCGGCGGCTCGGGCTGTCGGTGGACTGGTCGCTGACGTACACCACGATCGGGTCGGCGGCCCGCGCGGCCAGCCAGCGCGCCTTCCTGCGCAACCTGGCGCGGGGCGAGGCGTACCAGGCCGAGGCGCCGACGCTGTGGGACGTCGGGTACGGGACCGCCGTCGCGCAGGCGGAGCTGGAGGACCGGGAGCGGCCCGGCGCGTACCACCGGCTGCGGTTCACCGGTCCGGACGGCCGCGAGGTGCTGATCGACACCACCCGCCCGGAACTGCTGCCGGCCTGCGTGGCGCTCGTCTGCCACCCCGACGACGAGCGGTACGCGGACCTGGTCGGCGCGGCTGCGCGTACCCCGGTGTTCGGGGTCGAGGTGCCGGTGCGCGCGCACCCGCTGGCGGCCCCGGCCAAGGGCACGGGCATCGCGATGGTCTGCACGTTCGGTGACCTGGCCGACGTGACCTGGTGGCGTGAGCTGCGGCTGGACACCCGCGTGGTGATCGGCCGGGACGGCCGCCTGCTGCCGGAATCGCCGGCCGGCGTGCCGGCGGAGCCCTACGCGGTGCTGGCCGGGCAGACCGTCAACGGCGCCCGGCGGACGCTCGTGGAACTGCTGGCCGACGCGGGCGACCTGGTCGGCGAGCCGCGGCCGATCACCCACCCGGTGAAGTTCTACGAGCGCGGCGACCGGCCGCTGGAGATCGTCTCGACCCGGCAGTGGTATCTGCGCAACGGCGGACGGGACGCCGGCCTGCGCGAGGAACTGCTGGCCCGGGGGCGGGAGCTGCGCTGGGTGCCGGAGCACATGCGGCACCGGTACGAGCACTGGGTGGGTGGCCTCACCGGCGACTGGCTGGTCAGCCGGCAGCGGTTCTTCGGCGTGCCGGTGCCGGTGTGGTACCGGCTCGACGACGCTGGCGAGCCGGACTGGTCCCACCCTCTCACACCGGACGAGGCGATGCTCCCGATCGATCCGACGAGCGAGCCGCCGCCCGGATACGAGGAGTCGCAGCGCGGCGAGCCGGGTGGTTTCACCGGCGACCCGGACGTGCTGGACACCTGGGCCACCTCGTCGCTGACGCCGCAGATCGTCGGCGGCTGGGAAACCGACCCGGACCTGTTCGCCCGGGTCTTCCCGATGGACCTGCGCCCGCAGGGGCACGACATCATCCGGACCTGGCTGTTCGCCACAGTGGCCCGGTCCCACCTGGAGCACGGCGCGCTGCCGTGGCACACGGCGGTGCTGTCCGGCTGGATCCTCGACCCGGACCGCAAGAAGATGTCGAAGTCCAAGGGCAACGTGGTCACGCCGATGGCGCTGCTGGAGAGCAACGGGTCCGACGCGGTCCGCTACTGGGCCGCCAACGGCAAGCCGGGCATGGACCTCGCCTTCGACCCGGCCCAGGTCAAGGTGGGCCGCCGGCTGGCCACCAAGCTGCTCAACGCGTCGCGGTTCGCGCTCGGGCTGGGTGCTGCCGACGCGCTGCGGGCCGCGGCGACCCAACCGCTGGACACCGCGATGCTCGCCGAACTGTCCGGCGTGGTCGCGACCGCGACCACCGCCTTCGACGCGTACGACCACACGGCCGCACTGATGGCCAGCGAGGCGTTCTTCTGGCGGTTCTGCGACGACTACATCGAGTTGGTGAAGGAGCGCGCCTACGGCTCCGGGGCGGCGGCCGACTCGGCCCGGGCGGCGCTGGCGACCGCGCTGTCGGTGCAGTTGCGCCTGTTCGCGCCGGTGCTGCCGTTCGTCACCGAGGAGGTCTGGTCGTGGTGGCGGTACGGCTCGGTGCACCGCTCCCCCTGGCCCACCACGTACGAGGTGGGCCGCGCGATGGCGGCGCCGGGCGACCCGGAACTGCTGCGGCTGGCGACGGACGCGCTGGGTCAGGTGCGCCGCGCAAAATCGGAGCGGAAGCTTTCGATGAAGGCGGACGTGCCGCTGGCCGAGGCGCTCGGACCGGCGGCGGTGCTCGACCGGCTGGGCGACGTCGCCGACGACCTGCGGTCGGCGGGCCGGATCGCGAAGCTGGACCTGCTGCCCGACCGCACCACCGAACTGGTCATAGCCTGCGCGTTCTGACCGCCGCCCCGGTGTAAGGAAGGGCCCCTTCTTAACGCCTGGCGTTGTAGAAGGGGCCCTTGTTAACGCCCCGAAGGGCCGGCCGGGCCGGCCCTTCGGATACGTGCCTCAGTCGGCCGCGCACGCCGCCTTGAGCTTGTCCCGGGCGGCGGTGAGATCCGCCTTGTCCGGCGCCCTGGCCCAACTGTCGGCGAGGTCGGTCATGGCGGCGGCGACCCCCTTCACCGCGCCGTTCACCTCGTCGCTGCCGGTGAAGGCGTGCGTGTAGAGCGTGGCCGCGCCGGCCGAGTACTGGGCGCTGACCGCCGAGTGGCCGGCCGGCGGGCCGATCTTCTCCGCCTCGGCCACCTCCTTGAGGGCAGCCGAGATGTCCGTCTCCGCCGTCGCGCAGGTCTTCCTGGTGGTCTCGTCGAGGCCCGCCGGCGCCGGGGTCACCGGCGGCACGGACGTGGCGGCGGGGGCGGAGGGCGCCGCCGCGCCGGCGGGTTCAGCTCGTCTCGCCGGCCACGCTGAACGAGCGCAGGCGGTCGATCGCCAGCACCGTGAACCCGACCGCCACCAGAGCGGTGAGCACCGCCGCGACCGGCACCGAGACGGTGGTGCCGAGCAGCGGCGTCGGCGCCATCCGGTCGGCCAGGGCGATCACCCACTGCTGGATCGACAGCACCCGGGTGCCGCTGACGAACCGGCCCAGCAGCCCCTCCCAGATCAGCACGTAGACCAGGCCGAGCAGCACCGGCCGCCGGGTCACCAGGCTCAGCGCCAGGAACAGCGCCGAGTACGCCAGCGCGCCCGCCGCCGAGGCGGCGACCAGCGCCAGTCCGAGACGTACCGAATCGGCGAGCACGCCCGCGACGTAGATCGGGACGCCGACGGTGACCGCTGTGACGCCGGCCGCGACCGCCAGCTTCGGCAGCACGATCTGCCAGCGCGGCAGCGGCTTGGTGAGGATGTGCACGACGGTGCCGTCGTCGATCTCCGCGCCGAGCACGCCGGTGCCCACGATCAGCGCCACCACCGGCAGCACCACCGCGAGACCGAGGCCGACGAGCACCGGCGGGCCCCACTGTCCCGGGTCGACGCCGAGCGACCGGCAGAGTACCGCCAGGCCGATCAAGACCAACGGCAACGGCAGCAGCATGAGGAACCGGCTCCGGCCGAACAGGCCGCGCGCGGTGATCCAGGTGACTGTCGACATCATGCCTCCACCAGATACGAGAAGACGCTCTCCAGCGACTCGTCCTCCGGCAGGAGCTGCCGGACCCGGATGCCGTGCCGGAGCGCGATCCGGGGCAGCGCCCGGGTGAACGCGCCGTAGTCGCCGGCCTTGACCGTCAGGCCGGTTCGGTCCAGCTCGACGCCGGAGACCGACGCCTCGGCCATCAGCGCCACCGCCAGCGCCCGGTCGTCGGTGGAGCGGACCCCGAACACGTGCGGCCGGTTGGTCATCAGGCGGCGGATGGTCCGGTAGTCGCCGGACGCGGCGAGCCGGCCGGCCACCATCACCTGGACCGTGCCGGAGACCTGCTCGACCTCCTCCAGGATGTGCGAGCTGAACAGGATGGTCCGCCCCGCGTCGCCGAGCCGGTGCAGCAGCGCCATCATGTGCAGCCGCTGGCGCGGGTCCATCCCGTTGAACGGCTCGTCGAGCAGCAGCACCTGCGGGTCGTGCACGAGCGCGGCGGCGACCCGGGTGCGCTGCCGCATGCCCTTGGAGTAGGTGCCGATCCGGCGGGTCTGGGCGTCCTCCATCTCGACCAGCTCGATCGCCCGCCGGGTGGCGGCCTCCGGGTCGGGCAGCCGGTGCAGCTTGGCGCTGGCGAGCACGAACTCGTACGCGCTGAGGAACGTGTGCACCGCCTCGCGCTCGCTGACCAGGCCGAGCCGCCGGTAGACGGCGGGGTTGCGCCAGGTCGGCTCCCCGTCCAGCGCCACTGTGCCGCGCGACGGGGACAGGAAGCCCGCCATCATGTGCAGCAGCGTGGTCTTCCCGGCGCCGTTGGGACCGAGCAGGCCGGTCACGCCGGGGCCGAGCCGCATGGTGACGTCGTTGACCGCCACCACGTTGCCGTACCAGCGGGAGACGCCCGCCAGGTCGAGCGTGCTCGTCGCGGCGGCGGGCGCGTCGGCCGTCGCCTGGGTGCTGATCGCCGTCATCGGGCGGCCACCTTCCGGTATCGCAGGAGCAGCAGGGCGACGCAGCCGGCGACCAGCAGAACGGCGGCCACGGCGTAGACCGGCCCGAAGTCGCCGATCGGCATGCCGCCCCGTCCCTGGGTCAGCCGGTCGCCGAGCGCCCAGTTGCCGACGCCCCCGACGAGCGTCGGCGGGGAGGCCACGAAGGCCAGCTGGTTGATCGTCTGCGAGGGCAGGATGGACAGCACGCCGACCACCGGGGTGGTCATCAGGAAGACGGCCACGATGCCGCCGGCGGCGAACGCGCGCTTGCCGGTGAGCGAGGCGACGAGCAGGGCGATCGAGGCGAACACCACCGCCCAGAGCCCGGCGTAGAGCAGCCCGGGCAGCAGGTCGAGCAGCTCGTCCCACACCCCGCGTACGCCCCGGTTCGTGGTGAACGCGGCACCGAGGAACATCACCAGCTGCGGACCGCCGAGCAGCAGCCACAGCGCGGTGACGAGCGCCAGCAGCTTGGACAGCGCGTAGTCGCCGCGCGGCAGCGGGCGGGAGAAGTACAGCGGCAGCACGCCGCTGCGCAGGTCGCGGGAAACCAGCTCGGGCGCGGCCACCGCGGCGAAGAAGATGACCAGCCAGCTCATCGCGTCGGCGAACTGGGCGTACGTCATCACCACCTCGCCGATCTGGCTGCGCACCGCGGTCACCCCGGCGGCCACCACAGTCACCACGGAGACGACCAGCCACGGGAAGATCTTGGCCTTGGCGCTGCGGCCCAGCCCGAAGACGGTACGCACGCCGTGCAGGTAGAGCGCGCCGAAGACCTGCCGACGGCCGAGCCGCGGACCGGTGTAACGCTGGTAGCCGATGTCGTGGATGACCCCGGTCGCGTCAGACATGGCTGGGCTCCCTCGCGGCGAAGAGTTCGGCCACCCGGTGCCGCCGCTGGTCCAGCCGGTGCAGCGGCAGGTCCAGCTCGGCGACCGCGCCGAGGATCTGGTCGTAGGTGGCGTCGTCGGCGAGCGGGACGAGCAGCAGCCGCCCGTCGCGGGTCACCGGCAGGTCGAGCGCGGTGAGCCGGGCGGCCAGTTCCTCGGTGCCCTCGCTCACCTCGACGGCGAGCACGTCGGTGGCCGTGGTCATGGCGGACACCCGGTCGGCGCGCAGCAACCGGCCACCGTCGATGGCGACGAGCGTGTCGCAGATCCGCTCCACCTCGCCGAGCAGGTGCGAGCAGACCACCACCGAGATGCCGAACTCGGTGCCGATCCGGTGGATCAGGGCGAGCATGGCGTCCCGGCCGGCCGGGTCGAGGCCGTTCGTCGGCTCGTCGAGCAGCAGCAGGTCGGGATCGTGTACGAGCGCCTGGGCGAGCTTGACCCGCTGCTTCATGCCGGTGGAGTAGCCACCGACGGCCCGGTGCCGCTCCTCGTGCAGACCGACGTGGCGCAGCGCCTCGGAGGCCCGTTCCCGGGCGACGGTGCGCGGCAGCCCGCTGATCCGGCCCAGGTGGGTGACCAGCTCGGCGGCGGACAGGTCGGGCGGGAGGGCGTCGTGCTCGGGCATGTAGCCGACTCGGGCGCGGACCGCGGCGGGGTCGGTGGTGGGGTCGAGGCCGAGCACCTGCACCCGGCCGCTGGTCGGCGGGAGCAGACCCAGCAGGATCTTGATCAGAGTGGACTTGCCGGCGCCGTTCGCGCCCACCAGCCCGATGATCCCCGGCTCGACCGACACGGTGAGGTCGGCCAACGCGGTGACCCGGCCTCCATACGTCTTGGTCAGCGACTCGGTCGCGAGCAGTGTCACGCCGTTCAGCGTAGAACCCGGGCGCCTCGCCGGAGCCTCTCCCGACCCCGGCGATCCCCTGATCCTCGGCCACCGCAGCCCTTAGGTGGCGGGAGCCCGGTGGTGTGCTCTCGGCCGGTCGGCGCGCGCGGGCAGCCGTTCGCACGATCGACCGGCCGCCGCCCACCGGTGAGGATTCGGTCACCCCGGGTCGTCGTCGGCGCGGTCGCCGGACACGCGATCACCGGGAGGCCGGGTGGCGCTCTCGACCGATCGCCGGTGGGCTGCGAAACTGTGTGCCGGCCGGTGAGTTGGGGGTTCGATGAGCAACGGGTGGCTGCTGCCCGAGGACGTTCTGCGGGATGCGCCGTCGTACGCGCCCAGGCCCGCTGAACTGGCCGATCTCCAGTTGTTGCTGAGCGGGGCGTACGCTCCGCTCACCGGTTTCATGAGCCGGGCCGACCTGGCCTCGCTGAACCGGCGCGGCCGGCTGGCCGACGGCACACCGTGGCCGGTGCCGGTGACGCTCCAGGTGCCGGCGGCGCTCGCCGACGGGCTGGACCCGGCCGACCCGGCCCGCCGGGCGGTGGTGCTCACCGACGGCGAGGGCGCGCCGGTGGCGGCGATGGACGTGACCGACGTCTGGCCGGGCCGCGAGGGCATGGTGGGCGTCGGGGGCGCGGTGCGCCGCCTGGGCGACGGCGGCCACGGCCCGTTCCAGCGGCTGCGACGCGGCCCCGACGAGGTACGCGGGCTGTTGCCGCCGGGCCGGGTGCTCGGCGTGTTCGCCGACCGCCCGCTGCACCGGCCGCAGCTGGCGCAGATCGCGCACGCGGCCCGTACGCTCGGCGCGCACCTGCTGGTGATGATCCCGGTGGGTGAGGAGTCGATCAACGGCCTGCCGGCCGAGGCGCTGGTGCGCGGCGTGTTCGCCGCCCGCGACCGGATGCCCCCGGCGACGCTCGTGGCGGTGCCGCTGGCCCGGCGGCGCGACGAGATCAGCGACGCGCTGCTGCGGGCCCGGGTCGCCGCCGCGTACGGGGTGACCCACCTGCTCTCGACCGAGGGCATGCTCTCCGGCGCCGGTCTGCGCGTGCTGGTGCCCCGCGAGCTGGCCTACGACAACCGGGACGGGCAGTGGCGCTGGCGTGAGGACATCCCGCCGCGCAACCGGCGGCTGGCGCTGAGCACGCGCGAGATCGACGACCTGCTGGACCGGGGGTTCCCGCTGCCCGAGTGGCACACCCCGCCGGCGGTGGCGAAGGAACTGGCCCGGGCCCGCCCGCCGCGCCGGCACCGCGGTCTGGTGATCTTCCTGACCGGTCTGTCCGGCTCGGGCAAGTCGACGATCGCCCGAGGGCTGGCGGATGTGCTCCGCGAGCAGGGCGACCGCACGATCACGCTGCTCGACGGCGACGTGGTGCGGCGGGAACTCTCCGCCGGTCTGGGGTTCAGCAAGGCCGACCGGGATCTCAACGTGCGCCGGATCGGCTGGGTTGCCGCCGAGATCGCCCGGCACCGGGGCGTCGGCATCTGCTGCCCGATCGCGCCGTACGCGGCGGCGCGCGCCACCGCCCGCCAGATGGCGGAGACGGCCGGGGCGGGCTTCCTGCTGGTCCACGTGGCGACGCCGCTGGGGGTGTGTGAGCAGCGCGACCGCAAGGGCCTGTACGCCCGCGCCCGGGCCGGTCTGATCACCGGGATGACCGGGATCGACGACCCGTACGAGGAGCCAACGGACGCCGACCTGGTGGTGGACACCTCGGATCTGAGCGTCGAGGAGGCCATCGGGAAGGTGATGGAGCACCTGACCGAGACCGGCTGGGTGGAGCCCCGCCTCCAGCCCGCCTGACCGCCGGCCGCGTTCCGGCATCCCGCATCTCGACCGCCGTCGTCCGGCTTCCGGACGGCGGCGGTCTCGCATCACCCCTCTCTGCGCGGTAGTGTTCGCCTTTGTTGGAACACGTTCGACCGCGTGGAGCGTACGCGTGGTCGGTGAGGCGCGGAGGTGAGCCGGGGGATGCTGGCGCGGCAGCGGCAGACCGCCATCCTGGAACGACTGCGCCGCGCCGGTGGCGTCCGGGTCACCGAGCTGGCGGCCGAGTTCGGCGTCTCCGACATGACCATCCGGCGCGACCTGGACACGCTGCACGAACAGGGCCTGCTCGCCAAGGTGCACGGCGGCGCGACGCCCGCCGGCCCCGGCTCGACCGACGAGCCCGGCTTCCACGCCAAGTCCGTCCGCCAGTCCGCGGAGAAGGCCGCCATCGCCGAGCACGCCGCAGGGCTGGTCCGGCCCGGCGCCGCGATCGCCCTCTCCGCCGGCACCACCACCGCCGAGCTGGCCCGGCGGCTGGTGGACGTGCCCGGCCTCACAGTCGTCACCAACTCGCTGCCGGTGGCGGAGGCCCTGCACGTCGGTGGCCGGCCGGACCAGACGGTGGTGCTCACCGGCGGCGTCCGCACGCCGTCGGACGCGCTAGTCGGCCCGCTCGCCGTGGCCGCGATCGCCGCACTGCACCTGGACCTGCTCTTCCTCGGCGTGCACGGGATCAGCGAACGGGCCGGCTTCACCACGCCCAATCTGATGGAGGCGGACACGAACCGGGCACTCGTGGCGGCGGCGGACCGGCTGGTGGTGCTCGCTGACCACACCAAGTGGGGCACTGTCGGCATCTCGTCGATCGTGCCGCTGGACGCGGCGGACGTGCTGGTCACGGACGACCGATTGGCGCCCGAGGCTCGACGGGTACTCGAGGACAGGGTGGGCGAGCTGGTGACCGTGCCCACGACGAGGGGAGCGGAGTGAAGCGTACGCAGATCGCGCTGGCCGACGGTCGCGAGCTGATCTACTTCGACGAGCGGGACGACGCGGTCCGCGACCAGCCGGACCGGCGGGATCTGCCCCCTCCCCCGCCCGCCTCACAGCTGCGGTACGACCCGCTGACCGACGAGTGGGTGGCGGTGGCGGTGCACCGGCAGACCCGGACCTTCCTGCCCCCGGCCGACCAGTGCCCGCTGTGCCCGTCCCGCGGCGAACGGCACAGCGAGATCCCGGCGCCCGGCTACGACGTGGTCGTGTTCGAGAACCGGTTCCCCTCGCTGAGCCAGCGGGTGGCCGACGAACCGGCCGAGATCACGCCGTTCACCCCGGTACGCCCCGGCCGCGGCAGGTGCGAGGTGGTCTGCTTCACCGACGACCACACCGCCTCGTTCGCCCGGCTCTCCCCGCAGCGGGTGCGGACGGTGCTCGACGTGCTCGCCGACCGCACCACCGCGTTGAGCGCGCTGCCCGGCGTGGAGCAGGTCTTCCCGTTCGAGAACCGGGGCGTGGAGATCGGGGTGACGCTGCACCACCCGCACGGGCAGATCTACGCGTACCCGTTCGTCACGCCGCGCACCCGGACGATGCTGGCCGCCGCCCGGCGGTACGCCGACCGCACCGGGGGCAACCTCTACGCCGACGTGCTCGCCGCCGAACGGGCCACCGGGGAGCGGGTGGTGACGAGCAACGAGCACTGGACCGCGTACGTCCCGGCGGCGGCCCGCTGGCCGTTCGAGGTGCACGTGGCGCCGCACCGGCCGGTGCCGGACATCCCGGCGCTCGACGACGCCGAGCGAGACGCCTTCGGGCCGCTCTACCTGGACCTGTTGCGCCGCTTCGACGGGCTGTTCGACCTGCCGATGCCGTACATCGCGGCCTGGCACCAGGCGCCGGTACGGAGCGACCGGGAGCTGGGCCACCTGCACCTTCAGCTGTTCAGCATCCGGCGGGCCAGGGACAAGCTGAAGTACCTGGCCGGGTCGGAGTCCGGCATGGGCGTGTTCATCAACGACATCGCCCCGGAACGAGCCGCCGACCTGCTCCGCACCGCTTGAAAGGACGGGCCCCCTATTAACGCCTGCGGTAGAGGAAGGGCCCCTTCTTAACCACCACGGCCGAGCATGGGGGCGCGGGGGGCCCGGGACAGGACCCCCCGCAGGGAAGGGACGGCTGGCTGCGGTCAGCAGCCGCGAAGGTCGGGCCGGGCGGCGCAAGGCCACGGCCCACCTTCCTGGACGCGACTGGCATCTCGTCCACCCTGTCAACGAGGGCGCACCGGACGAAGTCACGCCGTCCCGGCGTCGTCCGGTCGACACGCCGGGCCGTCGGTCCCGAGAGTGTTAAGAAGGGCCCCTTCTACAACGCGAGGCGTTAACAAGGGGCCCTTCCTTGCGCGTCAGGCGGCGAGCTTGCGCGCCAGGTTCTCGTCGAGCGCGTTCATGAACTCGTCGGTGGTCAGCCACGGGGCGTCCCGCGAGATGAGCAGCGCGAGGTCCTTGGTCATCTGGCCGCCCTCGACGGTCTCCACGATGACCTTCTCCAGCGTGTCGGCGAACTCGGTGACCGCCGGGGTGCCGTCCAGCTTGCCCCGGTGGGCCAGGCCCCGGGTCCAGGCGTAGATCGAGGCGATCGGGTTGGTCGAGGTCTTCTCGCCCTTCTGGTACTGCCGGTAGTGCCGGGTGACGGTGCCGTGCGCGGCCTCGGCCTCGACGGTGCGGCCGTCCGGGGAGAGCAGCACCGAGGTCATCAGGCCGAGCGAGCCGAAGCCCTGCGCGACGGTGTCGGACTGCACGTCGCCGTCGTAGTTCTTGCACGCCCAGACGTACCCGCCCTCCCACTTGAGCGCGGCGGCGACCATGTCGTCGATCAGCCGGTGCTCGTAGGTCAGGCCGGCGGCGTCGAACTCGGCCTTGAACTCGTTCTCGAACACCTCGGCGAAGATGTCCTTGAACCGGCCGTCGTACGCCTTGAGGATGGTGTTCTTGGTCGACATGTAGACCGGGTAGCCGCGGTCCAGGCCGTACCGGAACGAGGCGCGGGCGAAGTCCCGGATCGACTCGTCGTAGTTGTACATGCCCATGGCGATGCCGCCGCCGGGAAAGTTGGCGACCTCCATCTCCATCGGGGTGCCGCCGTCGGCCGGGGTGTAGGTGATGGTCACCGTGCCCGGGCCGGGGACGACGAAGTCGGTGGCCTTGTACTGGTCGCCGTGCGCGTGCCGGCCGATGATGATCGGCTTGGTCCAGCCCGGGACGAGCCGCGGCACGTTCGACATGATGATCGGCTCGCGGAAGACCACACCGCCGAGGATGTTGCGGATGGTGCCGTTCGGCGACCGCCACATCTTCTTCAGGCCGAACTCCTCCACCCGGGCCTCGTCCGGGGTGATGGTGGCGCACTTGACGCCGACGCCGTGCTCCTTGATGGCGTTGGCGGCGTCGACGGTGACCTGGTCGTCGGTGGCGTCACGGTGCTGGATCGACAGGTCGTAGTAGTGCAGGTCGACGTCGAGGTAGGGCAGGATCAGCTGCTCCCGGATCTGCTTCCAGATGATCCGGGTCATCTCGTCGCCGTCGATCTCCACGACCGGGTTGTTTACCTTGATCTTCGCCATCGGCCGGCGCTCCTCTCGGGGGACACGTGCTCAAGCAGTACGAGCGTACTGGAAACTGGCCGGCAGTCCCCAGGCGGCCCGGGTGGACCGACGGAAAAGCGGGCTGCGCCGCGACCCGCTGGCATCGTCGGCCGACGCCGCGCAGCCGCACCATCGGGTCTATCACGGTCATTGCACTCTCCGACGGCGAGGGGCCCTTCTTCCAGCCTCGCGGCGAGGCGTTTCCCGATGCCACGCAGGCGCACTGGCAGGCCGCCGACCGGCTCGACCCGGGGTCCGTCACCGACGACGGCCGTGGAGCTGTTCCACCCGGCGCTGCCGGCCCGGCTGCTGACGCCGTTGCGCGCCGCCGGCCGGCTGCGGGTGGTCGAGGGCGAGACGTCCCTTGCCCCGGGGGTACGGCTGCTGCACACGCCCGGCCACCAGTCGGTGCTCGTCCCCCCACCCTCCACCGGCCGCCGCGTCGATCATGAGGTTGGCGGGAACGGAGATTGACTCAGCCGTCAACTTCATGATCGACGGGGTGGGTGGTGGGTGCGGACGGCGCAGGCCCGCCGGCTCCGCCGGCGGGCCTGCGCCACGCAGCGGTCGGGTGTCACATGCTGGCGACGTCGCCCTGCTTGGCGCGGACGGCCTCGGCGGCCCCCTTCAGCGCGGCCAGCTCGTCGGCGTCCAGGTCGGTCTCGACGACCCGCTTCACGCCCTCGGCGCCGATCTCGGCCTCGACGCCCAGGTAGACGCCGGAGATGCCGTACTCGCCGTCGACCCAGGCGCAGACCGGCATGACCGCGCCGGAGTCCTCGGCCACGGCCTTCGCCATCCGGGCCGCGGCGGCGGACGGGGCGTAGTACGCGGAACCGGTCTTGAGCAGCGCGACGACCTCGGCGCCACCGTTGCGGGTCTTGACGACCAGCTCCTCGATCTGCTCGGCCGGCATGACGTCACGCAGCGGCTTGCCGTTCACGGTGCTCTTGGACGGCACCGGGACCATGGTGTCGCCGTGCGAGCCGAGCGTCAGGGTCCGTACCGACTTCACCGGCACGCTCAGCGCCTCGGCGACGAAGTTGGTGAACCGGGCGGTGTCCAGCATGCCCGCCTGGCCGAGCACCCGGTTCTTCGGGAACTGGGTGGCGAGCTGGGCCAGCGCGGTCATCTCGTCGAGCGGGTTCGACACCACGATGACGACGGCGTTCGGGGCGTACTTGGCGACGTTCTCGGAGACCTGCCGGACGATCTTGGCGTTGGTCTCCAGCAGGTCCATCCGGCTCATGCCCGGCTTGCGCGGCAGACCGGCGGTGATGACGACGACGTCCGAGCCCTCGATGGCGTCGTAGCCCTCGCCGTTCGGGCCGGTGGTGACGCCGA
This sequence comes from Micromonospora sp. CNB394, assembly GCF_000374985.1. Taxonomy (NCBI): domain Bacteria; kingdom Bacillati; phylum Actinomycetota; class Actinomycetes; order Micromonosporales; family Micromonosporaceae; genus Micromonospora; species Micromonospora sp. CNB394. Next base: position 182,865 of record NZ_KB895826.1, on the reverse strand, counting down.
CGACAGTGGTCTCGAAGCCCTCGACCGCGCGGGACTGGTTGAGGTCGAGCGCGAGACCTGCCGGCTTACCCTCCACGATGTCGGTGATGACGACGGTGTCGAAGACGTCGTACTCGGCCAGGCGCTGTGCGGTGGTGGAGCCGTAGAAACCGGCGCCGACGACAGTGACCTTCTTACCCATGGTCGTCCAACTCCCTGATACCAGTCGGTTTTCCGGACCGTATCAGCCATCCTGGCACCGATCGGGTCAGGGGCGGACGGTTATGACCTGCCTGGGTGTCAGGCGGTCCGCTCGGCCCGTTCGACCACGTTCGTCAGCAGCATCGCCCGGGTCATCGGGCCGACGCCGCCGGGCATCGGCACCAGCTTTCCGGCGGCCTCGGCCACCTCCGGGTCCACGTCACCGGTGTAGCGGCCCTTGCCGTCCTCGCCGATCACCCGGGTGATACCGACGTCCACCACCGTCGCACCGGGGCTGATCATGTCGGCGGTGAGCAGGCCGGGCACCCCGGCGGCGACGATGACGACGTCCGCGGCGCGGGTGTGCGCGGCCAGGTCGAGCGTGCCGGTGTGGCAGAGCGTCACGGTGGCGTTCTCGCTGCGCCGGGTCAGCAACAGACCCAGCGGGCGGCCGACCGTGTTGCCCCGGCCGACCACAGCCACGTTCGCGCCGCGCAGCGGCACGTCGTGCCGGCGCAGCAGTTCCACGACGCCGCGCGGGGTGCAGGGCAGCGGCCCGTCGTACCCGAGGACGAGCCGGCCCAGGTTGACCGGGTGCAGCCCGTCGGCGTCCTTGTCCGGGTCGATCGACTCCAGCGCGCGCTGCGTGTCGAGGTGACCGGGGAGCGGGAGCTGGACGATGTAGCCGTGGCAGGCCGGGTCGGCGTTCAGCTCGGCGAGCGCCGCGTCGAGCTGCTCCTGGGTGGCGTCGGCCGGCAACGTGACGCGCAGCGAGGCGATGCCGACCTCGGCGCAGTCGCGGTGCTTGCCGTTGACGTACGCCTGGGAGCCGGGGTCCTCGCCGACCAGCACCGTGCCGAGGCCGGGGTTGATGCCGCGTTCCGCGAGTGCCTTCACCCGGGCCCGTAGCTCGTCCTTGATCTCCGCCGCGGTGGCCTTGCCGTCCAGGATCGTCGCCGTCACGTCGTGATCGTCTCACGCCCGCGGGCGGGCCCGGACGACGACGGCCGACGATCACGCTGCGCAACGTGCCCTAAGTCACGGTGAGTGACCAACACTGGGACGCACCCGGCCGGTCACGCCCGGACGGGTAGGGACCGGACACCCGGGCCAGACACCCCGGACGCCTCCACCAACGCCCTGACCCCACCAGCGGTGGCGAAGAAAAGAGCAGGAAGCGGTGGGTTCTAGCACGCGCGAGCGGCAGCGGCAAGACGCGCCGAACACAATCCGTCATCAGTTGACCACGCACCAGTTGTCGCCGACCCGAATCGCGACCTACCGTTACCGCTCGTTGCGCAGAGTCACCCAGCGTCGGGACGACCGCGCAGCGTGAGGAGATGAGGAGACTCCATGCGTGTTCGTAGGCTCGCGGCCTGGGCCGCGCTCCCGCTCGCGGTGACGCTGGGCCTGACGGCCTGCGGCTCGGGCGGTGGTGGCGGCGGCGCCGACGAATCCGACGCGGCCGTGCGGATCGAGATCGCCGAGCCGCAGCACCTGGTGCCCACAAACACCAACGAGACGAGCGGCTCCCAGGTCCTGTCGGCCCTGTTCAGCCCGCTCGTCGACTACGACGAGGCGAACAAGCCGCACGAGGTGGCGGCGGACTCGGTGACGACGTCGGACAACAAGGTCTGGACGATCAAGCTGAAGCCCGGCTACACGTTCCACAACGGCGAGAAGGTCACCGCCGACAACTACATCGACGCCTGGAACTACGGCGCGTACGCCCCGAACGGCCAGAACTCCAGCTACTTCTTCGAGAAGGTGGCCGGCTACGACGACCTCCAGGGCGAGAACCCGAAGGCGACGACGCTCAGCGGCCTGAAGAAGGTCGACGACCTGACCTTCACGGTGACGCTCAGCGAGCCGTACGTGGACTTCAAGTCCATGCTCGGCTACACCGCCTTCTACCCGCTGCCCGAGGCGGCCTTCTCCGCGCCGGGCGTGCTCGCCGAGAGCTACGAGCAGGCGCCGATCGGTCAGGGCCCGTTCAAGATGAAGGGGAGCTGGCAGCACGACGCCAAGGTCGAGGTGGAGCGCTACGACGCGTTCCCGGGCCAGCAGCCCAAGGTCGGCGGCGTCGAGTTCCGCATCTACCAGCAGCCGACCGCCGCGTACGCGGACGTGCTGTCGGACAACCTCGACGTGATCAAGACGATCCCGACCGAGAACCTGTCGACCGCCGTGACCGACCTGGGCGACCGCTTCCAGCAGAGCCCCGCCTCGTCGCTGCAGGTGCTGGCCTTCCCGACGTTCCAGGAGGAGTTCAGCAAGCCCGAGGTGCGCAAGGCGATCTCGATGGCGATCGACCGGGACGAGATCACCAAGTCGATCTTCAAGGACTCGCAGCAGCCGGCCCGCTCGTTCGTCTCGCCGGTGGTCGCCGGTTACCGGGAGAACACCATCGGCACCGCGGGCGCGTTCGACCCGGTCAAGGCCAAGGCCGAGTACGAGGCCGCGGGCGGCCCGAAGAAGATCGAGCTGTCCTACAACGGCGACGGCGGCCACAAGGACTGGATCGACGCCACCTGCAACCAGCTCAAGGCCAACCTGGGCGTGGAGTGCGTGGGCACCGCCGAGCCGAAGTTCGCGGACCTGCTGACCAAGCTCAAGCAGAAGCAGTCGGTCGGCCTGTTCCGGATGGGCTGGGTCATGGACTACCCGTCCATGGAGAACTACCTCGGCCCGCTGTACAGCACCACCGGCTCGTCGAACTACTACGGCTACAGCAACCCGGAGTTCGACAAGCTGCTCGCCGAGGGCGCCCGCGCGACGACCGAGGACGAGGCGATCAAGAAGTACCAGGCGGCGGAGGACCTGCTCGCGCAGGACTTGCCGGTGATCCCGCTGCGGTACGGGCAGAACAACTTCGGCCACTCGACCAAGGTCAAGAACGTCCACGTGGACCTCTTCGACCGGGTGGACCTGCTGAAGATCGAACGCGCCTGACACCCCGCTGACGGGCCGGGCCACCCCCACCGGGTGGCCCGGCCCTCGCATTGGCACGCATTTCACCCGTTTTCGGCAGACTTGCCAGCATGCTCCGCTTCATCCTGCGGCGACTGCTCCAGATGGTCCTCGCCTTTTTCGGGACCACGCTGATCGTCTACGCGCTGATGTTCGCCGGGCAGGGCGACCCGATCCAGGCCCTCGCCGGGGAGCGGCCGGTGACCGCCGCGCAGCGCGCCTACCTGACCGAGAAGTACCACCTGGACGCGACGGGCGTCGGCGGCTTCTTCTACCGCTACCTCGACTATCTGGGCGGCCTGGTCCAGGGCGACCTCGGGGAGTCGCTGACCGGGCGGCAGATCAGCGACATCCTCGCCGCCGCCTGGCCGGTCACGGTGAAGCTCGCGGTGATCGCGATGGCCGTGACGGTGATCTTCGGGGTCACCGCGGGCGTGATCGCGGCGATCCGCCGCTCCGGCGTGTTCGACCACGCCACGCTCGTGCTCACGCTGCTGGTGCTCGGCATCCCGACGATCGTGCTGGCCCCGCTGGCCCAGTACTTCCTCGGCGTCCGATGGCCGGTCTTCCCGCCCACCGCCGGAGCCCAGCCCTCCTTCTACGCGCTGCTGCTGCCCGGCATCGTGCTCGGCTCGCTGTCACTGGCCACCGCGCTGCGGCTGACGCGTACCTCGGTGACCGAGAACCTGCGCGCCGACTACGTCCGGACCGCCCGGTCCAAGGGCCTGCGGCGACGCCGGATAGTCGGCGTGCACGTGCTGCGCAACTCGCTCATCCCGGTGGTCACCTTCCTCGGCGTCGAGCTGGGCAACCTGATGGGCGGCGCGATCATCACCGAGGGCGTGTTCAACGTCCCGGGCGTCGGCTTCAACCTGTTCCGCGGCATCCGCACCGAGGACGGCCCGCTGGTGGTCGGCATCGTCAGCGTGCTCGTCGTGGTCTACCTGCTGTCCAACCTGGTGGTGGACGTGCTCTACGCCGTGCTCGACCCGAGGATCCGCTATGAGTGAGCGCAGCGAGGTGCGGCCGTGAGCGACTTCGAGACGGTGGCGGCGACCGAGAACCAGGCCGCGCGGCGCGGCGTGTCAGGCGAGCCGGGCACGCCCGGCCGGGCCGGCCGGCCGGACCGTGCCCGCAGCCTGGCCGGTGACGCCTGGCGGGACCTGCGCCGCAACCCGGTCTTCTGGATGAGCCTGCTCCTGGTGGTGCTGGTCGCCGCGATGGCGGTGGCACCCGGGCTGTTCGCCGCCAACGACCCGCGCGACTGCGTGCTGTCGCGGCAGCACGCCGGGCCGTCCGGCGGGGCCATCTTCGGGTACGACTTCCAGGGCTGCGACACGTTCGCCCGCGCGGTCTACGGCGCCCGTGCCTCACTGCTCGTCGGCGCGCTCTCCGCGCTGATCACCGGCGTGATCGCCCTCGTCGTCGGCATGCTCGCCGGCTACTTCGGCGGATGGGTCGACGCGGTGCTGTCCCGGGTGATCGACATCGTGCTCGGCATCCCGCTGCTGCTGGCCGCGATCGTGCTGCTCAAGCGCGTGAGCACGAGCGGCGACACGGTACGCCTGTTCGCGGTGATCCTCGTCCTGGCGCTGCTCGGCTGGACCACTGCGGCCCGGGTGGTCCGCTCCTCGGTGATCACCGCCCGGGAGCAGGACTACGTGGCGGCGGCCCGGATGCTCGGGGCCGGCAACGGCCGGATCATGTGGCGGCACATCCTGCCGAACGCGCTCGCCCCGGCCGTCGTGGTGCTCACCATCGCGCTCGGGTCGTTCATCGCGGCCGAGGCGACACTGAGCTTCCTCGGCATCGGGCTGAAGGCGCCGACCATCTCCTGGGGCATCGACATCGACGCCGGCCGGGTGCACATGCGGGAGTCGGCGACGCCGCTGATCGTGCCGTCGACGTTCCTCGCCCTGACCGTGCTCGCCTTCATCATGCTCGGCGACGCGATCCGCGACGCCTTCGACCCGAAGCTCCGGTGACTCCTCATGACGCAGAACGCGGTCCGGCCCACGCCGGCCTCGCCCACCCCGCCCGGCGGCCACCTGCTGGAGGTACGGGACCTGCACGTCGAGTTCCGCACCCGGGAGGGTGTGGCCCGGGTGATCAACGGGGTGACGTACCACCTGGACGCCGGTGAGACGCTCGCGGTGCTGGGCGAGTCCGGCTCGGGCAAGTCCGTCACCGCCCAGGCGATCATGGGCATCCTGGACAGCCCGCCCGCGTACGTGCGCGCCGGGCAGATCCTCTACCAGGGGCGGGACCTGCTCACCCGGCCGGAGGAGGAACGCCGGCAGATCCGCGGCGCCGAGATCGCGATGATCTTCCAGGACGCGCTGTCGGCGTTGAATCCGGTCTTCCCGGTCGGCTGGCAGATCGGCGAGTCGTTGCGCGAGCGGGCCGGGATGTCGCGGGCCGACGCGCGCAGGCGCACCGTCGAGCTGATGGACCTGGTCCGGATCCCGGCCGCGGCGAAGCGGATCGGCGACTACCCGCACCAGTTCTCCGGCGGCATGCGGCAACGCGTCATGATCGCGATGGCGCTGGCGCTGGACCCGAAGGTGCTGATCGCCGACGAGCCCACCACCGCGCTGGACGTCACGGTGCAGGCGCAGATCATGGACCTCCTGGCCGACCTGCGCCGGGACCTCGGCATGGCGCTCGTCCTGATCACCCACGACCTGGGCGTGGTAGCCGGTGTGGCGGACCGGATCGCGGTCATGTACGCGGGCCGCATCGTCGAGCACGCCGACGTGCACGCGCTGTACCGGGCGCCGGCCCACCCGTACACGAAGGGGTTGCTGGAGTCGATCCCGCGACTGGACGTGCGCGGCCAGGCGCTGTCCAGCATCCGCGGGCTGCCGCCGAACCTGATGGCGATCCCGTCCGGCTGCCCGTTCCACCCCCGGTGCCCGTACGTCCAGCAGGTCTGCGTGGACGAGGTGCCGCACGACCTGGTGCTCGGCGACGGGCGGACCAGCGCGTGCCACTTCGCCCAGGAGGTGCACGATGACCGCGACGACTGAACCCGCCAAGGTACGCGGCGAGACGATCCTCGCCGTCGACCAGCTGGTCAAACACTTCCCGATCAGCCAGGGCGTGCTGTTCAAGAAGACCATCGGCCAGGTCAAGGCGGTCGACGGCGTCTCGTTCGAGCTGCGGCGCGGCGAGACGCTCGGCGTGGTGGGCGAGTCCGGCTGCGGCAAGTCCACGCTGGCCCGGCTGCTGATGCGCCTGGAGACGCCCACCTCCGGGCGGGTCACGCTGGAGGGGCGCGACCTGCTCCGGGCGACCGGGGCGGACCTGCGCCGGCTGCGCCGGAACATGCAGATGGTGATGCAGGACCCCTACACCTCGCTGAACCCGCGCATGACAGTCGGCGACATCATCGGCGAGCCGTTCGAGATCCACCCGGAGGCGGCACCGAAGCGCAGCCGGCGGCAGCGGGTGCAGGAGCTGCTCGACGTGGTCGGGCTCAACCCGGAGCACGTCAACCGCTACCCGCACCAGTTCTCCGGCGGTCAACGGCAGCGCATCGGCATCGCCCGGGCGCTCGCGCTACGGCCGGAGATCATCGTCTGCGACGAGCCGGTGTCGGCCCTCGACGTCTCGATCCAGGCCCAGGTGATCAACCTGCTCCGGGAGCTTCAGGACGAGCTGGGGCTGTCGTACATCTTCATCGCCCACGACCTGTCGGTGGTGCGGCACATCTCCGACCGGGTGGCGGTGATGTACCTGGGCCGGATCGTGGAGATCGGCACCGAGGAGCAGATCTACCAGCGCGCCACCCACCCGTACACCCAGGCGCTGCTGTCGGCGGTGCCGGTGCCCGACCCGGAGGCCCGCGACCGGCGGACCATCATCCGGCTCACCGGCGACGTGCCCAGCCCGGCCGAACCGCCGTCCGGCTGCCATTTCCGGACCCGCTGCTGGAAGGCCGAGGAGGTCTGTGCGACGCAGGATCCGCAGGCGGTACCCCGCGCGGCGGACCCGCACCCCAGCGCCTGCCACTTCGCCGAGGTGCGCACCGAGGCGTGACGACGAAGGCCCCGTCCCCCGGAGGAAGAGGGGGCGGGGCCTCCGATACGGGCACGCGCGGACGGGGGCCCGGCGGCGTGCGGCGCGCGTGCGGCGAGCCGGCCGCGCGGCAGCGGCACGACCTCCGGGTGCGTCCGCCGTAGGGACTGCCGACACACCCGGACGGCCGGCCGGACCCGTCAGTGGAAGAAGTGCCGGGTGCCGGTGAGGTACATGGTGACGCCGGCCGCCTTGCAGGCCGCGATGGTCTCCTCGTCCCGGATCGAGCCGCCCGGCTGGACGATCGCCCGCACCCCGGCGTCGATGAGGATCTGCGGACCGTCGGCGAACGGGAAGAACGCGTCCGAGGCGCAGACCGAGCCGCGGGCCCGCTCGTCACCGGCCCGGCTGACCGCCAGCCGCGCCGAGTCCACCCGGTTGACCTGGCCCATGCCGACGCCGACGGTGGCGCCGTCACGGGCCAGCAGGATCGCGTTGCTCTTGACCGCGCGCACCGCCCGCCAGGCGAACGCCAGGTCCCGCAGGGTCGCTGCGTCGGCCGGGTCGCCGGTGGCGAGCGTCCAGCCCGACGGGTCGTCGCCGGGCGCGTCGACGGCGTCCCGCGTCTGCACCAGCACGCCGCCGCTGACCTGCCGCCACTCGGCCGGACGGACGGCGGACACGGGTGCCCGCAGCAGCCGGAGGTTCTTCCTGGCGCGCAGCAGTTCCAGCGCGTCCTCGTCGAAGCCGGGCGCCACCAGCACCTCGGTGAAGATCTCCGCGACCTGCCCGGCCATCGCCGCGTCGACCGGACGGTTCACCGCGATCACGCCGCCGAACGCGGAGACCGGGTCGCAGGCGTGCGCCTTGCGGTGCGCCTCGGCCACGTCCGCGCCCACCGCGATGCCGCACGGGTTGGCGTGCTTGATGATCGCCACCGCCGGCTGGTCCGGGAAGTCGTTCGCGGCCCGCCAGGCGGCGTCCGCGTCGACGTAGTTGTTGTAGGACATCTCCTTGCCGTGCAACTGCTCGGCCTGGGCCAGCCCGGCCGGCGCGCCCGGGTCGGTGTAGAGCGCCGCCGCCTGGTGCGGGTTCTCGCCGTACCGCAGCACCGCCTGGCGGCGCAGCGCCAGCCCGGCGAACTCCGGCCAGCCGTCCTGCGCCGGCGAGACGGTGGTGGCGAACCAGTCGGCCACCGCGACGTCGTAGTCGGCGATGTCGGCGAACGCGCGGGCGGCGAACGCCCGGCGCCGGGCGGCTGTGAAGCCGCCCTCGGCGAGCGCGGCCACCACCGCCGGGTACGCGGCCGGGTCGGTCACCACCGCCACCGAGGCGTGGTTCTTCGCCGCGGCCCGCACCATCGCCGGACCGCCGATGTCGATCTGCTCCACGCACTCGTCGGTGCCGGCGCCGGAGGCGACTGTGGCCTGGAACGGGTAGAGGTTGGAGACCAGCAGGTCGATGCCGGCGATGCCGTGCTCGTCGAGCTGCCCGGCGTGCTCGTCCTTGCGCAGGTCGGCGAGGAGGCCGCCGTGGATCTTCGGGTGCAGCGTCTTGACCCGGCCGTCGAGGATCTCCGGGAAGCCGGTGACCTGCTCGACCGGCGTCACCGGCACCCCGGCGCCGGAGATCGTCGACGCGGTGCTCCCGGTCGACACGATCTCCACGCCGGCCTCGTGCAGGGCACGGGCCAGCTCGACCAGGCCGGCCTTGTCGTAGACGCTGACCAGCGCGCGCCGGATCGGGCGGCGGCCGGTGTCCTCAGTGGCGTTCACGGGATGGTGACCTTTCTGCCGGTGATCGTCCAACCTTCACGGACCAGGCGGCCGACCTGCTCGACGAGCTGGCGCCGCTCGGCGGACTTGATGCGCTCGGTGAGCGTGTCCTCGTCGTCGTCGTCGCGCACCGGCACCGCGACCTGGGCCACGATCGGGCCGGTGTCCATGCCGGCGTCGACGAAGAACAGGGTGGCCCCGGTGAGCTTGACGCCGTACGCCAGCGCGTCGCGGGGGCCGTGGATGCCGGGGAACGCCGGCAGGAGCGTGTTGTGCGTGTTGAGGTAGCGGTCGCCGAACGCGGCCAGGAACTCCGGCCCGACCAGCTTGAGGAACCCGGCGCTGATGACCAGGTCGGGCCGGTGCTCGGCGACCCGATCGGTGAGCGCCTTGTCCCAGTCGGCGCGAGTGGGGTGGTCCTTGACGCGCTCGACGAAGGACGGCACACCCGCGGCGGCGGCCCGGTCCAGGCCGGCGATCCCGTCCCGGTCGGCGCCGACGGCGACCACGCGGGCGCCGTACCCGGGGTCGGCGGCGGCCTCCAGCAGCGCCTGGAGGTTGCTGCCGGAACCGGAGACGAGGACGACGAGGCGGGCGACGGACGCGGGCTCGGTCACCGGGCAACCCTATCGGGCAGGTCAGGCCGTCCGGCCGCGGGGCGGCGGCTCGTCAGGTGACCTCTCGGATGGCGTGGTCGCGGTACGCTGCCGGTCGCCCGGTGTCCGGCCTCGCGCCTGGCCCGCACCCCACGATGAAACCGGCACGCCGCGTGCCGTCGGACCGAGGAGTACCGCCATGCAGCCCGGATACCCCCCGCAGCAGCCACCGCAGATCGACAACAACATGACGATGTCCATCGTCGCGATCTTCCTGTTCTGGCCGCTCGCGATCCCGGCCATCATCAACGCGTCGAAGGTCAACCCGCTGATCCAGCAGGGTGACTACGCCGGCGCGCAGGCCGCCGCCGCCGAGTCGAAGAAGTGGTCCAAGTGGGCCCTCATCGTCGGCCTGGTCTGGATCGCCGTCATCGTGGTGGGATGTTGCCTCCTCGGCGGCCTGGCTGGTCTCGCCGGCGACAGCGGCACGAACTGACTGACGAACAGAACCGACCTGAGGAGCACCTGACATGCAGCCCGGTTACCCCGGACAGGACCCGTACGGCCAGCAGCCGAACCAGGACCCGACCGCCCAGCCGAACGACCCGTACGCGCAGCCGCCGCAGGCCCCGCAGTACGGACAGCAGCCGCAGTACGGACAGCAGCCGCAGTACGGACAGCAGCCGACCTCGGGCCAGCCGTACGGCCAGCCCACCTCGGGTCAGCCCGCCTACGGTCAGGACCCGTACGCGCAGCAGCAGCCGTACGGCGCCGCCCCGCAGTACCCGGCCGCCGGCTACCCGGGCGGCCCGGGGCCGGGGCAGGGGCAGAACAACACGATGGGCCTGATCGGCATGATCGTCGGCATCACGTCGATCGTGCTCGGCCTGTGCTGCCCGCTGCTGGGTGTCCCGGCCGGTATCGCGGCCGTGATCCTCGGCGTGCTGGGTCAGAAGAAGGTCCAGTCCGGTGAGGCCAGCAACGCCGGCCAGGCGAGGGCCGCCCTGATCTGCGGTGCCGTCGGTGTGGTCGTCGGCATCATCAGCGCCATCGCCGGCGCCGCGATCAACATGAACAACTTCGGTTCCTGACCGTCGTACGACGAGGGGCGTCCGGCGACCGCCGGGCGCCCTCGCGCGTCCCGGTCAGCGGGGCGGGGGCGTGCGGCGCGCCGGGCGGGTCAACGTCCGGGTGGCGGCGGCACCCAGCACCGTCCCCACGCCGATCACCAGCGTGGCCACCGCGGCCACCGCCCACGGCGACGGGCCGATCTCGGCCAGCCGGCCACCGCCGAGCGACCCGCCGGAGGCCGCCGCGAACAGCCCCAGCAGCGCGCCGGCGACCGGTCCCGCGAGCACGGCCGGCACCAGCAGCGCCGGCCAGCCCACCTCGGCGCGTTCCTCCGCCGCGGCACGCAGCAGCCGCCGGGCCAGGAGCCAGCCGGCCGCCATCGCGGCCAGTACCGGCACGGCCAGCAGCGCGCCACCGAGCCCGTCCATCGGGCCACGCGGCAGACCGGCCAGCAACGGTACGGCCGGCAGCGCGCCGACGGAGACCTCGCTCGTGCGGACGGCGGTGTCGGTGCCGACCGCGAACCCGGGGCCGAGCAGGTAACTCGCCGACCAGGCGGCCGCATTCGGCGCGTAGGCGAGGCTGACCAGGGTGATGCCCGCCTGGCCGGCCACCCCGGTCTGGTAGGCCCCGATCATGTCGGCCGCGTCGCCGCCACCGGTGGCCACCGCCAGCCCGGCCGCGCCGGCGCCCGCGCCGCACAGCAGCAGCGCCGCGACCAGTCCGGTACGCAGACCGTCGCGCACCGGCGGCGGGCAGCGTGCGGCCAGCAGCGCCCACACGCCTGTGGTGCGCAGGGCGCCGACCAGGGCGGCCGGTACGCCGAACGCGGCGAACACGAGCGCGGCGGTGACCGGGGAGACACGCAGGCCGCCCGCGTCGACAGCGAACGCGGCGAGCGCGCCGAGCAGCGCGTACCCGATGCCGACCGCGACTGCGACGGTGAGCGCCTGGCGGGGTGAGCCGGCCCCGCGCGCGCCGACGGCCCGGCTGACGTGCACCCCGGCGCGGGTGAGCCGCCAGACGGCGAGCGCACTGAGCGCGAGCGGCGCCAGGCCGAGCGGCCCGGCGGTGGTCTGCAACGGCACCCCGTGCCCGAGCAGCCAGCCGGCCAGGCCGGCGCGCAACGCGCCGGCGAACGATCCGGCGTCCTCGCTGAGCTGGGCCAGGCCCAGCACCGCGGAGACCGGCAGCCAGGAGGTCAGCGCCGCCCAGAGTGCAGCCACCCCCGCCGCGACCGGCAGCGGGGCCCGGCTGCGGCGCTCCTCACCCGATCGGGGGGCGGGCACCCGCGCGGCCGGGCGGGCACGGCCGGCCGGCCGGGCGCCGGCGGGGGGACCGGTGGCCGGACGGCGGGGCTGGTCAGGGGTGACGCGTGACATCGTGTCTACTCTGGCACGCCGCGAGAAGGACGGCAGTCCGATACCGCGTCGGCAGCGTGGTGAGTTCGCCGATCCCCGGTCCCGTGGTGGTGTTCCGGTCTAGCCTCGGCCTCAGACGCGACAGTTCCCGTCGCGGCGCCGACCGCTCGGAGGAAGCCGTGCACGCTCCGTTTCCGCCGCCCCCGCCGCCACCGGCCGTCGGCCGGGACCGGACCACCCTCTGGGGCGTCCTCGGCATCGTCTTCGGCCTGTTCTGCTGCGGCATCCTGGGCATCGTCTTCGGCGCGCTGTCGATCCGCGACGCGCGGCGCAACGGCAGGTCGCAACTGCTCGGCTGGCTGGGCATCGCGTTCGGTGTGATCAACATCGTCGCCAGCGCCATCGTGAGCGCGCGGGGCAACTCGTACTACCCGTACTGGTATCGCTGAACGCGAGAGGGCCGGCCGGTTCCCCGGTCGGCCCTCTCGGCGCGTCGTACGGCCGCTCAGCGGCCGGACATGATCTCCCGCATCAGGTTGGCGGTCTCGGTCGGGGTCTTGCCGACCTTGACGCCCACCGCCTCCAGCGCCGCCTTCTTGGCGTCGGCGGTGCCCGCCGAGCCCGAGATGATCGCGCCGGCGTGGCCCATGGTCTTGCCGGGCGGGGCGGTGAAGCCGGCGATGTAGCCGACCACCGGCTTGGTGACGTTGGCCTTGATGAACTCGGCCGCCCGCTCCTCGGCGTCGCCACCGATCTCACCGATCATGACGATCGCGTCGGTCTCCGGGTCCGCCTCGAAGGCGGCCAGGGCGTCGATGTGGGTGGTGCCGATGATCGGGTCACCGCCGATGCCGACGCAGGTGGAGAAGCCGATGTCGCGCAGCTCGTACATCATCTGGTAGGTCAGCGTGCCGCTCTTGCTGACCAGGCCGATGCGGCCGGAGCCGGTGATGTCGGCCGGGATGATGCCGGCGTTCGACGCGCCCGGCGAGGCGATGCCCGGGCAGTTCGGGCCGATGATCCGGGTGCGCTCGCCCTGGGCCCGGTTGTACGCCCAGAACGCGGCGGTGTCGTGCACCGGCACGCCCTCGGTGATCACCACGGCCAGGTCGATGCCGGCGTCGATCGCCTCGACCACGGCGGCCTTGGTGAACTGCGGCGGTACGAAGATGACAGTGACGTCCGCGCCGGTGTCCTTCATCGCGTCCGCGACGGAGGCGAAGACGGGCAGCTCGGTGCCGTCGAAGTCGACAGTGGTGCCGGCCTTGCGCGGGTTGACGCCGCCGACCACGTTGGTGCCGGCGGCGAGCATCCGCCGGGTGTGCTTCGAACCCTCGGAACCGGTCATCCCCTGCACGATGACCTTGGAGTCCTTGGTCAGCCAGATAGCCATTGTCAGACCCCCGCAGCTGCCAGCTCGGCGGCCCGCTCGGCCGCGCCGTCCATGGTGTCGACCCGCTGGATCAGCGGGTTGGCCGCGCCGTCGAGGATCGCCCGACCGGCCTCGGCGTTGTTGCCGTCGAGGCGGACGACGAGCGGCTTGGTGGCCTTCTCGCCGCGCTGCTCCAGCAGCGCCAGCGCCTGCACGATGCCGTTGGCGACCGCGTCGCAGGCGGTGATGCCGCCGAAGACGTTGACGAAGACGCTCTTGACCGACGGGTCGGACAGGACGATCTCCAGCCCGTTCGCCATCACCTCGGCGCTCGCGCCGCCGCCGATGTCGAGGAAGTTGGCCGGCTTGACGCCGCCGTGCCGCTCGCCCGCGTACGCGACCACGTCGAGCGTGGACATGACCAGGCCCGCGCCGTTGCCGATGATGCCGACCTCGCCGTCGAGCTTGACGTAGTTGAGGTCCTTGGCCTTCGCGGCCTGCTCCAGCGGGTCCACCGACGCCTGGTCGACCAGGGCCTCGTGGTCCGGGTGCCGGAACCCGGCGTTCTCGTCCAGGGTCACCTTGGCGTCCAGGAGCAGCAGCTTGCCGTCCTTGGTGGTGGCCAGCGGGTTCACCTCGACGAGCGTGGCGTCCTCGGCCACGAACGTCTGCCACAGCTTGACCGCCACCTCGACCACCTGGTCGGCGATCTCGGCCGGGAAGCCGGCCGCGGTGACGATCTCGCGCGCCTTGGCCTCGTCCACGCCGGTGTTGGCGTCGATCGGCGCCTTCACGACCCGCTCCGGGGTCTCGGCCGCGACCTGCTCGATGTCCATGCCGCCGGCCACGCTGGCGATGCAGAGGAAGGTGCGGTTCGCCCGGTCGAGCAGATACGAGAAGTAGTACTCCTCGGCCACGTCCGCGGTCACGGTGATCATGACCTTGTGGACGGTGTGACCCTTGATGTCCATGCCGAGGATGTCGGTGGCCCGGGCCACCGTCTCCTCCGCGCCCTCGGCCAGCTTCACGCCGCCGGCCTTGCCGCGGCCACCGACCTTCACCTGCGCCTTGACGACCACCCGGCCGCCGAGGCGTTCGGCGATCGCGCGGGCCTCCTCCGGGGTAGTGGCGACGCCGCCGGCGAGCACGGGCAAGCCGTGCCGCTCGAACAGGTCCCGCCCCTGGTACTCGTACAGGTCCACGATTGCGCGTCCCGTCCCGTCTCCGCGGCGCGCCGTCGCGCCGCCACCAGCTTCGGAAAATCAGTTTGACGCCTGTCATCAGAAGAGACAGGCCATTTGCCGCAGCCTAACGAGATGGGAACCGGCGGCAACCGAGCGGGTGCGGGGTGTGCGGTAATGCACAGGCCGGGGCGGCCGGGCGGTCCCGGCCGCGCCGGGCGTCAGCCGTCCGGGGGATGTCCGGGCCGGGGCGTAACCGCCCGTCGGGGGCGTCGTTGAGTGTGATGTCGGCGCGCTGGTCAAGCGCGACGACGGGAGCGGCCGATGCCCTGTCGGTCGAGGGGTGGCGGCGGGGCATCGTGCATAGAGGGGCCGGGCGTGTGAGGGGTGCGTCCGGCCCCTCCCCCGTGCCCGGAGCCGCAAATGCGGTGGCCGGGCCCGCGGGGGCCGGGATCCCAGCCGGTCAGCCGACCGGCTGGGCTACGTTCTCCCGCACCCACTCGACGATGGACCCGGTGGTGGCGCCCGGGGTGAAGATCTTCGCGACGCCGAGCCGCTCCAGCTCCGGGATGTCGGCCTCGGGGATGATGCCGCCGCCGAACACCACGATGTCGGTGGCGTCGCGCTCGGTGAGAAGTTCGACGACGCGCTTGAACAGCGTCATGTGCGCGCCGGAGAGCACCGAGAGGCCGACCGCGTCCGCGTCCTCCTGGATCGCGGTCTCGACGATCTGCTCCGGCGTCTGGTGCAGGCCGGTGTAGATGACCTCCATGCCCGCGTCACGCAGGGCGCGGGCGACCACCTTCGCGCCCCGGTCGTGGCCGTCCAGGCCGGGCTTCGCGACGACGACCCGGATACGAGAGCTCATCTGCGCACACCTTTCACCGGCACTGCTGACCTTAACGAACGGTAACCCGGCCGGGCGGGAGGCGGGAAGCCGGGCCGGATCATCCCACATATGCGCCACCCACTACCGCCCACCCGGGTACGCGGAAAGCCGGACACCTCCGCCGTTCGGTCACTGTCCGCGACGAACGGGCGGTCGACAGGCCATCCGACCGGCGGCACGAGATATGACAAGGTCGGATGGAATCGGACATAACGAATCGGCATTTCGGCGCTTCGGCTTGTGACAGGAGTGGCGGTTGGCTAACGTGTCCACGGTTGTCATCAGGTCCACGGACGGGTGACGACGCGACACCGGAGGTTCGAACGAGCTTCACCGAACGGTCCGGAGTCGCATCGGATCCCCGACAACGGAGGGTGTGCGTGCGTCAGCGCCTGTCGTCTGAGCCCGATCGCTATCGCGGCCGTCGCCGCGTACCCACCCCCCCGCGGAGCCGCTACGCCGCGGTGGTCACCACCGCGTTCGTCGGCGCCGGCATCGTCGCCATCGGCGCGAACGCCCTCCCCGACGCCAAGAGCGTCAACCCGTCGGTCCTCGACGAGCTCCGGCAGGCCTCAGTCGCCAGCCAGGACGCCGCCGCCCGGGCCGACAGCGCGGAGCGCCCGTCCCGCGCCGACCGCTCCGACAGCGAGGCCGCCGAGCAGGATCCGTGGCTCCTGCCGCTGCACGGCTACGACTTCAAGTCCCCCTACGGCATGCGCTGGGGCAAGCTGCACACCGGCATCGACCTGGTCGCCCCGGAGGGCACGCCCTACAAGGCGGTCCACGCCGGCACCGTCACCAAGGCCGGCTGGTTCGGCGGCTACGGCTACGCCGTCATCGTCAAGCACTCCGACGGCAGCGAGGCCATCTACGGCCACTCCTCCGCGGTGACGGTCAAGGAGGGCCAGGAGGTGAAGGCCGGCGACCAGCTCGGCCTGGTCGGCAACACCGGGCACTCCTACGGCTCCCACCTGCACCTGGAGATCCATGTCAAGGGTCAGCCGGAGGACCCGGTGGCGTTCCTCAGGGATCGCGGAGTGGACATTCAGCTCGAAGTCGAGGCAGTTTACAGCGACGTAGCCGCGTCCTGACGCTCCGTACCGCCCCATCACCGCCCGGACCGCACGGTCCGGGCGGTTTCGTCTGCGCCGATGTATGCCACGTCACACCTGCGGATGTGGGCGGGAACACATCGACGAATGATCATCTCTTCGGCCGAACCGGCCGACCGGTCGCAAACGGGACGCGTGGCAGCGACGCGGGCCACCCCCGCCACCCCCCGATACCCGCTGCGACCTGCACCGACACCAGTATTTCGAGGTCACGTGCCCCTCGAAACCGATGAAGGACCCCGTGCAGCACAGCAGCCCCACCCCGGACAACGCTCCCGCCCGGCACCGGCGTCCGCGCCGCGCCCGGCGCACCGTCTACCTGGTCACCGGCGCGGTAGCAGTGCTCGGCCTCGGCATCGGTGGCGTGGTCGCCACCACCGTCCCGTCCGACCCGAAGCCTGCCGCCGTCGACCTCGGCGTCGCGGCCCGCGCCGACGACGCCGCCCGCGCCGACCGTTCGGCCCGCGAACCGGTCACCCCGTCCGCCGTACCGGCCAGCCCGTCGCCGAGCCCGAGCGCCACCACCCCGGCACCGAAGAAGACGGCGACGGCCAAGCCCAAGCCCAAGCCGACGAAGAAGCCAGTGGCGAAGAAGCCGACGTGGGTCATCCCGATGAAGGGCGCCGACATCACGTCCTGCTACGGGCCCCGCTGGGGCACCCAGCACGCCGGCATCGACTTCGCCATGCCGGCCGGCACGCCGATCCACGCCGCCGCGGCGGGCACCGTGGTCAAGGCCGGTGACGTGGGCGACGGCTACGGCATCTCGGTCTTCATCGACCACCACAACGGCTACCTGACCCACTACGCCCACCAGAGCCGGCTCGCCGTCGGCGTCGGCGACACGGTCAAGGCCGATCAGGTCATCGGGTACGAAGGCTCCACCGGCGACTCCACCGGCCCGCACCTGCACTTCGAGGTGCACCAGGGCGCGATGTGGAACCAGATCGACCCGGCGCCGTTCCTGCGCGCCCGGGGCGTCGACGTAGCCTGCTGACCGCGTCTGTAGGTTCTCGAAAGAGATGTCCCATCCTCAAATGAGTTGACCACGGTTCGTCCATGGGAAGCTTGAGGCACGAGATGTCGCGGTGGCGTTCCGGTCGGGTACCGACGCTGTGGTCGACTCGTCGCTTGATCATGTGGTTGTTGACGACGTTGCCGGTGGTCTGCCGGTGCGGGAACGGCCACACCGTCACCTGCCTCAACCACCCCGGCCTGCCCCGCGACGTCCGCCGCGCGGTCGAAGGCCAACGCATTGGATGGCAACGCCTGCACCGCTCCAGCAGATGCCGACCTACCCCAGCATGAACAGCACGGCAGCAGCGCTCGGCCTGCACACCCAGAACCTCAACCTGCAACTGCAACGCCTCGAAGCCGACATCGGCGCCCAGCCACTCCTACGCGCACCGCACCGCTACGCGCCCATGACCCCAACCCCACGCGGCCAAAGCCTGCTCGACGATCTCGACCAGCCAGCCGTCCGCGAACTACTGCACCGCTATGCCGGTGCCAACGCCCGACCCAAAGTCGGCCCCTACAATCGGCACCGCATCCAGCAAGCGATCCCGGCATGACCGTGGGCCGCCGACGCGTACGCCGACGGCCCACGTTTGACGAAACCCGCTCTACACGCCGATGGCGTGTTCGAGCAGGTTGCGGTGCTGGATCATCCAATCAGCGGCGCGGGCCCGCCAGGCCAGCGCCCACAACGGTGCCGGATCGGTCGAGTCCGGCGTGATCCCGGCACGGGCCGCCTCAGCGGCGCAGTCCCGAATCGCCAGCTCGATCATCCGCCCGACAAACCCGTCCCGAGCAGCTACCGGCAGTTCATAGCCGTCCAGGAACAGCCGCAGGTGTCGCGCCCGCGTGGCGGCGTCCGGCAGGTCGTTGCGTTCGGCCACGTCATCGCCGTGCAATTGGGCGTTCCACCACCCGGCCACGGCAACCTCGTCGAGCGCGTCGACTGGCCCGGCCAGCTCCCAATCGATCAACGCCGCCGGACGACCATCGACGATGGCGACGTGCCACGGCCCGGCATCGCAGTGCCCGATCAGCGAGCCCTCACCGGGACGGTGCATCCACCACGGCTGCCAGACCGCATCCGGCGGCGGCTCGAAACTGGCCGTGGCATGGTGCAGATCGCGCAGCAAAGCACCGGCCTGCCACACGCCCTCGTCCGACCAGGCGTGAGGGTGCACGAAGCTGCCCTCGATCCAGGTCAGCACCTCGTTGCCGTCGGCGTCGACGCCGTCGCCGACCACCCGCGGACAGCCTGAGAATCCGACCTGTTCCAAATGGCGCAGCAGAGCATGCACAGTGCCGGTCCACGGCCGGACCGGACGACGCACGGTGTTCCCCACGCGAACAGCGCGGCTGGGGCCGCCTTCGGCCGCTGGCAGCGGCTCGAAGGAGGATACGGAATCCACGAAATTCTCCTCAAATCAGCGCAGTAAGCGGTGAACATGGCGCCGAACAACGGGCGCCAGCAACTGGCAACGCGGAACCGATCCACGGCCAGACGAACCGCAACGACGCGAGGAGCCGAACGTCCCGCCAGACTCCAAGAGCCCGGCGACAGCCACTCGAAGCTAGTGGCAGCGGATCAACGCGCGGTCGACTCCCGCATCGCCGCGATGGCAGCTACCTCGCTGACGACCATGCATGCCATGTCGACCTCCTCGACTGAGCGCTGACGAGGCCGAGGCTACGACTTCGCCTCTCATCTCGCCACCGAGATTCCTTTGGCGTCACGGCACCGCTACCACAACCACGTGCACACCAACGCTACGGGTAACGACTCCGCCACCCAAGGGCATCAAGAAACGACAAGTCGATGAGAAGAACCGGCCGACAAACCGTTGAGAAACAACCGTCACACCCAGGTCAGCCACGCGACCGACGACAAGGTCGACGAGAATCTACAACGCCACAACAGGAGGAGGGCCCGGCCCGGCAACGAGCCGGACCGGGCCCGCCCACGTTCAGAGCTTGTCGATCGGGGCGTGCCGCAGCACCAGCCACATGGTCTGGTCGCCGAAGTCGATCTGGGCCCGGGCACCCGGCCCGGCCCCCTCCACCGCCAGCACCCGGCCCAGGCCGTACCGCTGGTGGTTGACCCGGTCCCCGACGGAGACCTTCGGGGCCTGCTTCAGCTCGCTCGCGGTGGCCAGACGGCTGGCGTCCACGCCGAGCCGCTTCGCCAGTTCGGTCGCCTTGGGCGTGCCGCCGGCGAAGCCGCCGCGGCCGAGCCGGTCCGCCCGGCCACCCACGCCGCCGCCTCCGCCGCCCCACGAGGTGTACGACCCCTCGGTGCGCTCCCAGCGGACCAACTCCGGTGGCAGCTCCTCCAGGAACCGCGACGGCGGGTTGTAGGCGGGGGCGCCCCACGCCGAGCGGGTCACCGCACGGGACAGGTAGAGGCGCTGGCGGGCCCGGGTGATGCCCACGTACGCCAGCCGCCGCTCCTCCTCCAGCTCGCGGGTGTCGCCGAGCGAGCGCAGGTGCGGGAAGACGCCGTCCTCCAGGCCGGTCAGGAAGACCACCGGGAACTCCAGGCCCTTGGCCGTGTGCAGCGTCATCAGCGTGACGACACCCTGATGCGGCGCGGCATCGTCTGCCTCCGCGCCGTCAGGCGCCGAGGCCGGTGACGCAGGGATCTGGTCGGCGTCGGCGACGAGCGCCACCTGCTCCAGGAAACCGGCGAGCGTGGCCCGCTCGTCGTCGGCGCCGAGCGCCTCGATCCGCTCGGTGTACTCCCGGGCGACGCTCACCAACTCCTGGAGGTTGTCCACCCGGCCGGCGTCCTGCGGGTCGAGGCTCTCCTCCAGCTCGGCCAGGTAGCCCGAGCGGGTCAGCACCGCCTCCAGCACCTCCTCCGGCGTGCCGGTGCCGGCCAGTTCCCGGGCCGCGTCGAGCAGCGCGACGAACTCGGCGATGCCGTTCGCGGCCCGGGTGGAGATGCCCGGTGCGTCCTTGGCCCGGCGCAGCGCGGCACCGAAGGAGATGCGGTCCCGGGCGGCCAGCGCCTCCACGCACGCCTCCGCCCGCTCGCCGATGCCCCGGCGCGGGGTGTTGAGGATGCGGCGCAGGCTGACCGTGTCGTCGTCGTTCACCACCGCGCGCAGGTACGCGAGCGCGTCGCGCACCTCCTTGCGCTCGTAGAAGCGCACCCCGCCGACCACCTTGTAGGGCAGGCCGACCCGGATGAACACCTCCTCGAACACCCGGGACATGGCGTTGGTGCGGTAGAACACCGCCACGTCGCCCGGACGGGTCTCGCCGTCGTCGACCAGCCGGTCGATCTCCCGGGCCACCCAGTCGGCCTCGGCGTGCTCGGTGTCGGCGACGTACCCGACGATCTGTTCGCCGGACCCGGCGTCGCTCCACAGCCGCTTCGGCTTCCGGGAGGTGTTGCGGTCGATCACCGCGTTGGCCGCGTTGAGGATGGTCTGGGTGGAGCGGTAGTTCTGCTCCAGCAGGATCGTGCGGGCGTCGGTGAAGTCCCGCTCGAACTCCAGGATGTTGCGGATGGTCGCACCGCGGAACGCGTAGATCGACTGGTCGGCGTCACCGACCACGCACAGCTCCGCCGGCGCGACCCCCTCGGTCCCGGAGACCAGCTCCTTGATCAGCACGTACTGGGCGTGGTTGGTGTCCTGGTACTCGTCCACCAGCACGTGCCGGAACCGGCGCCGGTAGCTCTCCGCCACGTGCGGGTGCGACTGGAGCAGGTGCACCGTCGTCATGATCAGGTCGTCGAAGTCCAGCGCGTGCGCCTCGCGCAGCCGCCGCTGGTAGAGCGTGTACGCCTCGGCCAGCGCCCGCTCGTTCGGCCCCTTGGCCCGGCCGGCGAACTCCTCCGGGTCGACCAGCTCGTTCTTCAGGTTCGACACCTGCGCGGCCAGGCCCCGGGCCGGGTAGCGCTTCGGGTCCAGGTCCAGCTCGCGGGCGACCATCTGCATCAACCGGCGCGAGTCGTCCGCGTCGTAGATCGAGAACGTCGACTTCAGGCCGGCGTGCTCGTGCTCGGCCCGCAGGATGCGTACGCAGGCGGAGTGGAACGTCGAGACCCACATGAGCCGGGCGCGCGGGCCGACCAGTGCGGCCACCCGCTCCTTCATCTCACCGGCGGCCTTGTTGGTGAACGTGATCGCGATGATCTCGCCCGGGTGCACGTCGCGGGCGGCGAGCAGGTAGGCGATCCGGTTGGTCAGCACCCGGGTCTTGCCGGACCCGGCGCCGGCCACGATCAGCAACGGGGAGCCGGCGTGGGTCACCGCGTCCCGTTGCGGGCCGTTCAGGCCGTCGAGGAGGGCAACCGGGTCCGACCCGGTGCCCCCGGGACGGCGCGGCGGGGTCGGCCGGGACTCCGGCGCGGGCGGGGACTCCGGCGCGGGCAGGGATGTGGGAATGTCGAAGAGAGGATGCATCGCAGCCCGAGTCTATGCCGCCGGGCGGACACTTCCCCGCCCGCGCCACCGCTGCGCGCACACGGTCACGTCTCACCTGTTGGTGCGTCTCCTTGCGCGCCCGCCCGGATGGTCGGCATACTCGACAGCGTGTTCGATCAGCGCTTCTCCTTTTACTACGGCACCGGGAGTCCGGCAGCCGTAGGTCGCGCCTGATCACAGACCTGCGAAACGCCCCGGGCTCCCAGAGCCCGGGGCGTTTTCGTTCCGGGATCCGGGTACCGGGCCCGAGCCCCGAGAGGGACGACGATGATGACTGACGTGGTGGAGTCCAGCGGCAGCCTGGCGCGGCACGACTTGACGGCCGGCGGCGACCCGACCGGGGCCGCGGCGGCCCGGACCGGCACCGACGACGCGACGGCGGCCGAGCGGATCGGCGAGATCCGGCGGCGGATCGACGAGATCGACCGCACCCTCATCGCGCTCTGGCAGGAGCGGGCGGCGCTCTCCCAGGAGGTCGGCGCGACCCGGATGGCGTCCGGCGGCACCCGGCTGGTGCTCTCCCGCGAGCGGGAGATCCTGGAGCGGTTCCGGTCCGAACTCGGCGCCGACGGCACCCAGCTCGCGCTGCTGCTGCTGCGCGCCGGCCGCGGCCCGCTGTGACGTGGCGACACGCCCCCGGATACGACGAACCGCCTGCCGACGTCGAGCTGACGCCGGCAGGCGGTCCGGAACGGATCAGGCCACCTCGTGGGTGGCGACGATCTCCCGCTTCTCCGCGAAGTGGCAGGCGCTCGGGTGGTCCGAGCCCGGCCGGATCTGGAGCAGCGGCACCTCCTGGGCGCAGACGTCCTGCGCCTTCCAGCACCGGGTGCGGAACCGGCAGCCCGAGGGCGGGCTGACCGGCGAGGGCACATCGCCCTGGAGCCGGATGATCGCCTTGCTTTCCCGCAAGGTCGGGTCCGGCACCGGCACCGCCGACAGCAGCGCCTGGGTGTACGGGTGGGTCGGCCGCTCGTAGATCTCGTCCTCGGTGCCGATCTCCACCATCTTGCCCAGGTACATCACGGCTACCCGGTCGGAGAGGTGCCGCACCACGGACAGGTCGTGGGCGATGAAGACGTACGACAGCCCGAACTCGGCCTGGAGCTTCTCCAGCAGGTTCATCACCTGGGCCTGGATCGAGACGTCCAGGGCCGACACCGGCTCGTCGCAGACGATCACCTCGGGCCGCAGCGCCAGCGCCCGGGCGATGCCGATGCGCTGCCGCTGGCCGCCGGAGAACTGGTGCGGGTACCGGTTGATGTGCTCCGGGTTGAGGCCGACCAGGTCGAGCAGCTCCTTGACCTTGGTGCGCCGGCTGCCGCGCGGAGCCACGTCGGGGTGGATCTCGAACGGCTCGCCGATCAGGTCACCCACCGTCATCCGGGGGTTCAGCGAGGTGTACGGGTCCTGCATGACCAGCTGGATCTGCCGGCGCAGCCGCCGCAGCGCGCCACCGGAGAGCTTGGAGATGTCCTGGCCCTTGTAGAGCACCTGACCGGCGGTCGGCCTCTCCAGGTTCATCAGTACCCGGGCCAGCGTCGACTTGCCGCAGCCGGACTCGCCGACCACGCCGAGCGTCTCGCCGGCCTTCAGCTCGAACGAGACGCCGTCGACGGCCTTGACGTGGCCGATGGTCTTCTTGAACACCACGCCCCGGGTCACGGGGTAGTGCTTGACCAGGTCACGAACCTCGATGATGTTCTCAGTCACGGTTCACCAGTTCCTCCGCGAAGTGGCAGGCGCTGGCCCGGCCGTTGCCCAGTTGCAGCAGCGGCGGGACCTTCTCCAGGCACACCGGCTGCGCCATCGGGCAGCGCGGGTTGAACGCACAGCCCGGCGGGATGTTCATCAGGTTCGGCGGGAGGCCCTTGATGGTGCGGAGCTCCTGCCCCTTCTCGTCCATCCGCGGGATCGAGTTGAGCAGGCCGAGCGTGTACGGGTGTGCCGGCTTGCGGTACAGGTCGTAGACGTCGGCTTCCTCGACGATCCGCCCGGCGTACATGACCGCGATCCGGTCCGCGACGTCGGCGACCACGCCGAGGTCGTGGGTGATCAGGATCATGCCCATCTGCCGTTCCCGCTGGAGTTCGCCGAGCAGGTCCATGATCTGGGCCTGCACCGTCACGTCCAGCGCGGTGGTCGGCTCGTCGGCGATCAGCACCTCGGGGTCCAGCGCCAGCGACATGGCGATCATCGCGCGCTGCCGCATACCGCCGGAGAACTGGTGCGGGTAGTTGCTGAAACGGCCCTTGGCGTTGGGGATCTTCACCTGGTCGAGCATCTCGATCGCGCGCTTCTTGGCGTCCGAGCGGCTCATGCCGCGCCGGATGCGGAACTGCTCGGCGATCTGGAAGCCGACTGTGAAAACCGGGTTGAGGGCCGAGAGCGAGTCCTGGAAAATCATGGCGATGCCCTCGCCCCGGATCCGCCGCCGCTGCTCGGGGGACATGGTGAGCATGTCCTTGCCGTGGAAGCGGACCTGCCCACCGGTGACGAACCCGGGCGGGGTGTCCAGGATGCCCATGATGGTCTGCGCGGTGACGCTCTTACCGGAGCCGGATTCGCCGAGCACGGCGAGGGTCTCCCCCGCGTCGACGTGGTACGTGACTCCGTTGATGACCTTGGCGACGCCGTCCCGGGTGCGGAACTCGACCCGCAGGTCGTCGACCTCGAGCAGGCGGCCCGAGGAGCGGCCGGATCCGTCGGCGCCCGGCGCGGACTGCTCGGACACGAGAATGTCGGACAACTCAGTTCCCCTATCGGAGCTTCGGGTCGAGGGCCTCGCGGACCGCCTCGCCGAGCATGACGAAGCTCAGCACTGCGGTGACGAGGAACGCGGCGGGGAAGAACAGCAGGTACGGCGAGACCCGGATGTAGTTCTGCGCCTCGCTGATCATGATGCCCCAGGAGACCACCGGGTTCTTCAGGCCGATGCCGAGGAACGAGAGCGTGGCCTCGGCGCCGATGAACGAGCCGACCATGATCGTGCCGTAGACCAGCAGCGGGGCCAGGCAGTTCGGCAGCAGGTGCTTGAGGATGATCCGGCCGGTGCCGGCGCCCAGGGCGCGGGCCGCGACGATGTAGTCGGCCTCCTTGGTGGCGAGCACCGAGGACCGCATCAGCCGCATCACGACCGGCCAGCTCAGCACGCTCAGGGACATGATCACCAGGCCCATGATCGTCCACTCACCGTTGTCGGTGCCGGACCCGTTGAACGTGGTCAGGATGACGATCGCGCCGAGCACGAACGGCAGGCCGAAGAAGATGTCCGCGATGCGGGAGAGCAGCGCGTCCACCCAGCCGCCGCGGTAGCCGGCGATGATGCCCATCGTGCCGCCGACCAGGAGCGTCAGGATGGTGGAGACCACCGCGACCACGATCGAGGCGCGGGCGCCGTAGATGACCCGCGAGTAGACGTCGCGGCCCTGCACGTCGTAGCCGAACCAGGCGGCCGACGACGGCTCGACCCGGCTGCGCTCCAGCGTGCCGTTGACCGCGTCGCCGGAGGTGAACAGCGACGGGAAGGCGGCCATCACGATGAAGATCAGGATGAACGTCGCCGAGATCCAGAACAGCGGCTTGCGGCGCAGGTCGATCCAGGCGTCGCCGAGCAGGCCGCGGGGCTTCTGCTGCTTGGCGCTCTCCGGGAGGCCGGCGTTTGTGGGTGCGCCCGACCCGGCCTCGGTGGGCATGGTCGCGGGCGGCGTCGTCACGATCGACGCGGTATTCGGGTCACTCATGCCCGCACCTCGCTGCGCTCGGCGCGAGCGTGGTTACCCGCGCAGACTGCTGGGACGATTCGTTCGCTGCGGCGGTCACTCATAGCGGATCCTCGGGTCGAGGGCGGCGTAGAGCAGGTCGACCACCAGGTTCATGATGAGATAGACGAGAACCAGCACCACCACGATGCCGACAACGGTAGCGCTCTCCTTCGTCACGATCGAGCGGAGCACCTGGCGGCCGATGCCGTTGATGCCGAAGATGCCCTCGGTCACGATCGCGCCACCCATCAGGGCGCCGAGGTCGGTGCCGAGCAGGGTGACCACCGGGATGAGCGAGTTGCGCAGCAGGTGCACGCCGACCACGCGGCGCATCGGCAGGCCCTTCGCGATCGCGGTGCGGACGTAGTCGGCACGCCGGTTCTCGGCGATGCTCGTCCGCGCGACCCGCGCCACGTACGCCATCGACACGCTGCCGAGCACGAAGCCGGGCACGATCAGCTCGCTGAACCGCATCTCGTTGGAGACGGTCGGGGTGATGATGCCCCACTTGACGCCCAGCAGCCACTGCAGCACGAAGCCGATGACGAAGACCGGCAGGGCGATCAGGAAGAGCGTGGAGACCAGGACCAGGTTGTCCAGAAAGCCGTTGCGCCGCAGACCGGTGAGGATGCCCGCACCGAGACCGATCACGGCCTCGATCGCGAGGGCGACCACCGCCAGCTTCAGGGTGTTCGGGTACGACGTGGCGATGATGTCGCTGATCTCGCGACCGCCGAACGTGATACCGAAGTCCCCCTGCAAGAGGTTCTTCATGTAGCTGGCGTACTGCACCCAGATCGACTCGTCGAGGTTGTACTTCTCGGTCATCATGGCCCGGTAGTTGGGCGGGCAACCGCGATCGCCGCACTTGCCGGCGAAGGGGTCACCGGGCACTGACCAGACGAGCCAGTAGATCAGGAACGTCGTGCCGATGAACACCGGCACGAGTTGCAGCAGCCGTCTCAAGAGATAACGGCCCATGGGGTGGTCCTCCAGACAGGGAGCGCCGGGTGAGCCGGCGCGGCGACGACAACATGCGAGGGGTTCGTTGTACACCCCCTCGCGGAACGGCCCCGGGTCGGGCTCACCGGTAGGCGAGCCCGACCCGGGGTCAGACCGTTCGGATCAGAGCTCGACCGAGGTGATGTCGAGCTCGCCGACGTTGGTCAGCTCCACCTTCTTGATCTTCTCCGAGTGGCCGGACTGCTGGCCACCGAAGTAGATCGGCATGGAGGGGACGTCCTGGTCGATCAGCTTGACGGCCTCAGCGAACTTCTTGTGGGCCTCCTCGAGGCTGGGGGCCGCGGTGGCCTCCTTGGCGAGGGCGTCCACCTGCGGGTTGCTGTACTTGCCGTCGTTCGAGGAACCGCCGGTGACGTAGAGCGGGTTGATCCAGTTCTCGACGTCCGGGTAGTCCTGCTGCCAGCCGGCCCGGTAGGCGCCGGTCATCTTGTAGGCGTTGATGTTGGCGCGGAAGACCGCGAAGGTCGGCACGCCGACGGCGACCGCGTCGATGCCCAGGTTGGTCTTGATCTGCTGGGCGACGGCCTCCATCCACTCCTTGTGGCTGGCGTCCGCGTTGTACGACAGGGTCAGCTTGCCCTGGAAGCCACCGGACTCGGCGTACAGCTGCTTGGCCTGGGCCACGTCGAACTTGCAGGCGGTGCAGTTGCCCGGCTCGGCGCCCGGGGTCAGCGGGTTGGCCCAGCTGTCGGCCGGCTTGCGGGTACCGAAGAAGATCTTGTCGGTGATCGACTGCCGGTCGATGGACAGCGAGATCGCCTTGCGCAGCTTCGGGTTCTCGAAGCGCTTGTCGTAGATCGGGAAGGCGATGATGCCGGTCGACGGGGTGGTCGAGGACAGAGCCCGCTCACCCAGGTCGGTCTTCCACTTCTCGCCGGCCAGCGCGGAGACCGGAACCTGCTGCTGGAAGTCCAGGTTGCCGGCGAGCAGGTCGTTGTACGCCGCCGTGTCGTCCTGGTAGATCTTGACGGTGACGTCCTTGATCTTCATCTTGTCGCGCAGGCTGTAGTCGTCGAAGCGGGTCAGCTTGATCTCGACGTCGTCCTGCCAGGAGACGAGCTCGACCGGGCCGTTACCGATCGGCTTCTTGCCGAAGTCCGCCGGGGTGGACGAGAAGAACGCGTCCGGCAGCGGCACGAAGGCGCTGTAGCCGAGCTTGGTCGGGAACACGGAGGTCGGCGCGGCGAGCGTGACCTCGAAGTTCCAGTCGTCGACGACCTTCAGGCCGGACATCTCCTTGGCCTTCGGCTCCGGGGCCTTCTGCGGGCCCTCCGGGCCGTCCGGGTCCTCGGTGTAGACCTCGTCGAAGCCCTGGATGTCGGAGAAGAAGGAGGCGTTCTGCGCGCCGTTCGGGCCGTAGGCCGCCCAGTTCCAGGCCTTGACGAAGCTCTCGGCCTTGACGGTGGTGCCGTCGTGGAACTTGGTGTTCTGCTTGATCTTGATCTTGAAGACCTTCGAGTCGGTCGTGTCGATCGACTCGGCGAGCAGGTTCTGCGGCGCCCCACCGTTGTTGGGGTACTCGACCAGACCGCTCCACATCCAGTCGATGATCGCGCCACCACCGGTCTCGGTGGTGTTCGCCGGAACCAGGGGGTTCTCCGGCTGGGTGCCGTCGATGACGATCGCGCCGTCGCTGCTGGCGCCGGCGTCGCCACCGTCGTTGTTCCCGCTGGAGCAGCCGGACGCGACGAGCGCGAATGCCGCGCCCACCGCGAGCGCGCCGCTCGCCCGCTTCGAGACTCTCATTCCGAGGGGCCTCCTCTTTCTTAACCTGGTTCCGTCGTGGGTTTCACGCACGTCTTGGGGGTGACACCACCGGCGACCCGAACCGCAGGACGCCGGTTTACCGCAGAGGAATTCGGGACACCCCAGGGGGACCGATCCGCCGGGCGCCACACCCTGGACGAGACATCGCGCAGGGCCGTCGGCCACGCGGCGGCGTTGAACACGGCGTCACGTGGTCGGCAGGCCCGACAAGATGCCTCACACCGGGGGGTGAGGTGCTGCCACTGTGACACCAACCGGCCCTTTCCGTGAAGGTGCCGTTATCAAGCCGTTAGTTGCTCGCCACGTTGCCGATACTTGAGAAAAGATCACAAAGCGTACGGACGATAGGACCCTGAACAGGCAAGACGGGCACAGACGAGTCGACGGACGTCCCTGCGGCGCGGGAGGCTGTGACGTTGACCGCGCCGGCCTCGACACCCTCCGGCGGACGCCCGTCTGTCGCATTTTTTGTCCGTCCGGATGATGCCGTGCCAACCGAGCGGGCGACACGGGCACCCGGGGGTACGAAGCTGCCGAGGCCCCGCCGCCGGGCGGAGTGGGATCTCTAGACCAGCCGGCGGTCGGCGGCCCAGCGGGAAAGCTCGTACCGGTTCGACATCTGGAGCTTGCGCAACACGTTGGAGACGTGCGTCTCGACCGTCTTGATCGAGATGTACAGCTCCTTGGCGATCTCCTTGTACGCGTACCCCCGGGCCAGCAGCCGCAGCACCTCGCGCTCCCGGTTGGTGAGCTGGTCCAGCTCCGGGTCGGCCACCGGCGCGTCCGGCCGGGAGGCGAACGCGTCGAGCACGAACCCGGCCAGCCGCGGGCTGAACACCGCGTCGCCGTCGGCCACCCGCCGGATCGCGTCGGTCAACTCCTCCGGCGAGATCGTCTTCGTGACGTACCCCCGCGCACCGGCGCGGATCAGGCCGATCACGTCCTCGGCGGCGTCGGAGACGCTCAGCGCCAGGAACCGCACCTGCGGGTGGGTACGCCGCATCGCCTCCAGCACCGCGCGACCGCCGCCGTCGGGCATGTGCACGTCGAGCAGCACCACGTCCGGCGCGGTGGCCGCGATCCGGGTCACCGCCTCGGCCACCGAGCTGGCCTCGCCGACCACCTCCACACGGGTGCCCAGCTCGGCACGGACGCCGGCCCGGAACATCGCGTGGTCGTCGACGAGGAACACCCGCAGCGGCCCGCGCGGCACCGTTGCCTCGATCGGTTCCTGCTCGGACATGTCACCTGTCCCTTTCCGCCGTGGAGCCGGAGCCGCTGATCGGCAGGATCAGCCGGACCTCGGTCCCTTCCCCCGGCTCGGACCGGATCTCCGCCCGGCCGCCGTGCCGCTTCATCCGCCCGATGATCGAACCCCGGACGCCGTGCCGGTGATTCTCCACCGTATCCGGGTCGAAGCCCTTGCCCCGGTCCCGGACGAACACGCTCACCTGCTCCGGCTCCACCTCGGCGTACAGCGACACGGTCTGCACACCGGCGTGCCGGGCCGCGTTGACCAGGGCCTCCCGGGCGGCGGCCACGATCGCACCCACCCGCTCGTCGGTCTCCCGGTCGCCGACCACCACCACCTCGACGGTGATGGCGAACGTGTCCTCCACCTCGGCGGCGGCCTGCTCCAGGGCGGCCGCGAAGCGCTCGGTGGGCGAGGCGGTCGGCTTGT
Source organism: Micromonospora sp. CNB394 (assembly GCF_000374985.1). NCBI lineage: Bacteria > Bacillati > Actinomycetota > Actinomycetes > Micromonosporales > Micromonosporaceae > Micromonospora > Micromonospora sp. CNB394. Next base: position 152,653 of record NZ_KB895826.1, on the reverse strand, counting down.
AGAGCCAGTTGCGCAGCGAGCGCTCCTGGCCGCGGGCCAGCCGCTGCACCGTCTTGACGTCGCTGGCGTTGCGCTGGATCAGGGCCAGCGTGTGCAGCACCTGGTCGTGCACCATCGCGGCCAGTTCGGCGCGCTCCTGCTCCCGGATGCGGCCCTCCCGCTCGGAGCGGAGCTGGTTCCAGGTGCGCCAGAGCACCGGGCCGGTGACCACACCCACGCCGGCCAGCCCGACCAGTGCGAAGATCACGCCGTTGAGCACCGCGTCGAAGTTCTGCGCCGGCGAGTAGACGGCGGCCACGCCGATGATGCCGACCGCGACGAGCACGCCGCCGCCGACGAAGCGCAGCACGAAAGCGCGCCGGTCGCTCTCCTCCACCACCGCGCCCAGCCAGGGCACCGCCGCATCGCCCCACTGCCGGCGCCGCTCCGGGGCGGACTGGTGCCAGATGACGCCCGCGCCGACCGCGATGATCGCCACCAGCCAGCCGGCGGTGCCGGCCGCGCCCACCGAGTTGAACGCGAACACCTGGAGCAGCAGCACGCCGAGCCCGATCGCCACGAACGGCAGCAGCTGGTTGAGGTCGCGGCGGGGCGGGACCGCGGTGTCGCCGGGCCGGGGCGGGACCACCGCCCAGAAGGCGGCGTAGAGCAGCAACCCGAGACCGCTGAGCCCGAGCAGCACCATGAACGCCATCCGTACCCGCAGCACCGGGATGCCCAGGTGCTCGGCGATGCCCGCGGCCACCCCGGCGGCCAGCCGGTGGTCGGTGGCCCGGTAGAGGCGCGGGGCGTGCGGGGCGGGGGTGCTGCTGATCGGAGGCTCCCAGGTCGAGGCGGGGCAGGCCGGCGGCGCCGACGCTCCGATCGTCACACGGCCGTGACGCCCCGGACCACGGGGACGCCCCGGAGTTTCACCGGCGGTGGATATCAGGGTGGGGTCAGGGTCGGGTCCGGAGGCTGCTCGGGCGGCCGGGGCAGCAGTATCGGAGGCATGAACGAGGACGCTGCCCGTCCGCCCCGCCCCTGGGCGGCAGCACAGGACGCCCCGCCGCCCCCGCCGGGAGCGGCGCCCACGACCGGCCAGGCGGCCCCGCCGCCCGGCGGCGGCACGCCGTTCGCCGGTCCGCCACCCGGTGGGTACGCCCCACCGCCCGGCGCCGCCGGCTTCACCACCCGGTACGGCCTGGTACGTCCCCGCGAGGGCCGCTACCTGGCCGGGGTGTGTGCCGCCATCGGCCGGGCCACCAACACCGACCCGGTGCTGTGGCGTGTGCTGCTGGCCGTGCTCGGCTTCTTCGGCGGCATCGGGATCATCGTGTACGTCGCCGGCTGGCTGATCATCCCCGGCGAGGGCGACACCGCCTCACCGGTGGAGGCCATGCTCGGCCGGGGCCGGTCCAGCATGTCCCCGATCACGGTGATCGTGCTCGGCATCGTGGTGGCGCTCGGCTTCGCCTACGTCGTCACCGACGGGTTCCGGGCGATCCTGCTCGGCGCGGTGATCCTGATCGGCGGCGCGCTCCTGCTCAACCGCGAGCAGCGCGGCCCGGGGCAGCGCCCGGCCCAGCCGGCACCGCCGCACGGTCCCCCGCCGGGCCCGGTGCCACCGGTGGCCTGGCCCGCGCCGCCGGCCCCGGCACCGGGTACCTGGACCGCGGCTCCCCCCGCGGCAGAGTGGACCGGCACACCGGCCGGACCGGCCGTGCCGCCGGTACACACGGCGCCGTCCGGCGGCCTGCCCGCCGAGCCCGGCTATCCGCCGGTCGGCCGCCCGGAGCCGGGCTACCCCCCGGCGTCCGTGTCCTCGGCGCCCGCGTCCGTGTCCGAGCCCGGCTACCTGCCGGTGCCGGGGTCCGAGCCGGATCACCCGGCCACGTCCGACGCGGCGCGCGAGCCGGGCCACGCCGGACCCGCCACCGGCTACCCGACACTGCCGGCGCCGGGCTGGCCCGCCGCGGCCGGCACCCGGCCGGGCCCGTCCGAACCGACGACCGTCGCGATGCAGCAGGTGACCGGCCCGGTCGCCGACACCGCCGCCTGGCCGGCCTACGGCGCGAACCCGGCCTGGCCGGGCGCGCGGGACGCGGGCGCCCGGCTGGAGGAGCCGGTTGCCGTACCGCCGCCCGCGCCGGTGGGCGCACCGCTGCCGCCCGGCGGCTACCGGCCGCCGTTCGCCCCGCACGGCCCCTACGCCGGATCGCCACCCGTGCCGCCACCGGGTCGGCCGCCGCGACCGCCCAAGCGACCCAAGGAGCGCTCGCCGCTCGGGGCGATCACGTTCTCGCTGATCTTCCTGGCACTCGGCGTGGTGGCCATGCTCGACCTGCTCGACGTCTTCCCGGTCGGTGCCGCCGGCTACTTCGCCGCGGTGCTCGCGACCATCGGCCTCGGCCTGCTCGTCGGCACCTGGCTCGGCCGGGCCCGCTGGCTGATCGCCCTGGGCCTGGTGACCGCGGCGGCGCTCGGCATCGCCACCGTCGCCGAGTCCTACGACCGGGTACGCGGCATGGACGGCAACGTCACCTGGGCCCCGACCGACCTGCGCGACCTGGCGAACCGGTACGAGAACAACCTCGGTGACGCGACGCTCGACCTGCGCGGGATCGACTTCGACAAGCAGGACGTCCAGGTGACGGTCGACGTGAACCTCGGCAACGCGACAGTCGTCGTACCGCCGGACGTCGACGTGACCACGGTGGCCGACGTGAACGCCGGCGACGCCACGGTCTTCGGCCGGAGCAGCGGCGGGCTCGGCGGTCGCCAGTGGGAGACCACCGACCCGGGCGCCGACGGCCCCGGTGGCGGCAAGCTGCGCCTCTACGTTTACGTGAACGCCGGCAAGCTGGAGGTGACCCGGTGAAGGCACACCGTACCGACGTCGTGTCGTTCGCTTTCGGACTCGTCTTCCTCGGCCTGTCCGTCTGGTGGCTGCTGGCCCGGATCCTCGGCCTCTCCGTACCCCCGGTCGGCTGGTTCCTGGCCGGTGGGCTGGTGCTGATCGGACTGCTCGGGCTGATCGGCGCGCTGCGCTCGGGCCGCGCACCGGAGCAGGCCGCGCCGCAGTCCGCGCCCGAGGTCACTGTCTCGGCGCCGTACGGCTCCCCGGACGCCGGCGCGGAAACGGCCGGCGGCACGGGGACGGCCGCCGACGCCGACGAGAGGGCCACCGAGGCCACCACCGACTCCGCGGAGCCGGCCACGCGCGAGCTACCGCCGCTCGATCCACCGGCCGACGAGGCGACTCCGCAGCGCCGTACGCCGGGGGATCCGGCCTGACCGCGCCACTGCGGCGACCTTCGGACGCGGCCTATGCTGGTCGGCGGAGATCTCGCCTCCGCCGGCCGGCCTGCGCACCAGGACCATGCCGGAGCCGCCGGTCGGGTCGCCGGAGCCGCCGGCGTCCGTTCGCTATCTCGTCAGGAGCCCGTCCGACATGACCCAGTCCCCCGCCGTGCGCGTCACCGGTCCCTCCGGTGCGGTGCGCCTGGGCGAGCGCGCCGCCCGCACGCTCGTCAGCGAGTTCGCCCGGCGTAACGACCCGAAGGCCGGCCTGCTGGTCGGCGCGACGCCGGAGTCCGCGGTACTGGCCGCCGCGATCGAGGCGCTGCTCCCCGGCGACCGGCTCACCGTCGTGCCGGCGGAGGGCGCCGCCGCGGCAGCGCTGCGCGAACACGTGACCGCGCAGGGCCGCTGGGTCGCCGACCGGGTACGCGTGGTCGACACCCTCGCCGAGGCCGACGCTGCCGCGGTGGTGGTCGTCGCCGAGCCGTTCACCGGCACCGCGGACGAGGCGCGCGTCGCGATCGACGGGCTGGCGAAGTACCTCGCCGAGGGTGCGGTGCTGAGCGTCGCCGCGCCGCTGTTCCGCACCGGGGGCGCCGACGGCGAGCTGGACCGGCAGGGTGTGCTGCACGGCGTGCGCACCGACCTGGTGCTGCGCAACACCCCGCCGGTACGCGTGCACCACCTGCGGTTCACCCCGGCACCGGTCGCGCTCGCGGCCTCGCTGTCCCCGGCGTACCGGCCGTCGAGCGTGCCGCTGACCCGGGGCATGCACATCGACTCGAACGGGGTGGCCGCGGCCGGCATCACGCTCGGCCTGGCCGCTCTGGCCCGGGCCGCGCGGCCGAAGTCGAAGCTCTGGCTGCTGCCGGCGCTGGCCGCCGCGCCGGTGGCCGCGTTCTTCCGTGACCCGGAGCGGGACGTGCCGGAGGATCCGTCGGCGGTCGTCGCATCGGCGGACGGTCAGGTGCTGTCCGTGCAGCGCCTGCAGGACGAGCGCTTCGGTGACGGCGAGTGGCTGCGGATCGCGGTCTTCCTGTCGGTGCTGGACGTGCACGTCAACCGCGCGCCGGTGGCCGGCAAGGTGGTCGACTACTTCGTCGCCGACGGCGGGTTCGTCAACGCCATGAAGCCGGACGCCGAGCACAACGTGGCCGCGTACACGGTGCTGGACACCGACCACGGCACCGTGGTGGTGGCGCAGCGCACCGGTCTGATCGCCCGCCGGATCGTGCAGCGGGCGCCGGTGGGTTCGCTGCTGGCCCGGGGTGAGCGCTTCGGCCTGATCCGGTTCGGCTCGCGTACCGACGTCTACCTGCCGGCCGACGCCGCGGACCCGCTGGTCGGTCCGGGCGACAAGGTGGTCGGCGGCGCGACGGTGATCGCCCGCTGGCGCTGAGCGCCGGACACGCGGAAGGGGCGCCGCTGCAGCGGCGCCCCTTCCGTCGTTCTCGGGTCAGGCGGTACGGCGCTGGTGCAGCCAGAGCAGCGGCCCGCTGACCAGGTAGCCCACCACCACGAGGGCGAAGGTGAGCCGGATGTCGACGAGCGCGCCGACCACCGGGGCCAGCCACAGCCACGGCGGCAGCTTCAGCAGCCGGGCGAGCTTGGCGTACGGGAAGCTGGACACCATGGCGAAGGCGAGCAGCGCCACGCCGGCCACCATGACCAGGCCGGAGACCGGCACGCCGATGGCCACGGTCAGGGCGAGCACCGCCGCCGCCATGGTGGTGGGCACGCCGCAGAAGAAGCGGCCGTCCTTCGGCGAGACGTTGAACCGGGCGAGCCGGATCGCGGCGCAGCCGGCGACGAGCGCGCAGGAGACCGCGGCGGCCGCCGGCGGCACCGAACCGGCCAGCGAGGCGTAGACCACGACCGGCGCGGCGAGGCCGAACGAGCACATGTCGGCGAGCGAGTCCATCTGCGCGCCGAACGGGCTGGCCACACCGAGCTTGCGGGCCAGCGCGCCGTCGAGGCCGTCGAACGCGACGCACGCGATCAGGCAGATCGCGGCGATCTGCACGTCACCGCGCATGGCCAGGAAGATGGCCAGCATGCCGAGCATGAGGCTGCTCAGCGTGCACGCGTTGACGAGCGCGAACTTGGCCCGGCGGGCGGCGGTGCGCTCACCCGGCAGAAGCGGGATCGACATCGCCGGAGACTCGTCGTCGACCGGGGCGGTCGGCGCGAGCGCCGGGCTGATCGGGCGTACCGTCTCGATGTCGGTGTCGAGCCGTCCGTAGCGGAGGCGCTGGCGGTCGGCGTAACGGTGGTCGGGGGTGACCCGGTCGGTCCCCGAGACGGTCGCGCCGTCCCGGCGGCCCACGCGGACCAGCAGCACCTGGCGGGCGAACGTACTGCTGCGGCGCAACCTGCCCGCCCAGCGACGCCCTGCGGGGCGCGGACTGTCAGTCGTACGACGCCGGCGCCATGGGGCTCTCGGCACGTTTCCTCCATCACCGGATCGGCTGGCCGCCCACTGCGGGGCGGGTGTCCGGCTGTCTCGTGCCGGACCTTTCGGGTCCGGCAGCCCTTTTGCGGAATACACCATTGCACAGGGGACAGGGGCTTGGCGATAGCTGCCGGCGGTACTTATATCTCCCTTAACCGCGCGAACCGCCCGCTTATTCCCACCTCGGGCCTCTACGCCCGTTTTCGTCGGTCAGCCGTACTTCCGACTGTACCGGAGGGCACCCAGAGCGGCTCGGCGAGCGATTCACGTCACCCGCCGCCCGGTGGCCCACGCCGCCACGTCCGTCATCGACAGACCCGTGACCTTCTCCAGCGCGGCCATGCCGGCGGCAGCGGCCCGGATCGCGCCGGGCGCGACGGTCAGACCGGTCTCCTCGGCGAACTCGCGTACGACGGTGTCGCCGGGTGCTCGGCGTGCTCGACGCCGCCGCTACTCCACAGCCCGCCCCTCCCGCGCCCACTCCGTCGATCATGAGGTTAGCGGTACCGAGGCGGACATTTCGCGCCGTCAACTTCATGATCGCCGGGGTGGGGCCCGGGTGTGAGCGGGTCGGTCTAGAGGAGGTGGGCGGCCTGGACCGCTTCGGCGGTCACCTCGGTGAGGCGGTCGGTGGGGAGGGCGCCGAGTTCCTCGCGGCGGAACCAGCGGGCCTCGCAGGTGGAGCCGCCGACGTCGGCCACGGTGGGCGGCGCGGGCTGGTCGACCACCACCCGGTAGAACGCGCGTACGCCGTGCCAGTCGATCGGGTAGCCCTCCGGGCCGAGTGAGGCGGCGTCCCGGTGGCTGGCCACCCCGAGCAGTTCGACCAGGCGGCCGGTCTGGCCGGTCTCCTCGACCAGTTCCCGGATCAGCGCCGCGCCCGGCTGCTCGCCGTAGTCGGTGCCGCCGCCGGGCAGGTGCCAGCAGCCGGCACCCGGGTAGCCGTCGGAGACCCGGGTCAGCAGCACCCGCTCCTCCGGGTCGGTCACCACCGCGTACGCGGCGAAGCGCTGCGCCCGGTGCAGCCCGTCCGGGCCGGGGACGGCGTAGAACGAGGGGAACTCGGGCACCTCCTCCGGCACGATGTCGTCGGTGGAGGTGGGCAGGCCCAGGGCACGCGCGGTGAACAACCGCAGCGGCAGCTCCCGGGCCTCGTCGAGGGTGAACCAGCGGGCCAGGTCGGTCGGGCGGTCGACCCGCTCGGTGAGCGTCCCCCCGCGGACCGACACGGTGTAGAGGAGCCGGTCGGTGTGGATCGTGATGCGCCGCTCGGGCAGCGCCCGCATGTCGGCGAGCACGTCCTGGAGGCCGGCGACCGCCACCGAGAGCCCGGTCTCGGCCGCGGTCTCCCGGACGACCGTGTGTTTGGGGTCCTCACCGTGGTCGACCGCTCCCCCGGGGAGCGACCAGGTGCCGGGGGTGCCGGAGCGCTCCGATGCGCGGACCAGCAACACTCGACCGTTTGAGTCAGCACAGACTGCGTATGCCGCGATCCTGCGGAGCGGCTCCAGCGAGGTGGTCACGGGAGCAAATTCTCCCCGGAGCGGGTTACCGACATCGAAAAGAGTCAGATTCCTGACTCTACGCTGGCGTCTCAGGGACGGTTCAGGGTAGGCGTCCGGGCGGTCACCGAGGTCGCCCGCCGCAGCGCGCGGGACCGTTGACACATGACCTTCCCGAACCCCTCCCAGACCCCGTACAAGCAGCTCCGCCGGCCGGTCAGCGACCGCATGATCGCCGGTGTGGCGAGCGGCCTCGGCCGCTACTTCGCCGCCGATCCCACGCTGGTCCGGGTGGTCTTCGCGACCGCCACGGTGCTCACCGGCGGGCTCGCCGCGCTCGCGTACCCGATCATGTGGTTCCTGATGCCCGAGGAGCCGGACGGCGCGCCCGCGTGGCCGCACCCACCGGGCAGGCCGCCGGTCCCGCCGGCCGCACCGGTCCCGCCGGCTACGCCGCAGACGCCGGCCGGGCCGGACGCCGGCGCACAGGCGGCCCGGCCGGACGCCGCAGCGCCGCCCGCGGCCTGAGCCGCGTCACTCCCACTCGATGGTGCCCGGCGGCTTGCTGGTGACGTCCAGGACCACGCGGTTGACCTCGGCGACCTCGTTGGTGATCCGGGTGGAGATCCGGGCCACCACGTCGTAGGGCAGCCGGGACCAGTCGGCGGTCATCGCGTCCTCACTGGAGACCGGGCGCAGCACCACCGGGTGGCCGTAGGTGCGCCCGTCGCCCTGCACCCCGACGCTGCGGACGTCGGCCAGCAGCACCACCGGGAACTGCCAGACGCCCCGGTCCAGGCCGGCCGCGGTCAGCTCCTGGCGGGCGATCAGGTCGGCCTTGCGGAGCACGGCGAGGCGCTCCTCGTCGACCGCGCCGATGATCCGGATGGCCAGGCCCGGGCCGGGGAACGGGTGCCGCCACACCATCGCCTCGGGCAGCCCCAGCTCCAGGCCGATCGTGCGGACCTCGTCCTTGAACAGCGTCCGCAGCGGCTCGACCAGGGCGAACTTCAGGTCCTCGGGCAGACCGCCGACGTTGTGGTGGCTCTTGATGTTGGCGGTCCCGGTGCCGCCGCCGGACTCCACGACGTCCGGGTAGAGCGTGCCCTGCACCAGGTATTCCACGTCGCCGTGCGCGGCGATCTCCCGGGCGGCGGCCTCGAAGACGCGGATGAACTCCCGGCCAATGATTTTGCGCTTCTGCTCCGGGTCGGTCACCCCGGCGAGCGCGCCGAGGAACCGTTCCCGGGCGTCGACCACCTTGAGCTTGATGCCGGTCGCCGCCACGTAGTCCTTCTCGACCTGCTCGGCCTCACCCGCCCGCAGCAGCCCGTGGTCCACGAACGCGCAGGTGAGCTGGTCACCCACGGCGCGGTGCACGAGCGCCGCGGCGACCGCCGAGTCGACGCCGCCGGAGAGGCCGCAGATGACCTCCTTGTCGCCCACCTGCTCACGGATCCGGGCGACCTGCTCGTCGATGATGTTCGACGGCGTCCAGGTCGGTTCGATGCCGGCGATGTCGTACAGGAAGCGGGTCAGCATCTCCTGGCCGTGCGCGGTGTGCCCGACCTCGGGGTGGAACTGCACCCCGGCGCGGCGGCCGGCCACGTCCTCGAACGCGGCGACCGGGGCGCCCGCCGACTCGGCGGTGACGGTGAAGCCGTCCGGGGCCTCGGTGACGCAGTCGCCGTGGCTCATCCAGACCGGCAGGTCGGCCGGCAGGTCGCGCAGCAGCACGCCGGGCTCGGTCAGGCGCGGGCGCAGCGGGGTGCCGCCGTACTCACGGTTGCCGGTGCGCGCCACGGTGCCACCGAGCGCCTGGGCCATGGCCTGGAAGCCGTAGCAGATGCCGAAGACCGGCACCCCGGCGTCGAACATCCCGGCGTCGATCTGCGGCGCACCCGGTGCGTAGACGCTGGACGGGCCACCCGACAGGATGATCGCGGCCGGGTTCTTCGCCAGCATCTCGGACACCGGCATGGAATGCGGGACGATCTCCGAGTAGACCTTCGCCTCGCGGACACGGCGCGCGATGAGCTGGGCGTACTGGGCTCCGAAGTCCACCACGAGGACGGGGCGAGGCGTGCTCATGGTCCACGATCCTACCGACCGTGACCGGCCCCGCCGCGCTCGCCGTCCCGACCGCCACTGCCCGCCGCGCCGCCCCCGCCGGTCATCCCCCCGCGGGGCAGGGCGACCTCGTCGGCCACGGCGGGCGAATAGCCTTCGGTCGCGCTGATCCGGCGGGCGATGATCCCGAGCAGGACGCCGTACACGACCTTCGAGGTGATGTCCGCGACCGTGTACGTGATCTGCCGCGCCACCACGCCGTCGGCCGAGTCCCAGAGGGCCGGCATGAGGTACGCACCGGGGTAGAGCAGCCAGGACACGAGTAGCAGCCACCACACGCCGCGGGCCAGTGGTCGCGCGGTCGGCGGCAGCCGGTCCAGGCTGCCGAAGATGGTCCGGGCGACGAGAACCAGCAGGAACACGAAGAAGACGGTGCTGACCAGCCCCCACACCCAGAACGGCGCCGACCGCTGCACCTCGTGGAACTGGCCCGCGTACCCGGTGTAGATCATGGCGAGCCCGCCGGCGACGAATGCGACCCAGGTCAGGTGGAACCGGCGGCCCGTCACACCGAGCACCACAAGTAGCTGGATCAACAGCACCGGAACGTCGATCGACCAGTTGACGTAGCGGTAGCCGTTGGAGAACAGGGCGCCGGACTGGACGAAGGCCGCGCCGTCCCATTCGAAGGCGCCCACCCACCGTTGGTAGAGCAGGAGCAGCTCGAAGAACGCCGACACCATCACCACTGCCGAGAGCACCGACGAGAGCTGGTAACGCGGCGCCACCGAACGACGGGTCGCCAGGAAGTAGACCAGCCCGGCCGCCATCACCGCGAAACCCAGGCTGAGCACGTGGGAGATCAGTGTGAACTGGTCCACGTTGTACGAGAAGGTGTTCTCGAAGTTCATCCGGTGCCCCGCCTCCGGCCGTCCAGACTGGGAGATAAATCCCTTATCAACCGTTACCGTATGGTGGTGAGCGCGGCGCCGACGGGAAACTGCCGATCTCCGATCCGGAGCGCGGCGTGACCGGCTGGTGGTTGTGGTCCTACGTCGCCGCGATGGCAGGCGGGACGGTGCTCTTCCTCGCCTTGTGGGCACGGCCCTGCGGCGTCCCCGCGATCGAGTACCAGGTCGCGGTCGCGGTGCCCGTCTGGTCCGGCCTCTGGTACGCCGTCCTGGCCCTCGGCGACGGCCGGGTGACGGATCCCGGCGGCCAGCCGGTCTACTGGGCCCGCTACGCCGACTGGGCGGTCAGCGCCTCACTCCTGCTCGTCGCGCTCGCGCTCACCGCCACCCACGCCCTGCCCGGCCGGCACCCGGGGCTGTCGGCCGCGCTGGTCGGCCTGAACGCCACGATGGTCGCCGCCGGCCTCCTCGCCGATCTCGCCGCCGGGACGTGGAGCCGGTACCTGTACTTCACCCTCGGCAGCCTGGCGCTGTCGGGCATCTTCGCGGTGATCTGGGGACCGCTGCGGTCCGTCGCACGCCGCCAGCCCGAAGGGCTGCACCACGCCTACGTGGAGGCGGCGGCGCTGCTGACCGTCCTCTGGCTGGGGTACCCACTGGTCTGGCTCGGCGGCCCGTCCGGCGTCGGTCTGCTCAGCCCGACCACCGACACCGCCCTGTTCGTGCTGCTCTCCATCGCGTCCAAGGTCGGCTGGGGCGCCTTCGACCTGGCCCGGCTGCGCGGCCTCGCCCGGCGCACCGGACTCGCGGTGGCGGGACGGCCGTGACCACGCCCACCGGGCCCCCGTACACCTCGGGGCGCCGGCTCGCGGCCGCCACGGCGCAGAGGACTGCGACCGGGCCGCCGGCGGGTACGGGACGCGCCTCCGTCCTGACCGTCGCCGGCCTGCTCGCCCTGGCGCCGCTGGCACGTCACACGGGCGTGGGCAGTTCGCCCGCGTACCTTTTGGCCGGACTGCTCGCCGGCCTGCCACACGGGGCGGTGGATCACCTGGTGCCCGGTTGGTGCTCCGCACGGGCCCGCTCACCGGGGGTCCGGCTGGCCGTCCCGCTCGGCTACGCCGCCGTCGCCGCCGTGGTCCTGGTGGCGTTCCAGGCCGCGCCGACACCGGCACTGCTGGCCTTCCTCGTCCTGTCAGTGATCCACTTCGGCGCCGCGGACGAGGCGTTCCACGCCGAACGGGACGGGCGACCGGTCCGCCACCGTCCGGCCGGGGTGCTCGCCCGAGGCGGCCCACCGGTGGTCGTACCGCTGCTGGTCTGGCCCGAGACGGTGGACCCGCTGCTTGCGGCGGTCGCGCCCGGCGTACCGGCGGTGCTCGGTCCCGGGCTGCGGCTCCTGGCTCTCGGATGCCTGGTGGTCGCCGGCACGGTCACGGTCGTCCGGGACCTGCGCGGCGGGCGTCACCTCGACGCCGCCGAACCGGTCCTCCTCGTCGCCCTCTTCGCCGCCGTGCCACCCGCGCTGGCCGTCGGGGCGTACTTCGCCGCCTGGCACTCCGCCCGGCACGTCTCCCGGTTGTTGCGCGCGCACCCCGCCAACCGGTCCGATCTGGCCGACGGCCGGTGGGGGGCGCCGCTGGGTCGCTTCGCGCGAGCCGCCGCCCTGCCCACCCTGGTCGCCGCAGCCGTGCCGGTGGCGCTGGCGGTGTGGCCGGGACGGCCGTTCGATCCACTGTCCGTGACTGTCGCCGCGCTGGCCGCCCTGACCGTGCCGCATTCCGCGGTGGTCGCCTGGCTGGACCGGCGCGGCCGGCCCGCCGGCTCGCCCGCCTAGCGCAGGGCGGCGGGGGCGTGCGCGGGGACGGCCGGCCGCCGCGGCGGGACCGGCGCCACCCGGGTGTACGCCGAGCCGAGCGCCGGGCGCGGATCCGCCTCCCCCTGGTTCGGCCAGTACGACATGGCCCGCTCGGCCTGCGCGGTGATGGTCAGCGACGGGTTGACGCCCAGGTTCGCCGAGACCGCCGCGCCGTCCACCACGTGCAGCCCCGGGTGGCCGTACACCCGGTGCCAGGGGTCGATCACGCCGTCGTCCGGGGTGGCCCCGATCACCGCGCCGCCGAGGATGTGCGCGGTCACCGGGATGTTGAACGGCTCGGTGACCGCCCCGCCGGGGGTGCCGCCGATCTCCTCGGCGAGCAGCCGGACCGCCGTGTTGCCGGCCGGGATCCAGGTCGGGTTGGGCGCGCCGTGGCCGGGGCCGGAGACCAGCCGGCCCTTGCGGTAGCGGGTGGTGAGCGAGTTGTCGACCGACTGCATGACCAGCGTGATCACGGTGCGCTCGGACCAGCGGCGTACCGACAGCATCCGTGCCGCCAGCGCGGGCTGCCGGACGATGCTGCCCAGCCAGCGCCGGGCCCGGCGGGGACCGCCGTCGACCAGCAGCGACTGGAGCAGGCCCATCGCGTTGGAGCCCTTGCCGTAGCGGACCGGCTCGATGTGGGTCTGCGGGTCGGGATGGAACGAGCTGGTGATCGCCACCCCCTCGGTGAAGTCGAGGCCGCGCCGGCGGGCCGCGCCGGACCCCACCGATGCGCCGAGGATGGCCTCGGAGTTGGTCCGGGTCAGCTCGCCCACCCGGGGCGAGAGCGCCGGCAGCGCGCCGGCCGCCTTCATCTCGTGCAGCAGTCGCTGGGTGCCGAGCGCGCCGGCCGCGAAGACCACCTGGTCGGCGTGGATCACCTCGCGCCGTTTGCGCAGCCAGGCGCCGGTGCGTTCGGTGTGCACCGCGTACCCGCCGGCCGGGTCGGGGCGGACGGCGGTCACCGTGGTCAGCGGGTGCACCTGCACGCCGAGGCGCTCGGCCAGCCACAGGTAGTTCTTCACCAGCGTGTTCTTGGCGCCGTGCCGGCAGCCGGTCATGCACGATCCGCAGTGGTTGCACCCGGTGCGGTCCGGCCCGGCTCCGCCGAAGTACGGGTCGGCCACCCGCTCGCCGGGGCGGCCGATGTGCACCCCGACCGGCGTCGGGTGGTAGGTGTGCGCCACCCCCATCCGCTCGGCCACCGCGCGGACGGCCCGGTCCGCGCGGGTGTCGACCGGGTACGTGGTGACGCCGAGCATCCGCTTCGCCTGGTCGTAGTGGCGGGCCAGCTCGTCGCGCCAGTCGGTGATGTCCCGCCACTGCGGGTCGGCGTAGAACGCGTCGAGCGGCTCGTAGAGCGTGTTCGCGTAGACCAGCGACCCGCCGCCGACCCCGGCGCCGGACAGCACCAGCACGCCGCCGCCGGCCTTGCGGTCGGCCGAGCGCAGCAGCGTGATCCGCTGCAGCCCGAAGCAGCCGAGCCGGGGCGCCCACAGGAACCGCCGGGCCCGCCAGGACGTACGCGGGAACTCGTCGTCGGCGAAGCGCCGCCCCGCCTCCAGGACGCCCACCGTGTAGCCCTTCTCGGCCAGCCGGAGCGCGGTGACGCTGCCGCCGAAGCCCGAACCGATGACGAGCACGTCGTAACGCATGAACGCATCATTACCGACCGGTAGCTATGGCGCCAGCAAGTGTTTTTCGCAGATCATGCAGAGCGCTCGATCCGCCGGGATTCCCGCCGCTGCAACCTCCGGCGGCCCGTGGCGCGTCGAACTCCACGGGAGGAACGGACGTGACGAGACGACGCCTGCTGGGCCTGGCCGTACCGGTGGCGGCGCTGCTGGTCGCCACCGGAGCGGTGGTCACCACCCGGCTGGTGGCGAACCGTCCGGCCGCCCCGGCCGCCGGCCCGACCACCGCGCCGCCGGCCCCGCCGACGCCCGCCCCGACCACCGCCAGCCCGGCGCCCCCGCCCGGCGCCGACCTGAAGGGCCCGCTCAACCTGCTGCTCGTCGGCGTCGACACCCGGGTCAGCATCCCCGGCTGGGAGCCGCACGCCGACGCCGTCCTGCTGCTGCACGTACCCGCCGGGCTGGACCGGGCGTACCTGTTCTCGCTCCCCCGCGACCTGGTGGTGGACATCCCCGCCTACCCGAAGGCCCGCTACCCGGGCGGGCGGACCAAGCTCACCCACGCGATGAGCTACGGCAGCCGGGTGCCGGGCGACAAGGCCCACCCCAGCACCGCCCAGGGGTACGAACTGCTGCGCACCACCGTCTCCCGATACACCAGGCTGCGCATCGACGCCGGGGCGGTGATCACCTTCGGCGGTTTCGACAAGCTGGTGGACACGCTCGGCGGGGTGGACCTCTACGTGGACCAGCGGGTCGCCTCCCGGCACCGCCGCCCGGACGGCACCATGCGCACCCTGACCGGCGGCGGGTACGTCGGGCCGCAGATGGTCTACGAGAAGGGCACCCGGCACCTGACCGGCTGGCAGGCGCTCGACTACGCGCGGCAGCGCTACACCGCCGGCGGCGACTACACCCGGCAGCGGCACCAGCAGCAACTGCTCCGGGCGCTGGCCCGCAAGATCCTCGACCAGGGCACCGCCCGCGACCCGCAGCGGGTCGAGCAGGTGGTGGCCGCGCTGGGCCGGACCCTGGTGTACGCCGGCCGCGGCCGGAAGCTGATCGACTTCGCGTACGCGCTGGGTGGCCTGCCGGCGGACCGGCTCACCCTGGTCGTGCTGCCCGGCGCCGGGGTGAGCAGCGGCGGCGCCTACCGGGGTGAGCAGCTCGAGCCGCTGGGCCGCGACTTCCTCACCGCGCTGCGCGGCGGGCGGGCCGACACGTTCCTGGCCGCCCACCCGTCGCTGCGCGTCAGGAACTGACCCCCTACAGCGGCTTCGGGGCGGGCGGGCGCTCGGTGCCGTACAGCCACGGGTCGAAGACCTTCGCCAGCTTCTTGCCGGAGATCCGCTCGGCCAGCGCCACGAAGTCGGCGGTGGTGGCGTTGCCGTTCTTCCGCTCCGCCGCCCAGGTGCGCAGGATCGTGAAGAACGCGGTGTCGCCCACCGCCACCCGCAGCGCGTGCACAGTCATCCCGCCCCGGTCGTATACCGAACGGCTGAACAGGTTCGCGACGCCCGGCTTTCCCGGCGGCGTACGCCACACCTGCCCGCCGGCGTTCGCGTACTTCTGCTCGAACGTGCGCTGCACCGTGGTCGAGCCGCTGTGCTCGGCCCACAGCCACTCGGCGTACGTGGCCAGCCCCTCGTTGAGCCAGATGTCCTGCCAGCGCTGGATCGACACGCTGTTGCCGTACCACTGGTGGGCCAGCTCGTGCGCGACCACACCCGTGTTGTCGCCCTGCCGGAAGAAGCTCGCCGAGTAGACCGGCCGGCTCTGCGTCTCCAGCGCGTACCGGATCCGCTCGTCGGCGATCACCACGCCGCCGTACGAGTCGAACGGGTACGGCCCGAAGACGCTCTCCAGGTAGTCGGCGACCTCCACGGTGCGCGCGATGGACCGGTCCGGTGCGCCCTCGGCGACCTGCGTGGTGACCGCGTGGTAGACCGGCCGCCCCTTGTGCTGACCGGTGGTGACCCGGAACTTCCCGATCGCCACAGTGGTCAGGTAACTGGCCGTCGGCGCGGTCTCCGACCACTTCCAGGTGGTCCAGGCGCCGCTTGTCGACCTCCCCTTCGGCACGCCGTTGGAGACCGCCGTCAGTCCCTTCGGGACGGTCAGCTCGATGTCGTAGGTGGCCTTGTCCGACGGGTGGTCGTTGACCGGGAACCAGGTGCTCGCCGACTCCGGCTGCCCGAGCGCGATCGCCCCGTCGGCGGTGTGCAGCCAGCCGCCCTCGCCCAGCACCTCGTTCCGCAGCGCCTCCGGCCGGCCGTCGTACCGGATCTCGGCGGTGAACCCGTTGCCGGAGGTCAGCCCGATGGCCGGGGTGATCACCAGCTCGTCGTCCGTGCGGCTGTGCCGGGCATCGGCGCCGTCCACAGTCACCGAGCGGACGGTCAGCCCGGCCAGGTCCAGGTTGAACGCGGACAGGTCGGCGGTGGCGGTGGCCCGCACCGTGGCGGTGCCGCTGAGCTTGTCCGTGGCCGGGTCGTAGCGCACCTTGACCGTGTAGTGCGCGACGTCGTACCCGCCGTTGCCGTAGCTCGGGAAGTACGGGTCGCCCGCGCCGGCCGCGCCGGGCGCGAACCCGCGCGTGGCCGCCGGGGTCGCCGTGGTGGGGGTTGCCGGTCCCGGGTCCGGCTCGGCCGACCCGCAGCCGGTCACCAGCAGCGTCCCGCAGGCCAGCAACCCGAGCCGTCGTCGTGCGCCACGCCGCGTCATCGCCTCGATCCCTCCCGGGGCCCGTTCGGCGGCCCCGCCGCGGGCCGCTCCGACCGCGGCAGCCTACCCAGCGGCGGTCACGCGTGCGTCACGGCAGTCCCGGTGGCGTCGCGCCGACCAGCCAGGCGTCCAGCAGCGCCCGCAACGGCCGCCCCGACGTGCGTTCGGCGTACCCGACGAAGTCGGCGGTGGTGACGTTGCCGTCGCGGTGCTGCGCCAGCCATCCGCGCAGCACGCGGTGGAACGTCTCGTCGCCCACCGCGCGGCGCAGCGCGTGCACCGCCAGCGCGCCCCGCTGGTAGACCGCGTCCCCGAACATCCCGGCCCGGCCCGGGTCGACAGTGGGCTGCGACCAGTCGGTGGTCGCGTACCGTTCGGCGACCGTCTGCGCCACCGTCCGGCCGCCGTCGTGCTCGGCCCAGAGCCATTCGGCGTACGTGGCGAAGCCCTCGTTGAGCCAGATGTCGCTCCACCGGGCCACCGAGACGCTGTCGCCGAACCACTGGTGGGCCAGCTCGTGCGCGACCACCTCGGTGTTCGGCCGGTCCCCGCGGAAGAACGCCGGGCCGTAGACCGGCCGGCTCTGCGTCTCCAGCGCGTACCGGATCCGCTCGTCGGCGACCACCACGCCGCCGTACGCCTCGAACGGGTACGGCCCGAAGCGCGCGGCCAGGAAGTCGGCGACCTCGCCGGTGCGGGCCACCGACGCGGCGGCCGGCCCGTCCGGTGGCAGTGCCGCGGCGACGGCGGTGACCATCGGCTTGCCGGCGTGTGTGCCGTTGCTGACCCGGTAGTCGCCGATCACCAGCGTGCTCAGGTAGCTCGCCATCGGCGCGCGCTCGGCCCAGCGCCAGGTGCTCCACCCGCCGCTGGAGGTCCGGCCCTCCGGCACCCCGTTCGACAGTGCGGCGAGCCCGTCCGGCACGGTGACCGCGAGGTCGTACGTGGCCTTGTCCGACGGGTGGTCGTTGACCGGGTACCAGGTGCTCGCCGACTCCGGCTGGCCGAGCGCTATCGCACCGTCCGGTGTGGCGTGGAAGCCGCCGTCGCCCAGTACGGCGTTCGGCAGCGGCTGCGGCACCCCGCCGTACGTGACCTCGACCGTGAACCGCTTCCCGGACGGCAGCCCGCGCGGTGGGGTGACGATCAGCTCGGCGCCGTCGTGGCGGTGCTTCGCCGCCCCGCCGTCCACCCGTACCCGCTCCACGTCCAGCCCGGCCAGGTCGAGCTGGAAGCGGGACAGCGCGCGGGTGGCGGTGACGGTCAGCGTGGCGGTGCCGGTGAGCCGGTCGGTGGCCGGGTCGTACCGCACGTCGAGCGCGTAGTGGCCCACGTCGTAGCCGCCGTTGCCGGCCCCCGGCACGTACGGGTCACCGGCGTCCGCCGCGCCCGGCCGGAACCCGTCGTCGCCGGTGCACCCGCTCAGCGCGAGCGCCGCCGCCACCAGCCCGGCCGCCCAGATCCGCCCCCGTCTCACCCGGCGAGCCTAGACGCGCGAGCGCGCGGGCGGGGCCGGAACAGGTCCGCGCCGCGCGCCCACGTCGTCATGCGGTGCTCGGCGGTGCTCGGTGGTGCTCAACGGTGCTCGGTGGTGCTCAGCGGTCGAGGACCAGCCCGACCTTCTGGAACTCCTTCAGGTCGCGGTAGCCGCACTTGGCCATCGCGCGCCGCAGCCCGCCGAAGAGGTTGAGCTGGCCGTCCGGCTCGTCGGCCGGGCCGAACAGCAGCTTCTCCATCGAGCCGAGCGGCTCACCGGCCACCTCGAACGCGCCACGGGGCAGCGACGGGTGGCTGGCCGCGGAGTGCCACCAGGCGCCGCCGGCCGGCGCCTCCTCGCACAGCGACAGCGGCTCCCCGAGCATCACCGCGTCCGCCCCGCAGCCGAGCGCCTTGGCGATGTCGCCGGAGGTCTGCATGTCGCCGTCGGCGATCAGGTGCACGTACCGGCCGCCGGTCTCGTCCAGGTAGTCGCGGCGGGCAGCGGCGGCGTCGGCGATGGCGGTGGCCATCGGCACCCGGATGCCGAGCACCGACTCGGTGGTCGACCAGTCGTCGCCGCCGATGCCCACGATCACACCGGCCGCGCCGGTACGCATCAGGTGCAGCGCGGTCTTGTAGTCAGTGCAGCCGCCCACGACGACCGGCAGGTCCAGGTCGGCGATGAACTCCTTGAGGTTCAGCGGCTCGTCGGTGGTGGAGACGTGCTCGGCCGAGACGAGCGTGCCCTGGATGACCAGGATGTCCACGCCCGCGTCGAGGATCACCGGGGCCAGCGCCAGGGTGTGCTGCGGGGAGACCCGCACCGCCACCGTGCCGCCGCCCTCGCGCAGCTCACGCACCCGCTCGGCGATCAGGTCGGGGCGGATCGGCTCGGCGTAGACCTCCTGGAGGCGCTTGGTCGCCCGCGCGTCCTCGCCGAGACCGGCCAGCTCCTCCAGGATCTTGGCCGGGTTCTCGTACCGGGTCCAGAGGCCCTCGACGTTCAGCACGCCGAGGCCGCCGAGCTGGCCGAGCCGGACCGCCGAGGCGGGGCTCATGGTCGCGTCGGAGGGGTGCGCGACGCAGGGGATGCCGAACTGGTACGCGTCGAGCTGCCACGCGGTGGAGACGTCGTCGACGTCCCGGGTGCGGCGGCTCGGCACGATGGCGATGTCGTCCAGGTGGTAGCCGCGCTGCGCGGTCTTGCCCAGCCCGATCTCGACCACGTCACGCATGGGGGACTCCAGGTGGTTGGGGGTGGTGGGTCAGCGGGTGTGGTAGTTGGGCGCCTCGACCGTCATCTGGATGTCGTGCGGGTGGCTCTCCTTGAGCCCGGCCGCGGTGATCCGGATGAGCTGGCCACGCTCGTGCAGGTCCGCGATGGTCTCCGCGCCCGCGTACCCCATGGCGAGGCGCAGGCCGCCGGTGAGCTGGTGGGCGACCTGGGCGAGCGGACCGCGGTAGGGCACCTGACCCTCGACGCCCTCCGGGACCAGCTTCTCGTCGCTGGTTACGTCTTGCTGGAAGTAGCGGTCCTTGGAGTAGGACTTGACCTGGCCGCGCGACTGCATCGCGCCGAGCGAGCCCATCCCCCGGTACGCCTTGTACTGCTTGCCGTTGACGAAAATCAGCTCGCCGGGGCTCTCCTCGCAGCCGGCCAGCAGGCTGCCGAGCATCACCGTGTCGGCGCCCGCGACGAGCGCCTTGGCGATGTCGCCCGAGTATTGGATGCCGCCGTCGCCGATCACCGGCACGCCGGCCGGGCGGGCGGCACGGGCCGCCTCCATGATCGCGGTGATCTGCGGGACGCCGACCCCGGCGACGATCCGGGTGGTGCAGATGGCGCCCGGGCCGACGCCCACCTTCACGCCGTCCGCGCCCGCGTCGACGAGCGCCCTGGCACCCGCGTACGTGGCGATGTTGCCGCCCACGATGTCGATGGTGACGTCCCGCTTGAGCCGGGCGACCATCTCCAGCACGGCGCGCTGGTGACCGTGCGCGGTGTCCACGATCAGCACGTCCACGCCGGCGTCGACCAGGGCACGGGCCCGCTTGTAGGCGTCCTCGCCGACCCCGATGGCCGCGGCGACCCGGAGCCGGCCCGCGTCGTCCTTGGTGGCGTTCGGGTACTGCTCGCTCTTGGTGAAGTCCTTGACCGTGATCAGGCCGCGCAGCTTGCCGCCCGCGTCCACGATCGGCAGCTTCTCGATCTTGTGCTGGCGCAGCAGGCCGAGC
Organism: Micromonospora sp. CNB394; assembly: GCF_000374985.1. Lineage (NCBI taxonomy): Bacteria > Bacillati > Actinomycetota > Actinomycetes > Micromonosporales > Micromonosporaceae > Micromonospora > Micromonospora sp. CNB394. The sequence continues at coordinate 132,503 of NZ_KB895826.1, read as the reverse complement.
GCGTCGTCCTTGCTCACGCCGACCGGCGCGGTGATCAGCGGGGTGCGGGTCATGATCTCGCGGACCGGCGTGGCCGGGTCGGAGACGAACCGCATGTCGCGGTTGGTGACGATGCCGACCAGCTGACCCTGCCCGTCCACCACCGGAACGCCGGAGATGCGGTAGCGCCCGCAGAGCGCGTCGACCTCGCGCAGCGTGTCGTCCGGGCTGGCGGTCACCGGGTTGGTGATCATGCCGGACTCGGAGCGCTTCACCAGGTCGACCTGGAGCGCCTGGTCCTCGACGGAGAGGTTGCGGTGCAGCACGCCGATGCCGCCCTGGCGGGCCATGGCGATCGCCATCCGCCCCTCGGTGACCGTGTCCATCGCGCTGGACAGCAGCGGCACGGTCAGCTCGATGTTGCGGGTGAGGCGGGTGCGGGTGTTGACCCGGCTGGGGACGACGTCCGACTCGCCCGGCTGGAGCAGGACGTCGTCGAAGGTCAGCCCGAGCGGCACGACGCGGGCCGAACCGGCCGGCAGCTCGGGCAGATGGCCACCCAGCTCTCCGCCGTCGGCGCCGGCCGGGATCTCGGTGCTGGGCGAATTCTCCACGATTGCTCCCCTGAGCTGGTCGAACGGGCTGCAGCGAGGCGGCGCGCGGGGGCACCGGCAGGCGCCTGGTGACGGCGCGTCGCCTCATCGTACCCACCTGCCCCTGCGCGCCCGGGCAGCGGCGGGCCCGAGGGTAGGCCGGGCCACAGCACGGGCGGGGGCGGGCTTTCCGGCGGCTCGGGGTCTACGGTGAAGGGGTGCACGACGAGCCCATCGACCCGTTCAACGGCGACCCGGCCGATCCGGCTGCCGGCCTGCACGATCCCGGCGACGACGACGCGCTCGACCCGCTGACCGAGGTCGAGCGCCAGGACGTCCTGGAGGATCTCGCCGATCTGGAGATCTACCAGGCGTTGCTCCAGCCGATCGGCGTGCGCGGCCTGGTGATCGAGTGCGAGGACTGCCGCGAGCCCCACTACTTCGACTGGGACCTGCTGCGCGGCAACCTGCGCCACCTGCTCAACTCGGGGCGTCCCCGGGTGCACGAGCCGGCCTACGACCCGGACCCGGACCACTACGTGAGCTGGGACTACGCCCGCGGCTACGCCGACGGCGTGCACGACACGCTCACCGAAGGGACCGACGACACCGCCTCGGAGTGACTCCCGCCCAGGTCAGGCCACCAGGCCGGCCCGGAACCCGGCCGCCACGGCGTGCGCCCGGTCGCGCGCGCCGAGCTTGCGGAACAGCCGCCGGGCGTGCGTCTTGACCGTGTCCTCGGAGACGAACAGCTCCCGCCCGATCTCCGCGTTGCTCTTGCCCTCGGCCATGCCGAGCAGCACCTGAAGCTCCCGCTCGGTCAGGCCGATCGCGCTGCGCGGCGCCCGCGCCGGCCGCTGGGCCGTGCCCGGCCGGGGCGCCTCCGCGCCGTCGGCCGCCGCCGGGTCGTCCGGATCGTCGCCCCGTTGCACGGGCACCACGGTGGGCAGGCCCGCGGCGTCCACCGGCGCCGTCGCCGGCCAGCCGGGCCCACCCTGGGTACGCCCCGGCGCCGCCGACCGGGTCGGCCCGCCCACCGCCGCCGCGTCCCGGGCGGTGTCCGCCACCCGGCGCCTGTTGCTCCGCCCGGCGGCGGAGAGCAGCAGCAGCGCCTTGGCCACCGCGCTGGTCAGGTCGTGGTCGGCGTTCTGGATCAGGCCGCGCGCACCGGCGCTGATGGTGGCCGCCGCCGACTCCGACTCCTCGGTGCCGAGCAGCAGCACCGCTGCCTGCGGGGCGCGGGCGAGCACCCGCCGGACGAAGCCGGCGCTGTCCGGGCGGGTCAGGGCGGTGTCGGCGAGCACCACGTCCACCGGACGCTCGGCGAGCCGCAACATCACCTCCGGATCGGAGACGGCCGTCCGGACGACGCCGGACAGCCCGAGCCGCGCCGCCGCGGAGGTCAGATGCTGGGCCGCCAATGGTGTCCGAACGCACACAAGAACACTACGCACAGTGGTCTCCTCTCCGACTCAGAGCAGACCATGCGGAGGTGAGGTCGGGAGGGGGTTCCGGGCAATCATCAGAACTTTTCCGACAGATGGGGCATATGCCGCCGGATGTCCGAGGTTTTCGATCACAGATGTGTGAGGCGCGGACCGCTCGGGTACCGAGGGTTCATCCGGAACCGGCATCCCGCGCGGACCGCCGCCCGGTAGCTGGCAACGAACATTCTCCGCGGTGCCGCGCGGGAGGAGGGGTGCTGATGTCGAACGTACGTAGGCTGCCTGGACCGATCGACGAGCTCTGGGACTGGCAGCGGCTCGGAGCCTGCCGTGGCCGCGACAGCGCGCAGTTCTTCCACCCGGACGGCGAGCGCGGCTCCTCCCGGCTGCGCCGCGAGACCGGCGCCAAGTCGGTCTGCCGCGCCTGCCCGGTACGCGCCGAGTGCGCCGCCCACGCGCTCTCCGTGCGCGAGCCGTACGGCGTCTGGGGCGGGTTCAGCGAGTCCGAGCGGCTGCGGCTGCTCGCCCTCGGCTGGGAGGACCTGGCCGACCGCCGGCAGACCACTGTGGACATCGCCCGGCTGGAGGCACGCCTCGGCCGGCCGCACAACACCGCCGTGCCGGACCAGCGCAAGGTCGCCTGACCGGCCTCACGACCCCCGACGCCGCGCCCCGATCTCCGGGGCGCGGCGTCGTGCCGTCCCACCCCGGGGTGGCGGTGGTCAGGCCACGGTGACCCTTACCGTGTGCCACCCCGTTGCCCCGTCGGGGGCGACCGGGGCGCGCTGTTCCGTCTGGGTCTCACCGGTCGTGTCGGTCGCCCGGACCTCGAGCGTGTGCTCGCCCGGCGTCGCGTCCCACCGCCAGGACCACTGCACCCAGGTGTCCGCCGACACCGCCGGGGCGAGCGTCGCCTCCTGCCAGGCACCGCCGTCGACGCGTACCTCGACGCGGGCGATGCCGCGGTGCTGCGCCCACGCCACACCGGCCACCGTCACCGTCCCGGCCGCCGGGCGGCTGCGAGGTCGGGGCGTGTCGATCCGGGACTGCGTCTTGACCGGGCCCTGCGCCGACCAGCCGCGCGGCACCCAGTACGCGTCGAAGTCGGCGAAGCTGGTCAACTCCAGCTCGGTGAGCCACTTGCAGGCCGACACGTACCCGTAGAGGCCGGGCACCACCATCCGCACCGGGAAGCCGTGCTGGATCGGCAGCGGCTCGCCGTTCATGCCGACCGCGAGCAGCGCGTCCCGCCCGTCGCGCAGCACCGAGGTGGGCGTGCCGCAGGTCCAGCCGTCGACCGCACGCCCCACCACCTGGTCCGCGCCGTCGACCGGGCCGGCCTCGTCGAGCAGCTCCTTGATCGGTACGCCGAGCCAGCGCGCGTTGCCGATCAGGTCACCGCCCACCTCGTTGGAGACGCAGGCGAGCGTCACGTACCGCTCGACCATCGGGCGGGCCAGCAGGTCGTCGAAGCTCAGCTCGATCGGGTTGCGCACACGCCCGTGGATCCGCAACCGCCAGGTGGCCGGGTCCACCTGCGGCACCACCAGCGCCGTGTCGATCCGGTAGAACTCCCGGTTCGGCGTCACGTACGGCGCGAGCCGGGGCAACGACAGGTCCGCTCCGGCCGGCACCTGCGGGGCGGGCGTGGCCGGGGCGGGTAGCGTCACCGCCTCCCGGGCCGCTGACACGCCGCGCCGCCCGGCCAGCCAGTGCCCGCCCAGCCCGGCCACCGTCGCCGCGCCGGTCAGCAGGCCGGCGCCACGCAGGAACCGCCGCCGCGACTCCGCGTCGTCGTCGTGCCGGACCGGCTCCCAGCCGCCGGAGGTCTCCCCCTCGCGGGCGAGCGCGGCGACCGCCGGAGGCGGTGTCGGCTGCGCGGCCACGCCCCGGCCGGGCCGCAGCGGACCGGCCACGAACGCCCAGAGCGTCAGCGCACCCAGTCCGCCGCCGACCAGGGAGGGCAGCGCGTCGAACGCGTCCGCGCCGGCCCGGGTCAGCGCGGCGGCGACGCCGAGCACTGTGAACGCGGCGATGCCGGCCAGGCCGACCACCAGCCGCCGGGCCGCGGCCAGACCGAGCAGCGCCCCGAACGCGGCCAGCAGCAGCGCCGTCCCGACCAGCAGGGCGATCTTGTCGTACGCGCCGAAGACGTCGATGGCGAACTGCTTGAGCGGCTCGGGCACGCCGTCGACGACGAGCCCGCCGACGGCGACGAGCGGAGCGGACCGGGGACCGGTCAGGACCGCTACGGGTTCGGCGGTGCCGAGTGCCACCACGGCGGCGACGACACCGGCAAGCGCCGCGCGGCGGCGGGAGAGGGTGCTCACGGCGCCCAGTCTGGTCGACCCGCCGGTCCGGCTGCCAATGTCGTCAGCGTTCCGTAAGCAGATGCGCGTCAGGGCACACCACCGGGTCGGCGGTGTGCCCTGACGTCGGGCCGTGCTCCTCGGGTCAGAAACCCGGGCCGTGCTGGTGGCCGTGACCGTGCGAGTGGCCGTGCCCACCGGCGGCGGCCGGCTCCGGCTGGGCCGGCTTCTCCACCACGAGGCTCTCGGTGGTGAGCAGCAGGCCGGCGATCGAGGCGGCGTTGCTGACCGCGTTGCGGGTCACCTTCACCGGGTCGATGATGCCGGACTTGGCCAGGTCGACGTACTCGCCGGTGGCGGCGTCGAGGCCGTGGCCCCAGTCCTTGCCGACCACCTTCTGCACCACCACGTAACCGTCGTGGCCGGCGTTCTGGGCGATCCAGCGCAGCGGCTCGACGAGCGACTTGCGCACGATCGAGACGCCGACCTTCTCGTCACCGGTGAAGCCCAGGTCGTCGTCGAGCGCCGGCAGGATCTGGGCCAGGGCGGCGCCGCCACCCGGGACCGTACCCTCCTCGACCGCGGCCTTGGTCGCGGCGATGGCGTCCTCGATGCGGTGCTTGCGCTCCTTCATCTCGACCTCGGTGGCCGCGCCGACCTTGATCACGGCGATGCCGCCGGAGAGCTTCGCCAGCCGCTCGGCCAGCTTCTCCCGGTCCCACTCGGAGTCGGACGCCTCGATCTCCTTGCGGATCTGCGCGACCCGGTCGGCGACCTCGGCGGACTGCCCGCCACCGTCGACGACGGTGGTGTTCTCCTTGTCGACCACGACGCGACGGGCGGTGCCGAGCACCTCCAGGCCGACCTGGTCGAGCTTGTAGCCCAGCTCCGGGGCGACCAGCTCGGCGCCGGTCAGGATCGCCATGTCCTGCAGCATCGCCTTGCGGCGGTCGCCGAAGCCGGGGGCCTTGACCGCGCAGACCTTGACGGTCTTGCGCAGCGCGTTGACCACGAGCGTGGACAGGGCCTGACCCTCGACGTCCTCGGCGACGATGAGCAGCGGCTTGTTGTTCTGGAGAACCTTCTCCAGCAGCGGCAGCAGCTCCTCGATCGCCGAGATCTTCTGGGTGGTGATCAGGATGTACGGGTCCTCCAGGACCGCCTCCTGCGCCTCCAGGTCGGTGACGAAGTTCGGCGAGATGAAGCCCTTGTCGAACTGGAGACCCTCGGTCACCTCCAGCTCGGTGACGAGCGCGGAGCCCTCCTCGACGGTGATGACGCCGTCGCGGCCGACCTTCTCCATCGCCTCGGCGATCAGCTCGCCGATGGCGGCGTCCTGCGCGGAGACGGTCGCGACGTGCGCGATCGACTCCTTGCCGGAGACCTCGACGGCCTTGCCGAGCAGCGCCTCGGAGACCTTGGCGGCCGCCGCGTCGATGCCCCGCTTCAGGCCGGTCGGGTTGGCGCCGGCGGCCACGTTGCGCAGGCCCTCGCGGACCATCGCCTGGGCCAGCACGGTGGCGGTGGTGGTCCCGTCGCCGGCGACGTCGTTGGTCTTGGTCGCCACCTCCTTGACCAGCTGCGCGCCGAGGTTCTCGTACGGGTTGGTGAGCTCGATCTCCTTGGCGATGGTCACGCCGTCGTTGGTGATCGTGGGCACACCGAACTTCTTGTCCAGGACGACGTTGCGCCCGCGCGGGCCGAGGGTGACCTTGACCGCGTCCGCGAGGGCGTTGACACCGTGCTCCAGCAGGTGCCGGGCGTCGTCCGAGAAGCTGAGGATCTTCGCCATCAGTATCCCTTCGAAGCGTCGTTGCCCCGGCCCGGCGAGCCGGACCGGGGCAACGACACTGATCGGTTGCTTACTTCTCGATGACCGCGAGGACGTCGCGGGCGGAGAGCACCAGGTACTCCTCGCCGGCGTACTTGACCTCGGTGCCGCCGTACTTCGAGTAGAGGACGGTGTCGCCGACCTTCACGTCGATCGGCACGCGGTTGCCCTTGTCGTCGATCCGGCCCGGGCCGACAGCGAGGACGGTGCCCTCCTGCGGCTTCTCCTTGGCGGTGTCGGGGATCACGATGCCCGAGGCGGTGGTGGTCTCGGCCTCGTTCGCCTGGACCACGATGCGGTCCTCGAGCGGCTTGATCGCAACCTTGGTCGCGGTAGTCACGGGCATACCCTCCCGGGTACTTGGTGTCGTTGCCGGCCGGCACGCCGACCAGCGTCAATCTGCCTCATGCCACCGGGCGGGGCCGTCGTCGCGGGTGCCGGTCCGCCTGGCGCTCAACCTCCGGGCGCGAGGCTCGGGGGTTGGCACCCTCAGGGTGAGAGTGCTAATCGCAGGTTATTCCTCGGCTAGCACTCCGTCAAGGAGAGTGCCAACGCGTCGCCCTCCGTGTCGCGCCGGAACCGGGCCGGGACAATGAGCGCGTGGATCTCGACCAGCTCGCCGCGCTGCGTACCCCCGAGGGATCGGCGGCGCTCGCCGCGGCCGAGCGGGTGGCCGGCGGCGACCCGCTGGCGGCGGCGGCCGCGCTGCGCTCGGCCGGCATCCCCGGCGGACTCGCCGCGGCGGCGCTGACCCAGGCGGAGCTGCGCCGCCGCGCGGACGGCAAGTTCGGCGCGGCGGCGGCCGGGATGCTCCTCACCCGGGCCGGGCTGGAGCAGGCCACCCGCCGCGCGGTCGCCGACCGGCGCGCGGCACGGCTGCGCGCCGCGGGCGTGACCACGCTGGCCGACCTGGGGTGCGGCCTCGGGGCGGACGCGCTCGCCGCGGCCCGCGCCGGCATCCGGGTGTACGCGGTGGAGGCCGACCCGGTGACCGCCACGATGGCCGCCGCGAACGCCGAGGCGGCCGGGCTCGCCGACCTGGTGACGGTCGAGTGCGGTGACGCCACGGCGTTCGACGTGAGCGGGGTCGACGCGGTGTTCTGCGATCCGGCGCGGCGGCGGGCCGGCACCGGCCGGCGCGTCTTCGACCCGAACGCCTACTCGCCGCCGTGGGACTTCGTCACCGGCCTGGCCGCGCGGGTGCCACGCACCGTGGTGAAGGTGGCGCCCGGACTGGACCACGCGCTGATCCCGGCGGGCGCGGAGGCGGAGTGGGTCAGCGTCGACGGCGACCTGGTCGAGGCGGCGCTCTGGTGCGGCGACCTGGCCGCCGTCCCGCGCCGCGCCACACTGCTGCGCGAGAAGGAAGGGCCCCTTCTTAACGCCTCAGGTAGTAAAAGGGTCCCCTCCTATCACCTCACCGGAACCGGCGCGGTCGAGGCGCCGGTGGGACCGGTGCGGCGGTTCCTCTACGACCCGGACCCGGCGGTGGTGCGCGCGCACCTGATCGCCGAGCTGGCCGCCGACCTGGACGCCACGCTCGCCGACCCGTCGATCGCCTACCTGTACGCCGACGAGGCCCGGCCCACTCCGTTCGCCCGCTGCCTGGAGATCACCGACGTGCTGCAGTTCTCGCTGAAGCGGCTGCGCGCCCTGCTGCGGGAGCGGCGGGTCGGCCGGGTCGAGATCCGCAAGCGCGGTTCGGCGCTGGAGCCGGAGAAACTGCGCCGCGACCTGCGGCTGTCCGGCGACGAGGCGGCGAGCCTGGCGCTGACCCGGGTGGCGGGCGACCCCACTGCGCTCGTCTGCCGGCCGGTTCCGGCCGGCGGTTGACCCGGCTCGCGGTGCCGCTGCGCGCGGGTTAGCTTGAGCCCGTGGCGGGCCCTGGCACTCCGGCGATCGCGTTGCTGAGCAAGCGGAAGATCGCCCACAGCACCCACACCTACGACGTATCGCCTGATGCGCCGAACTACGGCGCGCTCGTCGCGACGGCGCTCGGGGTGGCGCCGGAGCGCGTGTTCAAGTCGCTCGTCACCGAGGTCGACGGCGGGCTGACGGTGGCGGTGGTGCCGGTGACCGGCGAGCTGGACCTGAAGGCGCTCGCCGCCGCGGCCGGCGGCAAACGGGCGACGATGGCCGACCGCGCGAGGGCCGAGCGGGCGACCGGGTACGTCCGTGGCGGCATCAGCCCGCTCGGGCAGCGCAAGCGGCTACCGACTGTCGTCGACGCCTCCGCGCTGGCGTACCCGACGGTGTACGTCTCGGCGGGTCGCCGGGGGTTGCAGGTGCAGCTCGCACCGACGGATCTGGTGGCGCTCACCGGGGCGACGACAGCACCGATCGCGTCCGCCTGAGCGAGTTCGTGACGGTCCGTGCGGGAGGGCTCCCCGGAGCGCGCTGTCCCGGGGGTGTCCACCGGGTGACAACCGCGTTGCTGAATTGTTACCGCCGCCAACAAACTTCTGACCTCGGCAGTCTTGCGGCGCACCGGAAGCGGGGAATACGTTGCCGGGCACAACAAAACACCACTCCCCCACCTCCGAAAGGACCCTGCACATGCGCATGGGCTTCCTCACCTTCGCGGCCGTCGGTCTGCTCGCGACCGGCAGCATGGCCGCCTGCGGTGACAACGGCGGTTCGTCCGACGAGGCCGGCGGCTCCAACGCCAAGAAGCCGAAGATCGGCGTGATCCTGCCGGACAGCAAGTCCTCCGCCCGCTGGGAGGGCGCGGACCGCAAGTACCTGAAGGCGGCGTTCGACGCGGCCGGCGTCGAGTCCGACATCCAGAACGCGCAGAACGACAAGACCGCGTTCCAGACCATCGCCGACCAGATGATCACCAACGGCGTCAACGTCCTGATGATCGTCAACCTGGACTCCGGCACCGGCAAGGCCGTGCTCGACAAGGCCAAGTCGCAGGGCGTCGCGACAATCGACTACGACCGGCTGACCCTTGGCGGCTCCGCCCAGTACTACGTCAGCTTCGACAACGAGGCGGTCGGCAAGCTCCAGGGCGAGGGCCTGAGCAAGTGCCTGACCGACAAGGGCGTCAAGAACCCGTCGATCGCGTACCTCAACGGCTCGCCGACCGACAACAACGCCACCCTGTTCAAGAACGGGTACGACTCGGTGCTCAAGCCGAAGTTCGACTCGAAGGAGTACACCAAGGTCGCCGACGACCCGGTACCCGCGTGGGACAACGCGCAGGCCGCGACGATCTTCGAGCAGCAGCTGACCAAGGCCCGCGGCAAGATCGACGGTGTGCTCGCCGCCAACGACGGCCTCGGCAACGCGGCCATCTCGGTGCTGAAGAAGAACAAGCTCAACGGCAAGGTCCCGGTGACCGGTCAGGACGCCACCAAGGAGGGCCTGCAGAACATCCTCGCCGGTGACCAGTGCATGACCGTCTACAAGGCGGTCAAGCAGGAGGCGGACGCCGCCGCCGAGCTGGCCATCGCGCTGGCCAAGGGCGAGCAGAAGGACACCGGCCAGACGGTCAAGGACCCGGAGGGCGGCCGGGACGTGCCGGCCGTGCTGCTGGAGCCCAAGGCCATCTACAAGGACAACGTCAAGGACGTGGTGGCCGACGGCTACGTCACCAAGGAGGAACTCTGCACCGGTGCCTTCGCCAAGCTCTGCACCGACGCCGGCGTGAGCTGACCCACCCGCCTCAGGCGGTGCCGCCCGGCACGGGTTCTCCCGGGCCGGGCGGCACCCGCGCCGGACGGGATCCGAGACCTCCCTCCGCCCAAAGGAGAACCCCGTGTCCGCAACCCCCCTGCTGGAGCTACGCGGGATCGACAAGAGCTTCGGTCCCGTCCAGGTGCTGCGAGACGTCGCCTTCGCCGCGCATGCCGGCGAGGTGACAGCGCTCGTCGGTGACAACGGCGCCGGCAAGTCGACCCTGGTCAAGTGCATCAGCGGCATCCACCCCACCGACGCCGGCGAGTTCGTCTTCGACGGCAGGCCGGTCAGCATCAACAGCCCCCGGGACGCCGCCGCGCTCGGCATCGAGGTCGTCTACCAGGACCTCGCGCTCTGCGACAACCTCGACATCGTGCAGAACATGTTCCTCGGCCGGGAGAAGCGCAGCGGCATCGTGCTCGACGAGCCGACCATGGAGCAGATGGCCGCCGAGACGCTCGCCGGCCTGAGCGTGCGCACCGTGAAGTCGCTGCGCCAGCACGTCTCCAGCCTCTCCGGCGGCCAGCGCCAGACGGTCGCCATCGCCAAGGCCGTGCTCTGGAACAGCCGGCTGGTCATCCTGGACGAGCCGACCGCCGCGCTCGGCGTCGCGCAGACCGCCCAGGTGCTGGAACTGGTGCGCCGGCTGGCCGACAACGGCCTGGCCGTGGTGCTCATCTCGCACAACATGAACGACGTCTTCGCCGTCTCCGACCGGATCGCCGCGCTCTACCTCGGCCAGATGGTCGCCCAGGTGAAGACCACCGACATCACCCACTCGCAGGTCGTCGAGCTGATCACCGCCGGCCGCTCCGGCAGCCTCGGCCTCACCGGCGAGCCGGGCGGCAACGGCGCCGCGCCCGCCGACACCACCCCAGGAGCCGTCCGATGACCGCCACCGTCACGAAGAAGGAAGGCCCGGCCGGCGTCACGCCGACACCGACTCTGGGCAGCCACGTGAACAACTACTGGCGCCGGGTCCGCGGCGGCGACATCGGTGCGCTCCCCGCCGTGGTCATGCTCGTCGCACTGGCGGTGGGCTTCTCGATCGCCCGCCCGTCGTTCTTCACCGCCGGCAACCTGGCGAACCTGTTCACCCAGGGCGCGGCGGTCACGCTCATCGCCATGGGTCTGGTCTTCGTCCTGCTGCTCGGCGAGATCGACCTCTCCGCCGGCTTCGCCAGTGGCGTCTGCGCCGCGATCCTGGCCAACGTGGTGACGGTGCTCGGCTACCCCTGGTACGTGGCGGTGCTCTCCGCCGTCGTCACCGGCGTGGTGATCGGCACCGTGCTGGGCCTGCTGGTCGCCAAGGTCGGCATCCCGTCCTTCGTGGTGACGCTCGCCGGGTTCCTGGCCTTCCAGGGCGTCGTGCTGACGCTCATGGACGAGGGCGCCAACATCGCCGTCCGGGACGACGTGCTCGTCGCGATCGCCAACCGCAACCTCTCCCCCGTGCTGGGCTGGTCGCTGGCCGCCGTCGCCGTCGCCGGATACGCGGCCGTGCAGCTGCTGCGACACCGCAACCGGGCTGCCCGCGGCCTGCTCACCGACCCGATCGCGGTGGTCGCCGGCCGGATCGCCGGCCTGGCCGTGATCCTCGGCATGGCGGTCTACGTACTCAACCTGGAGCGCAGCCGAAACGTGCTCGTCGTCTCGCTCAAGGGCGTACCGATCGTGGTGCCGCTCATCGCGCTGCTGCTCGTCGTCTGGACCTTCGTGCTCCAGCGCACCAGCTACGGCCGGCACATCTACGCGGTCGGCGGCAACGCCGAGGCGGCCCGCCGGGCCGGCATCAACGTCGACCGGATCCGCGTCTCCGTGTTCGTCATCTGCTCCTCGATGGCCGCGATCGGCGGCATCGTGGCCGCCAGCCGGGCCAACTCGGTCGACCCCAACACCGGTGGCAGTAACGTACTGCTCTACGCCGTCGGCGCGGCGGTGATCGGCGGCACCAGCCTCTTCGGCGGCAAGGGCCGGGTTCTCGACGCCGTGCTCGGTGGCGCGGTGATCGCGGTTATCGACAACGGTATGGGACTGATGGGATACAGCTCGGGCGTCAAGTACGTGGTCACCGGCGTGGTGCTGCTCGCCGCCGCGACCATCGACGCGCTGTCGCGCCGGCGGGCCGCCGCCACCGGCACGCGCTGACCCGGGGTACGGGAACCATGGCGGTGGCAATGCGCGCGGGCCCCAGTCAGGACGAGATCCGTCGGCAGAACCTGGGCGCATTGCTCCGCTACGTGCACGTCCACGGCGCCACCACCCGGGCCGAGCTGACCACAGCGCTCGGACTCAACCGCAGCACCATCGGCGCGCTGACCGCGGACCTGGCCGGCGCCGGTCTGGTCAGCGAGGGGACGCCGAAGGAGACCGGCCGGGCCGGACGACCGTCACTCGTCGTCCGGCCCGAGTCGGAGCGGGTCTACGCGTACGCGTACAGCGTCGAGGTGGACCGGCTGCGGGCGGCGCGCGTCGGGCTCGGCGGTGAGGTGCTCGACCGCCGGGAGATGGACCGGCCGCGCACACTGGTCGCCGGGGAGGCCGCCCCGCTGCTGGCCGGCGCGGTGAAGGAGATGCACCAGTCGGTGCCGCCGGACGCGGTCTGTGTGGGTGCCGGGCTGGCGGTGTGCGGCATGGTCCGCCGGGAGGACGGCCTGGTCCGGCTCAGCCCGACCACCGGCTGGGTGGACGAGCCGATCGGTGCGGCGCTCGCCGACGAGCTGGGGATAGACGTACCCATCACGGTGGGCAACGTGGCCGACGTGGCCGCGTACGCCGAGCACGCCCGGGGCGCGGCGGTCGGCTGCGACAACGTCATCTACCTCTACGGCGACGTCGGCGTGGGCGCGGGCATCATCGCCGGGGGCCGGCGGCTGACCGGGCACGGCGGCTACGGCGGCGAGGTCGGCCACATGGTGGTGGTCCGCGACGGGGTGCGCTGCGACTGCGGCCGGCGCGGCTGCTGGGAGACCGAGATCGGCGAGCACGGGCTGCTGCGGGCCGCCGGCCGGTCCGAGGCGCGCGGCCGGGACGCGCTGCTCGCCGTCTTCGACGCCGCCGACCGCGGCGACGCCCGAGCCCAGACCGCGGTACGGCAGGCCGGCGACTGGCTCGGCTTCGGCGTCGCGAACCTGGTGAACATCTTCAACCCGGAAATGGTCATCTTCGGCGGCACCATGCGCGACCTCTACCTGGCCGCCGCCGCGCAGGTACGCAGCCGGCTCAACTCGAACGGGCTGCCCGCGTGCCTGGAGCACGTGCGGCTGCGTACCCCGAAGCTCGGCGGCGACGCGGCGCTGATCGGCGCCGCGGAGCTGGCCTTCGAACGACTCCTCGCCGACCCGCTGAACTGATCGGCCCGCCGATCCGTACCAGTGTGCGGACGGGCGGCCGTCCACGACACGCGTACCGGTCCGGACCGAGGAGGCACCGCAACCATGGCATCGCTGGAATCCGCACGCCGCAAGCTGGCGCACCGGGTGGTCCTGCTGCTCGCCGCGCTGGGCGCGGGGATCGGTGTCGTTCCCGGGACGGCGCAGGCCGCACCCACTCCCGGCGTGCAGATGAACGCCGCGGACATGACATTGCTCAACGGCGTACGGCTGGCCGGGCTGTGGGAGATGCCGGCCGGACTGATGGCGGCCGAGAAGGGCCAGTCCGCCCGGGTACGCGAGGTCGGCGCGGAGATCGCCAAGCAGCACGCGGAGCTGGACGAGCTCGTGGTCCAGGCGGCCAACAAGCTGGGTGCCACGCTGCCGAGCGACCCGACCGGCGAGCAGAAGGGGTGGCTGACCGAGATGCAGAACGCCACCGGCGCCCGGTTCGACCAGATCTTCGTCACCCGGCTGCGGGTCGCCCACGGCAAGATCTTCCCGGTGATCGGCGCGGTCCGGGCCAGCACCCGCGACCCGATCGTGCGCAAGCTGGCCGAGGACGCCAACAAGTTCGTCAACGACCACATGACCATGCTGGAGAGCACCGGGCTGGTGCGCTGGCAGCAGTTGCCGCCGGCCGCGCTGCCGCCCGCGCAGAGCGACTCGCTCGTCGCCGCCGCCCAGGCCAACGTGGGCAGCGGCGGTGGACTCCAGGTCGGCACCGGGGTGGTGTGGGCGGTGTTCCTGATCGCGCTCGGCACCGGCGGGTACGCGACCTGGCGGCTGACCCGCCGTTCGTGACCCGGTCGTCGAGCGGGCCCCGGCGCTTCCGCCGGGGCCCGTCGCGTGTCCTCAGCCGTGCCAGGAACGCCACAGCGCGGCGTACGAGCCACCGGCCGCGACCAGTTCGTCGTGTGATCCCAGTTCGGTGATCCGGCCGTCGTCGACCACCGCCACGCGGTCCGCGTCGTGCGCGGAGAAGAGCCGGTGCGCGATGGCGATGACGGTACGGCCGTGCAGCACCGCCGCCAGCGACCGTTCCAGGGCCCGGGCGGCCCGCGGGTCGATCAGCGAGGTGGCCTCGTCCAGCACCAGCGTGTGCGGGTCGGCGAGCACCAGCCGGGCCAGCGCGACCTGCTGCGCCTGCGCCGGGGTGAGCGGGTGGCCGCCCGCGCCGACCGGCGTGTCGAGCCCGTCCGGCAGGGCCAGCGCCCAGTCCAGCGCGTCGACGGCGGACAGCGCCGCGCGTACCCGCGCCGGGTCGGCGCCCGGCCGGACCATGGCCACGTTGTCGGCGAGCGTGCCGATGAACACGTGGTGCTCCTGACTGACGAGCGCGACATGGGTACGCAGCTCGGCCAGGGGCATCCCGGCGAGTGGACGGCCGTCCACTGTCACCTCCCCGGCGCTCGGCGCGTGCACGCCGGCCAGCAGCCGGCCCAGCGTCGACTTGCCCGCCCCGGACGGGCCGACCATCGCGAGCCGCTCCCCCGGCCGGGGTTCCAGCGTCACGCCGTGCAGCACGTCGTGTCCCGGGCGGTACGCGTACCGGACGTCGTGCGCGGCGAGCCGGCCCGCGTCGCCGGGCCGGGCCGGCGCGGGGGATGCCGGGGCGCGCTCGTCCGGCTCGGCGGCCACCCCGAGCAGCCGGGCCAGCGACGCGCCGCCGACCTGGAACTCGTCCAGCCAGCCGAGCAGCCGCTCGATCGGGTCGGTGAGCTGCTGGGCGTAGAGCGTGGCGGCGGTGACCTGGCCGAGGCTGGCCCAGCCCTTCAGGTGGAACCAGCCGCCGATGAGCAGGGTCGCCACCATCGGCACCAGGTAGCCGAACTCGGCCACCGGCCAGAACACGGTCCGCAGGTGGAGCGTGTAACGCTCGGCCGCGTACGACCGGCGGATGTCCGCGTCGCCGCGGGCCCGGCGGCGGGCCGCCTGACGCAGTGCCTCGGTGGTCCGCGCCCCGTCGACCGTCTCGCTGATCCCGTCGGTGATGTCCGAGTAGGCGGCGTTCTCCCGCAGGTAGCCCTGCGGCGCGCGGCGCAGGTACCAGCGCGTGCCGGCCCACAGCACCGGCACCGCCAGGAGGCTGGGCAGCGCCAGCAGCGGGCCGGTCAGCACCAGCGCGCCGACGATCAGCACAACGGTCAGCGCCGCGATGAGCGTCTCCGGCCCGGCGAACCGGACCGTGCGGGACAGCGCGGCGACGTCCCGCGAGGTGCGGGTGAGCAGGTCACCGGTGCCGGCCCGCTCGACCGTGGCCAGCGGCAGCGCGAGCACCCGGTCGACGAACTCCTCCCGCAGCTCGGCGAGCACCCGCTCACCGAGCCGGGCCGAGGCCAGGTGCGCGAAGCGGACCAGCACGGCCTGCACCACCACGAACGCGGCGATGGCCGCCACGACCCGGTCCACTGTCGTCTCGGCGATGCCCTGGGAGATCCCCTCCACCAGGTCACCGAGCAGGCGCGGGGCGACGAGCCCGGCGCCCGCGGCGAGCGCGTGCAGGCCGAGCGCGGCGGCCAGGCCACGCGGGTGCCAGCGGATCAGCTCCCGCACGTACCGGCGGACCTGGGCGACGTCGGCGACGGGCAGCGCGTTGCTCATCGGTCCTCCTCCCGGCTCACCGTGGCGGCGTAGCGCGGCTCACCGGCGAGCAGTTCCTCGTGCCGGCCCTCGGCGACGACCTTGCCGTCCTCCACGAAGACCACGTGGTCGGCGTGGCCGAGCACCAGCGGGCTCGTGGTGCAGACGAGCGTGGTGCGTCCGTGACGGGCCGGGCCGAGCCGTTCGGCGATGCGGGCCTCGGTGTGCGCGTCCACCGCGCTGGTCGGCTCGACCAGGATCAACGTCTCCGGGTCGGCGACGAGCGCGCGGGCCAGCCGCAGCCGTTGCCGCTGCCCGCCGGAGAACTCCCGGCCGCGTTCGGCGACCTCGCCGTCCAGGCCGCCGGGCAGCGCCTCGACGATGTCGGTGGCGCTCGCCGCCGCCAGCGCCGCCGCCACCGCGCCGGGCTCGGCCCGGTCGTGCGGGTCCAGCTCCGTGCGCAGCACGCCGCTGAACAGCTGCGCGTCGTTGTCGGCCACCAGGATCCGCTCCCGCACCGTCGCCAGCGCCACGTCCCGCAGCGGTACGCCGTGCAGCGTGACGTCCCCGTCGGCGTACCGGCCGAGCCGGTCGGCGATCTCGGTGGCGTCCTGCGGGGTGGCGGCGGCGAGCGCGGTGAGCCGTCCCGGTCGCAGCACCAGCCCGGACCGGACGTCCGCCAGCTCACCCGGTCCGGCCGGCACCGGGACCGGGGTGGCCGGGTCGGTGAACTCCGGCGCGAGCCGCAGCAACCGGACCACCCGGCGGGCCGCGACGTGTCCCCGGGTCAGCTTGTCGGCCGCCTCGGTGAGGTTGCGCAGCGGGCTCACCAGGAACGCGGTGTAGCCGTAGAACGACACCAGCTCACCGGCGCTGATCTCGCCGCGCAGCGCGTACCGGGCGCCCAGCCAGGTCACCAGCACCACGAAGACGCCGGGCAGCAGGATCTGCGCGGCCTGCAACAGCGACTCGACCCGGGCCACCCGCAGTCCGTCCGATCGCAACGCCTGCGACCGTTGCCGGTAGCGCTCCGACAGCACCGGCTCGCCGCCGACTCCGCGCAGTACGCGCAGACCGGAGACGATGTCCGCGGCGCGGGCGGTGAGCCGGCCGGTCGAGTCCCGGTACGCGGCCTGCTGCCGGTGCAGCGGGCGGATCAGCAACGCCACGAGCGCCATCAGCAGCGGCACCCCGAGCACCACCACCAGGCCGAGCGGCTGGGAGGCGCTGAGCAGGATCACCGCGACGGTGACGATGCCGACCACCGAGCCGGCGCCCCGCGCGGTGATGTCGACGGCGCTGCCGATGTGCTCGATGTCGGCGGTGCCGATGCTCACCACCTCACCCGCCGCGACCCGCCGGGGCAGCGCCGCGCCGAGCCGGTTGGTGGCGTCCACCGTCACCTGCACGGTGCGGTAGGCGGCGCCGAGCCAGTTGTGCACCGCGCAGCGGTGGCGCAGGATCCCGGCGACTGCCTGCACCAGGCCCAGCCCGAGCAGGGCCAGGCTCCAGCGGACCAGCGCGTCCGGGTCGCGTTGGGCCAGGCCGGCCTCCACGGCGCGGCCGAGCACGGCCGGCACCAGCGCCTGGGCCAGCATCCAGAGCACGCCGAGTGCGAGACCGGCGCCGAAGATGACGGGGTGCCGCCCGGCGAGCCACACGAGGTACCGGGTGGCCGACCGCGCGTCGGGGGTGCCGGGATCGCCGGCCGGTGAGAAGCGCATGACCCACCGACGCTAGGTGCCGGGCGACCCGGGCGCCAACCAATTCCGGCCGTCGTGACGGCCGTCGCGTCAGCGGTCGACCTGGGTGAAGTCCCAGCTGTGCGGCGGGCGGGCGATCAGGCGGGCCGGCGGCTCGGGCAGCTCCCGAGGGGTGTTACGCCACTTGGAGACGACCACGAGCCGGTGGTCGGTGGAGGAGAACACCTCGCTGGAGACGTGCATCGGGTCGTGCTCGAACTCGGGCAGCGCGGTCTCGCAGACCCAGGTGATCAGGTCGGCGAACCCGTACGGCTCGGCCTTTGCCTCCCACATGCGGACGATCATGTCGGTCCCCTCCCCGCTCACACGCTGACCACTGTCAGCGGCATCGCCGAGTCGGCCGGCAGGTCCAGCCGGCTCGGCGCGACGCCCGCGGCCACCAGGTGGGAGCCGAGCGCGGCCACCATCGCGCCGTTGTCGGTGCAGAGCTTCGGCCGGGGCGTACGCACCCGGATGCCGTGCCTGCCGGCCCGCTGCTCGGCCATCGCCCGCAGTCGCGAGTTGGCCGCCACCCCGCCGCCGATCACCAGCGTGTCGATGCCGCTGCTGCGGCACGCGTCGATCGCCTTGCCGACGAGCACGTCGCAGACCGCCTCCTGGAAGGACGCGGCCACGTCGGCGACCGGCACCGGCTCACCGGCCCGCTGCCGCGCCTCCACCCAGCGGGCAACAGCCGTCTTCAGGCCGGAGAAGGAGAAGTCGTACCGGTGCCCGACCAGGTCCTTCGCGGCGGTCAGCCCGCGCGGGAAGGCGATCGAAGCCGGGTCACCGGCGCGCGCCTCGCGGTCGATGTACGGCCCGCCGGGGAACGGCAGCCCGAGCAGGCGGGCCACCTTGTCGAACGCCTCCCCGGCTGCGTCGTCGATGGTGGCGCCGAGCGGTACCACGTCGCGGGCCAGGTCGTCGACGCGCAGCAGCGAGGAGTGCCCGCCGGAGACCAGCAGCGCGACAACGGGCTCGGGCAGCGGGCCGTGTTCGAGCGTGTCCACCGCGACGTGCGCGGCGAGGTGGTTCACGCCGTACACCGGCTTCTCCGCCGCCACCGCGTACCCCTTGGCGGCGGCGACCCCGACGAGCAGCGCGCCGGCCAGGCCCGGCCCGGAGGTCACGGCGATGGCGTCGATGTCGGCGATGGTGACGCCTGCCTCGCGCAGCGCCCGGTCCATGGTCGGCACGATGGCCTCCAGGTGGGCGCGGCTGGCCACCTCGGGCACCACGCCACCGAACCGGGCGTGCTCCTCGACGCTGGAGGCGAGCGCGTCGGCGAGCAGTGTGTGCCCGCGCACGATGCCCACGCCGGTCTCGTCGCAGGAGGTCTCGATGCCGAGGATCAGGGGTTCGTCAGCCATGCGCGTCAGTCCTCGTTGCGCTGCATGACCAGCGCGTCGGTGTTGCTCGGTTGGTAGTAGCCGCGCCGTACGCCGATCGGCTCGAAGCCGTAGCCGGCGTAGAGCCGTTGCGCGGGCGCGTTGTCCGCGGCGACCTCCAGCAGCGTGCTGCGGGCGCCGCGCCGGGCCGCCTCGGCGAGCAGCGCCTCCAGCAGCAGGCGGCCGATCCCCCGGCGCTGGGCGTCCCGGCGGACCGCGACGTTCTGCACCCACGCCTCGTCGGGCGGGGACACGGCCAGCCCGGCGTAGCCGAGCAGGCTGCCGTCGTCGTCGGTGGCGACCAGGTAGAAGTGCCCGTTGGCGAGTTCGTTCCAGAACATGGCCGCCGACCACTGCTCGGCGCCGAACAGGTCCGCCTCGACGGGCAGCACCTCGTCGATGTGCCACCAGCGGAACCGGCCCAGCCTCATGGCAGGACCGGCTTGTGGCCGGTGGCCGCGACCGCGTCCGGGCGACGCAGGTAGAGCGGGGTGAGCGTCTCAGCGGGCGCGCCCGCGCGGATCCGCGGCGCGGCGAGACGGGCCAGCGCCAGCGGGTCCGGGTAACGCGGCTCGTCGCGTACCGGCAGCCCCAGCACGTCCGCGTACCGATGTGCGCCGTCACCGGCCGCGACGGTGACCGCCAGGCCGCGCGCCCGTTCCGCGACCACCGCCGGGGCCGCCACCTCCGGCCCGGCCAGGCGCCGGCCGGCGCCGTCGTAGACGGCCCAGTAGATTTCCCGGCGCCGCGCGTCGCTCGCGGCCAGCACCGGCTCGCCGGCGGCCGCCGGGTGGCCGATCCCGTCCAGCGAGCAGACACCGTACGTGGGTG
Source organism: Micromonospora sp. CNB394 (assembly GCF_000374985.1). Lineage (NCBI taxonomy): Bacteria > Bacillati > Actinomycetota > Actinomycetes > Micromonosporales > Micromonosporaceae > Micromonospora > Micromonospora sp. CNB394. The sequence continues at coordinate 112,747 of NZ_KB895826.1, read as the reverse complement.
CGCCCAGCACCTGACCCATGGTGGCGGCGGTGACCAGCCCGACGCGCAGCCCGGTGAACGGGCCCGGGCCGAGGCCGGCGACGATCGCGGCCAGGTCGGCGGGCCGCGCGCCGGAGTCCGCCAGCACGGCGTCGACCTGCGGCGCGAGCAGCTCGCCGTGGGCGCGGGCGTCGACAGTGCACCGGGACGCGCGGAGCGCGACGCCGTCCGCCGAGACCTCGGCCAGGGCCGCGGTCACCGCGGGCGTCGAGGAGTCCACCACGAGTACGAGCACGGTAAGCCAGCCTAGCCGCCTGCTCCGCCCGCCCCGGGCACGCCCTCGCCGCACGCCCGGTCACGGTGCGTAGCGCCCGGATCAAAGAGAGAAGCGGTGCGAGCCTTATGCCTCTGGGTCATGAATATGACTCAGAGGCATAAGGCTCGGAAGAGGACTGCCATTCTCCGGGGATGACGGAGAGTCGCCTCGTTCGAGAGGTCGCCCGCACCCTGCGGCGTGAACGCGAACAAGCAGGGCTCACCCAGCAGGCGCTGGCCGGGCGGGCCGGGATCAGTCAGGCCGCCATCGCCCGGATCGAGCGCGGCGACCGGCTGCCCAGCCTGACCACCGCGGAACGCCTGCTGGCCGCGCTCGGGCGGCAACTGCGAATCGAGGTCGAGCCGCTGGACAGCCACCTGGACGCGGCGCTGGACGAGCTGGCCGGGACCGCGCCGACCGAGCGGATCGAGCATCTCGGGCTGGACCGGATCATCGACGCCCTCGGCGACCTGCCATACGTGCTGTCGGGCGGCACGGCGGCCCTGTTGCAGGGCGCGTCACTGCCGGTGGACGCGGTCGAGATCGCGGTGCGGTGGCGGGACTCCGCCCGGTTCAGCGCGTTCCTCGATCGGGCTTACGCACAGCGCTGGAACGCCAGATGGCAGGAGTGGGGCGGCATCCACACCGAGCCCGAGGAGCCGGGCGAGCACCGCTGGCGGACCCGCTACGGCGAGCTGCGGGCCCGGATGTGCGACGAACTGCCCGCGCCCGTCGAGGTCCGCCTCGGTGAACGTGTGTATCCGGTCGAGCCGCTGGTCGAGGTGGAGGTGACCGACCGGCGCGCGGCCGAACTGCTGTCCCGGTACCGCCGACGCCTCGCCGCGGCGGGCGAGGCGTCGGACGGGTCAGCCGGCTGAGCGTTCCCAGTCGACGGTGGGCAGCCCCGCGTCGGCCAGCGCCTTGTTGGCCGCGCTGAACGGGCGGCTGCCGAGGAAGCCGCGCGGGTTCATCGGGCTCGGGTGCCCGGCCTCCAGGACCACGTGCTGCGGGTTGGTCACCAGCGCCGCCTTCTTACGGGCGTAGCCGCCCCACAGCAGGAAGACCACGCGCTTGTCGAGCGCGTCGAGTGCCCGGATGGTGGCGTCGGTGAACTCCTCCCAGCCCCGGTTCGCGTGCGAGCCGGGCGTGGCCTGCCGCACCGTCAGCACCGAGTTGAGCAGCAGAACACCCTGCGCGGCCCAGCCGTCGAGGTTGCCGCTGCGCGGCTTCGGCACGCCCAGATCCTCGCCCAGCTCCTTGAAGACGTTGCGCAGCGACGGCGGCACCGCCACCCCCTCACGCACGCTGAAGCTCAGCCCGTGCGCCTGACCCGCCTTGTGGTACGGATCCTGCCCGAGGATCAGCACCCGGGTGTCGGCCGGCCCGCACAGCCGGTACGCGGAGAACAGGTCCTCCAGCGGCGGGAAGACGGTGGCGGTCGCGTACTCCCGGGCGACGAACTCGGCCAGCGCCGCGGTGCGGGCCGGGTCCAGGTGGGGGGCGAGCGCCTCCCGCCACGGCTCGGGCAGGAGTGCCATCAGGTCGAGGGCGGGGGCGTCGTCGGGCATCGGCAACCTTTCGCAGTCGTCCCCGGGACTCTAGGCAGCGGGTACGACAGCGCTCAGCCGAGGGTGGCCAGCCGGGCGGCCCAGTCGCCGCCGACCGGTTCCAGCGTGACCGCCCGGGTGTCGTCGTCGCGGCGGTCGATGCGTACCCGCAGATGCGCGTCGGCCAACTGCTCGACTATCCCCTCGCCCCACTCCACCACGGTGACCGCCTCGTCCACCGAGGCGTCCAGGTCGAGGTCGTCGATCTCCGCACGCGGGTCGGCGGCCTCACCCAGGCGGTACGCGTCGGCGTGCACGAGCGTCACCCGGCCACCCCGCGCCGGGTCGGGCCGGTGCACCCGGGCGATGACGAAGGTGGGTGAGGTGATGTCCCCGCGTACGCCGAGGCCGGCGCCGATGCCCTGGGTCAGCGCCGTCTTGCCGGCCCCGAGCGGGCCGCTGAGCAGCAGCAGATCGCCCGCGCGCAGCACCCCGGCCAGCCGCCGCCCGAACTCGTGGGTGTCCTCGACGGTCTTCAGCTCCACGACCACCGTCATAGCGAGTCCAGGAACCTCTCCAGCGCCACGTTCACCTCGTCGGCGTGCTCCAGCATCACCACGTGCCCACTGTCGTGGATCTTCACGAACTCGGCGTGCGGCAGCCGGCGGACGATCTCCTCGGAGTGCGTCACCGGCGTGATCATGTCCTTGTCCCCCACGATCACCAGCACCGGCGTGCCCGCCAGCGCGGCCAGCGCCGGGAACCGGGAGTGGGTGGCGATCGTGCGCAGGTAGCGGGTGACCGTGTCGGCCGAGGTGCGCGAGTTCATCATCTCGACGTACGACACCAGGGCCGGGCTCGGCTTCGAGGTGCCGAAGCCGTACTTGCGGGTGAGCAGCCAGGCCACGTTCGAGGTCGACCGGCGCGCCCGGTCGATCACGGTGCCGCCGTACCGGGTGGCGTTGCTCATCATGTAGAGCACCGGCGAGCCGACGCGGCCGAGCAGCGCGGGTGCCACCAGCTTGGTCTCCGCCGCCAGACCGCCCGAGGTGGCCATCAGCACGGTGCCGACCACCCGGTCGCCGAACATCTCCGGGTACAGCTCGGCCAACGCCATGATCGTCATGCCGCCCATGGAGTGCCCGACCAGCACCAGCGGGCCGTCCGGGGCCACCTCGTCGAGCACCCGGCGCAGCGTGTGGCCCAGCGCGGTCAGGTCGTACTCACCGCTCTCCAGCCGGCCGGAGCGGCCGTGCCCCGGCTGGTCGTACGCCACCACCCGGTGGTCGCCGCGCTCGGCGAGCCGCTTGCGCTGGAAGTGGAACGTGCCCATGTCCAGGCAGAAGCCGTGCACCAGCACCACCGTCGGGTGCCCGGTCACCGGACGGGTCGGCTCGACCACCTCCACGTGGATGTCGGTGCCGTCCGGCATCTCCAGCCGGTACGTCTCGTCGCTGCGCTGCTCGCCGAAGACCTCGTCGGCGTACCGGTCGGCGGGGTCGTTCCTGAGCCGGCGGACCAGCACCCGCTCGCTGACCACGCCCGCCGCGAGCCCGGCGGCGGCCACACCGACGGCGGCGCCGACCAGCCCGGCCACCTTGCCGGCGGCGGTACGCGGTCGCGGCAACCGGACACTCATGCGCGCTCACCGTCGTAGACGCGGGGCACGCGCACGCCGCCGAAGCGGGTCACGATCTCGTAGTTGATGGTGCCGACCGCCTCGGCCCAGTCGTCGGCGGTGGGCTCGCCGTCCGCGCCGCCGCCGAACAGCGTCACCACGTCGCCGGCGGCCACCTCGTCGTCGCCGCAGTCGACCACGAACTGGTCCATGCAGACCCGGCCGGAGATGGTCCGGCGCTTGCCGGCGAGATGCACCGGCCCGGTGTTCGAGGCGTGCCGGGGCACCCCGTCGGCATAGCCGAGCGGCACCACCGCGAGGTTGGACTCCTGCTCGGTCAGGTAGGTGTGCCCGTAGGAGACGCCGGTGCCGGCCGCGACGCGCTTGGTGAGCATCACCCGGGCGCGGGCGGTCATGGCGGGTCGCAGACCGAACTGCTCGCCCGCCACCGGCGACAGGCCGTACACGGCGATGCCGGGGCGGACCAGGTCGAAGTGGGTGTCCGGCCGGGTGAGCGTGGCGGCCGAGTTGGCCAGGTGCCGGTAGCGCGGACGCAGCCCGGCGCGCGTCACCATCTCCAGCCCTTCCCGGAACACGGCGAGCTGACGGTCGGTGGTGGGGTGGCCGGGCGAGTCCGCGTACACGAAGTGGCTCCACACGCCGACCACCTCGACCAGGCCGTCGGCCTGGGCCTTCGCGGCGGCCTCCAGCAGCGCCGGCCAGTCGGCGACGGTGGCGCCGCCCCGGGACAACCCGGTGTCGATCTTGAGGTGCAGCCGGGCCGGGCGGTCCGCCCGGCGGCTCGCAAGGGTCATCTCGTCGAGCTGGGCGAGGCTGGCGCAGCCGAGGTCGACGCCGACGGTGATCCCGTCGTGCAGTGGCAGGCCGGGGTCGAGCAGCCAGGCCAGCACCGGCGCGGTGATCCCCGCCTCGCGCAACCGCAGCGCCTCGTCAAGCGTGCAGACGCCGAGCTGGTCCGCCCCCGCGTCGAGCGCCGCGCGGGCGGCATGCGCCATGCCGTGGCCGTACCCGTCGGCCTTGACCACCGCCATCAGCTCGGCGCTGGTGCCGGCCCTGAGTCGGGTCACGTTCTCCCGGATCGCGTCCAGGTCGACGCGCACCTCCGACTGCCACATGTCCCCAGCCTACTTCCGTCAGTGATCATCAGCGCCGTGAGCCGGGCGGGCGGTGCCCGCCGCCACCCGCCGCCGGCCGGATCAGGCCAGCCGGGCCAGTACCGGACGCAACGCCGCGGCCACGTCGGGCGCGGTCACCGGTCCGCCGCGCGCCGCCTCCCGGCCGGCCAGCCCGTGCAGGTACGCCGCCGCAGCCGCCGCCCGTTCCGGCGCGAGCCCGGCGGCGAGCAGCGAGCCGAGCAACCCGGCCAGCACGTCGCCGGTGCCACCGGTGGCGAGCACCGGGGTGCCGGTCGGGTTCACGTACGCGCGGCCGTCGGGCGTGCCGACGACCGTCCGGTCGCCCTTGAGCAGCACCACAGCGTTCATCCAGGCGGCCAGCCGCAGCGCGGCGGCGACCCGGTCCTCCCCCGGCATCTCGCCGCAGAGCCGGGCGTACTCCCGGTCGTGCGGCGTCACCACGATCGGCGCGTCCCGGCCGCGCAGCCGGTCGGCCAGCTTGCCGTCGACGAGCAGCGTCAGGGCGTCCGCGTCGAGTACCACCGGCACCGGCGCGGCGAGCACCGCGCGCAGCTCGGCGGCGGACTCCTCGCCGGTGTCGAGCCCGGAGCCGCAGACCCACGCCTGCACCCGCCCCGCGTCGGCGACCCGGCCGGTGGCGATCACCGACGGGTGCTGGTGCAGCACCTCGTCCTTGGCGCTTCCGGCGTAGCGGACCAGGCCGGTGGGACCGGCGAGCGCCCCGGCGACCGAGAGCACGGCGGCCCCCGGGTACGTGGCCGAGCCGGTGGCCACCCCGACCACGCCCCGGGCGTACTTCTCCGACGACGCGCCCAGCGCCGGCCACCAGTCGACCACGTCCGTCCGCTCGATCACCTGGAGCGCGGGCGTGCCGCGCAGCCACGGCGCCAGCCCGATGTCGACCAGTTCGACCTCGCCGGCCAGTTCGGCGGCCGGACCGACGACGAGTGCGGGCTTGAGCGCGCCGAAGGCGACAGTCACGTCGGCGCGCACCGCCCGGGGCCGCCCGGCGTCGGTGAGCGGGACGTGGCCGGTGTCGACGGCGACGCCGCTGGGCACGTCGACAGCGACCACGGTGGCGGGCGTGCCGTCGCGCCCGCGCTGCCCGGTCAGGCTCGTGGCCAGCTGCTCGGCCGTCTCCCGGAGCCCTCCGGTGCCGCCGATGCCCACAATGCCGTCGAGCACCAGGTCGACCACCGCGGGCGGCCGGTCGGCGACCCGCCCACCGGCGGCGCGCAGGGCGGCCAGGCTCTCGGCGTGCGCCCGGCCCGGCGTGAGCAGCAGCGCGGTCACCGCCGCGCCCCGGCGGGCCAGGTGCGCGGCCGCGAACAGGGCGTCGCCGCCGTTGTCGCCGGACCCGGCGAGCACCAGCACCCGGGCGCCGTAGACGCCGCCCCGGCCGGCGAGCAGCAACGCGCAGCGGCGGGCCAGCCCGGCGGCGGCCCGCTGCATGAGCGCACCGGCCGGAAGGGTGGCCACCAGGCCCGCTTCCGCCGCGCGGACGTCGGCGACCCGCCACACCTGTTTCATGCCACCCCACCCCGCTCGTCGCGCCGGCTCAGCATCCGCTTCGCGGCTCCCCCGATCACGGCCTCACCCTACCGGCGGTACACGCCCGGGACCGGCTCGCAGACAGTCCCTGTGGACAACCCGGCACGTTGTCCACAGGGGTCGGCGGCCGCCGTCGGGTACCGCCTAGCGTCCCGGTTCCGGGGCCGACCGGTGGCGCCGGGCGAGGGAGGGCACATGGTGGAGAGACCGTTCGACGTCGACCCGGAGCTGCTGCGATCGGTGGCGCGCGAGCTGGCCGACGACGCGTACCGGCTGGCCTGCGGGCCGGGCGCGGCACCGGAGTCGTTGCTGGTGGCGGCGCCGGACGGCTGGCGGTCCGCGGTGGCGCTGGCCGACCTGGAGTCGGCCGTGCGGCGCTGGTCCGGCGCGCTCGGTGCCCGGGTGGCCGACACCGCGCAGGCGTTGCGCCACGGGGCGGACGGCTACGAGGCGGTGGACGAACGCGCCGCCCGCCGCCTCACCGGGGTACTCCGGTGAGCAGCGGTGCCCCCGGGCAGCCCGTGCCAAGCCCCGGAGGGCCCGGCGGGCGGTCCGGCGGCGGCCCCGCGGACGTGCCGGTCGGCTACGCGCAGCTCTGGCGGGCCGATCCGGGCGCCTGGCCGGCCGCCGGTACGGCGTGGCGGGGCCTCGCCGGGCCGGTACGGCAGCGCGCCGACGCGCTGACCGCCCGGATCGGCGGGCTCCGGCCCGGGTGGTCGGGCGCGGCCTCGACTGCCGCCCGGCGGCGCATCGAGGACCTGCGCACCGGCCTCACCGACGTGCTGCCCGCGCTGGTCGAGGTCGACCAGGTGCTCGCCGAGTTCGGCGCCCGGCTGGGCACGGCGAAGGCCCGGCTCGGTGCCGAGGTGGCCCGCGCCGAGTCCGGTGGCCTGCTCGTCGACCGCACCGGCGCGGTCCGGCCCGACCCGGCGCGGCCGGTGGCGCAGACCGGACCGGCGGTGGTCCAGGCGCACGCCGCGATCCAGGGCGCGCTGACGCTCGCCGGTGCCGCCGACCGGGAGGCGGCCGGCCGGCTGGCGGAGCTGACCACCGCTGCGGTACGCGGCTGGGTGAGCGTCCCGCCCGCGTGGCGGCCCGGGCCCGGCGCCGGACCGGCCGAGGTGAGCCGCTGGTGGGCCGGACTGAACGCGGCCGAACGGCGCTGGCTGGTGGGACGGGAACCGGGCCGGATCGGACGCCTCGACGGGCTTCCGGCCGCCGCCCGGGACCAGGCGAACCGGCTGCTGCTCGGCGACCGGCGGGAGCAGTTGCTCGCGCGGCGGCTCGCGCTGCTGCACCCGCTTCCGGCCGGGCCGCTGGAGGCGTCCCGGCGGGTCCGGCTCGCCGCCGTCGAGGCGGCGTTGCGCGGGCTGGACGGGCTCGGCGATCGGCTGGCCGCGGGCGGGGCGCCCCGGGCGTACCTGCTGGGGCTGGACCCGGCCGGCGACGGCCGCGCGGTGGTGGCGCTCGGCAACCCGGACCGCGCCGCCTCGGTGCTCACCTACGTCCCGGGCATGACCTCAGATCTCGCCGACGCGCCGGCCGAGCTGGGCCGGGCGGCACGGGTGTGGCAGCGGTGCGCGGCGCTCGGGCCGGGTGAGGAGACGGCGGCGGTGCTCTGGCTGGACTACGACGCGCCCGACTTCCTCACCGAGGCGGCCGGCACCCGGCAGGCCGCGGACGCGGGCCCGGCACTGCACCGGTTCCAGGACGGGCTGCGGGCCGCGCACGAGGGCCCACCGGCCCGGCAGACCGTGCTCGGGCACAGCTACGGCTCGCTCGTGGTCGGCACCGCCGCGCGCGACCACGGGCTGGGCGCCGATGCGCTGGTCTTCGTCGGCTCGCCAGGGGTGGGCGTGGACCACGCCGCCGACCTGCGCATGCCCGCCGGTCAGGTCTGGTCGTCGACCGCGCCGGACGACGTGATCCGGCTGGCCCGGCCGCCGGACGAGCTGGCCCGCCGCGCCCTGCTCGCGGGTACGCCGCTCGGTCCGGCGCTCGCCGTGCTCGACCCGCACGGCGAGCGGCTCTGGTTCGGCGCCGACCCGAGCGCGCCGGGCTTCGGCGGGAGGCGCTTCCCGAGCGCTCCGCACGGCCACACCGGCTACTGGGATCCCGGCAACCCGGCGCTGGACGGCATGGCGCGGATCGTGCTGGGCCGATGACCCGCCACCCGTGGCCTTCCGGCGGCCGGCCACGCCCGTCCGGCGGTCGCCCGCGAGGCGGGCCGGAGACGACGCGGTCCCTCCGCCCGGTGGACGGGCGGAGGGAGCGTGGACGGGATCCGCTACTCGACGGTGACCGACTTGGCCAGGTTCCGGGGCTGGTCGACGTCGTGTCCGCGGGCGGCGGCGATCTCCGCGGCCAGCACCTGCAACGGCACTGTGGTCACCAGCGGCGCCAGCAGCGTCGGCGTACGCGGCACGTAGATCAGATGGTCGGCGTAGCGGACCACCGCCTGGTCGCCCTCCTCGGCGATCACGATGGTGCGGGCGCCGCGGGCGCGGACCTCCTGGATGTTGGAGACGACCTTGTCGTGCAGCATGCCCCGGCCCACCGGGGAGGGCACGATGCAGATCACCGGGGTGCCCTGGTCGATCAGCGAGATCGGGCCGTGCTTCAGCTCGCCGGCGGCGAAGCCCTCGGCGTGCATGTACGCCAGCTCCTTGAGCTTCAGCGCACCCTCCAGCGCCACCGGGTAGCCCACGTGCCGGCCGATGAACAGCACCGTCGGCTCGGACTTCAGCTCGCGGCCCAGCTCACGGACCGGCTCGATCCGGTCCAGCAGCTCCCGCAGCTTGCCCGGCATCTCCTGGAGCTGGGCCACCACCGCGCCCACCTCGTCGGCGAACTTGATGCCGCGCACCTGGGCCAGGTGCAGGCCGATCAGGTAGCAGGCGACGACCTGGGTGAGGAACGCCTTGGTGGAGGCGACAGCGATCTCCGGGCCGCCGTGGGTGTAGAGCACCGCGTCGGACTCACGCGGGATGGTCGAGCCGTTGGTGTTGCAGATCGCCAGCACGCGGGCCTTCTGCTCCTTGGCGTGGCGCAGCGCCATCAGCGTGTCCATGGTCTCGCCGGACTGCGAGATCACCACGATCAGCGTGGACCGGTCCAGGACCGGGTCGCGGTAGCGGAACTCACTGGCCAGCTCCACCTCGCAGGGGATGCGGGTCCAGTGTTCGATGGCGTACTTGGCGACCAGGCCGGCGTGGTACGAGGTGCCGCAGGCGACGATGAAGATCTTGTCGACGTCGCGCAGGTCCTGCTCGCTGAGGCGGACCTCGTCGAGGGCGATCTCGCCGGTCTCGGTGAGCCGGCCCAGCAGCGTGTCGGCGATGGCCTGCGGCTGCTCCTCGATCTCCTTGAGCATGAACCAGTCGTAGCCGCCCTTCTCGGCGGCCGACGAGTCCCAGTCGATGTGGAAGTCGGTGCCGCTCGCCGGCTGACCGTGGAAGTCGGTGATGTCGATGCTGTCCGGGGTGATCAGGACGATCTGGTCCTGCCCCAGCTCGACCGCGTCCCGGGTGTGCTCGATGAACGCGGCGACGTCGCTGGCCAGGTAGTTCTCGCCGTCGCCCCGGCCGACCACCAACGGCGAGTTGCGCCGGGCGCCGACCACCGCGCCGGGGATGCCGGCGTCGACGGCGAGCAGCGTGAACGCGCCCTCCAGGCGGGCGCAGACCACGCGCATGGCGGCGGCGAGGAGCTGCGGGCTGTCGGTCTCACCGGCCGAGCGCAGGTCGGCCAGCGCGCGCGCGATCAGATGCGCCGCGCACTCGGTGTCGGTGTCGCTGGCGAACTCGACGCCCTCGTCCTCCAGTTCGGCGCGCAGCTTCGCGAAGTTCTCGATGATGCCGTTGTGGATCACCGCGACGCGGCCGTCCGGGGAGAGGTGCGGGTGGGCGTTGCGGTCGGTCGGGCCGCCGTGCGTGGCCCACCGGGTGTGGCCGATGCCGGTGGTGCCGTCGCCGATGCCGATCGGGCTGGCGGCGCAGTCGTCGGGGTTGTCGGCCGCCCGCTCGGAGAGGACCTTCTCCAGGTTCGCGAGCTTGCCGGCCTTCTTCTCGGTCAGCAGCTCGTCCTCGCAGACCACGGCGACACCGGCCGAGTCGTAGCCGCGGTATTCGAGACGCCGCAGTCCGTCAAGCACGATGCCGAGTGCCGGGCGCGCACCGGCGTAACCCACGATTCCACACATGGTCCGCAGCCTAGCCGAGTTTCGCTCATCGCGTGTGCTCGGAAAGCCGGTTAACGATCACTGAATTTGAGCGAACCGAGCACGTACGTCGTTCCGCCCGTCCGGACCGGTTCGGGACGCGGCACGCGGACCGCCGGCCGGGACCGCGCAGCCGACCACCACCGCCTACATTGAGGCCGGGTGCCGTCCCCCCCGGGCCCACCGTTCCGCGGTCGTCCGCGCCGTACCCCTGTGAGCTGACCTGATGTCCGAGACGACCCCCGCCCCCGAACCGGCCGCCGGACCGAGCGACCCGACCGCCGCGCCGGCCACGCCGCAGCCCTCGTCCTGGACGCCGCCGGACCCGCTGGCCGCACCGCAGCCGTGGACGCCTCCCGCGCCCTGGTCGCCGCCCCCGGCTCCGAGCCCGTGGGCGGCGGCCGGCCCGGTGAGCGCGTCTGGAGCCGACCCGGCCGCGTCCCCGAGCGGCACCGGCCGGGCGGTGGGCGAACCGGGCTGGGCGGCTCCGGCCGACCCGGTCGCCATGCCGCGCCCGGCCGTCCCACCGGTTCCCGGCGATCCCCAGGCGTCCGGGCTCCCAGGCGCGGCCGGGCGGCCGTCCCAGCCCGGCGCCCCGGGCCACCCGGCACCGCCCGGCTGGGGGCCGGGCGCCTACCCGCCCGGCCCCTACCAGGCCGGGTCGTACCCGCCCGGCCCGCACCCGTCCGGGCCCTACCCGCCGCCGTACGCGTATCCGGGCATGCCGCCACAGCGCGGCGGCAACGGCTGGGTGGCCGGCCTGGTGATCGGCATCGTCACCGTGCTGGCGCTCATCGTCTGCGGCTGCGTCGGGCTGTCCTTCCTCGGCCGGGCCATGGACGGCGGGAGCGCTTCCGGCGAGCGGTACGACGACCCGTTCTACGGCGAACCCGACGGATGGGCCGACGAGCCCACCCCTCCCCCGGCCACGCCGGCCACGACCCCCTCGGGCGGCCCGGGCCGGTTCACCGTCCTGTACGAGGTGACCGGCTCCGAGGGCGAGGCTGAGGTGCAGTTCTACGACGCGAACGGCGACTTCCACCTGCTCGACTCCGTCGACTCGCCCTGGCGGCTCAGATTCACCACAAGCGACCGTGAGCGGGTCCAGATCGTCACAAGCGCCGGACGCGCCGGCCAAGTGACCTGCCGGATAACCATCGACGGCAAGGTCGTCGCCCAGAACTCGGGAAGATGGGGTGTGGCCTGCTTCGGCTGGTGAGCGGTCGGCGGCGGGCCGTAGGCTGGCCGCCGTGACGACGACCGATCCCCTGGTGGCCCGGATGCGGCCGTTCGGCACCACCGTCTTCGCCGAGATGTCCGCGCTCGCAGTGCGCACCGGAGCGGTCAACCTCGGGCAGGGCTTCCCGGACACCGACGGCCCGCCGGAGATGCTCGCCGCCGCCGCCGAGGCGCTGCGTACCGGCCACAACCAGTACCCGCCCGGTCCGGGGATCCCCGCGCTGCGCGCCGCCGTCGCCGACCACCAGCGCCGGTTCTGGGGGCTGGAGTACGACCCGGACGGCGAGATCGTGGTGACCGCCGGGGCGACCGAGGCGGTCGCGGCGAGCATCCTCGCACTCTGCGAGCCGGGTGACGAGGTGATCTGCTTCGAGCCGTACTACGACTCGTACGCCGCCTCGGTCGCGCTCGCCGGTGCGGTCCGCCGTCCGGTGACGCTGCGGCCCGGCCCCGACGGCCGGTACGCGTTCGACCCGGACGAGCTGCGCGCCGCGTTCGGGCCACGTACCCGGCTGGTGCTGCTGAACTCGCCGCACAACCCGACCGGCAAGGTCTTCACCGCCGACGAGCTGACGACGGTGGCCGAGCTGTGCCGGACACACGACGTGTACGCGGTCACCGACGAGGTCTACGAGCATCTGGTGTTCACCGACGCCGCCGCGACGCACGTACCGCTGGCCACGCTGCCCGGCATGCGGGAGCGGACGCTGCGCATCTCGTCGGCCGGGAAGACGTTCTCCTGCACCGGCTGGAAGGTCGGCTGGGTGAGCGGTCCGGCACCGCTGGTGGCGGCGGTGCTGCGGGTGAAACAGTTCCTGACGTTCGTCAACGCCGGGCCGCTGCAACCGGCGGTGGCGGTGGCGCTCGGGCTGCCGGACGCGTACTTCACCGGCTTCCGGGACGACATGCAACGCCGCCGGGACCAGCTCGCCGCCGGCCTGGCCGACGCCGGCTTCGGCGTGCTCGCGCCGGAGGGCACCTACTTCGTCACCGCCGACGTCACGCCGCTGGGTGGCCGGGACGGGGTGGAGTTCTGCCGGGCGCTGCCGGAGCGCTGCGGTGTGGTGGCGGTGCCCACGCAGGTGTTCTACGACGACGTGGAGGCCGGCCGCCGGCTGGTCCGGTTCGCGTTCTGCAAGCGATCCGAGGTGCTGGCCGAAGCGGTGACCCGGCTGCGCCGGCTCCAGGAGAAGGGATGAGCGACGGGCAGGTCACGCGGCTGCGCCGGTTCGCCGCCCAGCGCGGCTGCGACACGATGCTCTCCGGCGTACGCCCGGCCTCCGTCCGGGAGCAGCTCGCCGCACTCGATCAGGTGGCCGGCGGGCCGCCGGACCAGGCGGCCGGTCCGGTCAGGCGGCCGGGCTGGCGGTGCGGACCTGCTCGGCGATGCGCTCGGCGACCTCGCGCGCGGTGGTCTCGGTGGCCGCCTCGACCATGACCCGCACCAGCGGCTCGGTGCCGGAGGGCCGCAGCAGCACCCGGCCGGTCTCGCCCAGTTCCGCCTCGGCGCGCTCGACCTCGGCGCGGACGGCGGGTGCGGCGGCGCCGACGGTACGGTCCCCGACCGGCACGTTGATCAGCACCTGGGGCAGCTTGGTGACCACGGCGGCCAGCTCGGCCAGCGAGGTGCCGGTGGCGGCCATCCGCGCCATCAGGTGCAGGCCGGTCAGCACGCCGTCGCCGGTGGTGGCGTAGGCGGGCAGCACGATGTGTCCGCTCTGCTCTCCGCCGAGCGCCAGACCGGAGGCGCGCAGTTCCTCCAGCACGTACCGGTCGCCGACCTTGGTCTCGACCAGCCGGATGCCGTGCTCGGACATGGCCAGCCGGAGACCGAGGTTGCTCATCACGGTGGCGACCAGGGTGTCCTGGGTCAGCTCGCCGGCGTCCCGCATGGCCAGCGCGAGGATCGCCATGACCTGGTCGCCGTCGACCTCGTCGCCGTCGGCGGTGACCGCGACACAGCGGTCGGCGTCGCCGTCGTGGGCGATGCCGAGGTGGGCGCCGTGCTCGACCACGGCGGCGCGCAGCGCGTCGATGTGGTTGGAGCCGCACTCGTCGTTGATGTTGAGCCCGTCCGGCTCGGCGTGGATGGCGACCATCTCGGCGCCTGCTTCCCGGTAAGCGACCGGGGCGACGTCGGCCGCCGCGCCGTTGGCGCAGTCGACGACGACCTTGATCCCGTCGAGGCGGTGCGGCACGGTGCCGACCAGGTGCTGGACGTAGTGGTCGGCGCCGTCGAGCAGGTCGTGCACCCGGCCCACGCCGGCGCCGATCGGGCGCTTCCAGGCGGTGGTGGCGTTGGCCTTCACCGCCTCCTCGATCCGCATCTCGATCTCGTCGGGCAGCTTGTGCCCGCCGGCGGCGAACAGCTTGATGCCGTTGTCAGGCATCGGGTTGTGCGAGGCGGAGAGCATCACGCCCAGGTCGGCCTTGGCCTCGGCGGTGAGGAACGCCACCGCCGGGGTGGGCAGCACGCCGACCCGGACCACGTTGGCGCCGGCGCTGGTGAGCCCGGCGACCACCGCCGCCTCCAGCATCTCGCCGCTGGCCCGGGTGTCCCGGCCGACCACCGCGAGCGGCGGATGGCTCTTGTCGGTCTCGGCCAGCGTGTGGGCCGCGGCCACCGCGACCGCCAGCGCCAACTCCGGGGTGAGATCCGCGTTCGCCCGCCCGCGTACGCCGTCCGTGCCGAACAACCGGCCCATACCCGCCAACCTCCGTGGAACTGCCGATAAGGAGAGAAACGCGGAACGGCCGGTCCGCCTCCCGGCGAGGGGAAGCGGACCGGCCGTCCGTCAGAAGTACAAGGCGCCTGTGGTGATCAGCGCTTCGAGTACTGGGGAGCCTTGCGGGCCTTCTTGAGGCCGTACTTCTTGCTCTCCTTGACCCGGGCGTCACGGGTCAGGAAGCCGGCCTTCTTCAGGGCCGGGCGGTCGTCGGGCTCGCTGACGATCAGCGCCCGGGCGATGGCGAGCCGCAGCGCGCCGGCCTGGCCGGTGGTGCCGCCGCCACGCAGGTTGGCGATCACGTCGAACGCCTCGGGCTTCTCGGCGGTGACCAGCGGGTCCTTGATGAGCTGCTGGTGCACCTTGCTCGGGAAGTAGGCCTCGAGGTCGCGGCCGTTGCAGGTGATCTTGCCGGTGCCCGGCACGATCCGGACCCGGACGATGGCTTCCTTGCGCCGACCCACGGTCTGGATCGGGCGGTCACCACGGGGCGCGCGCGCGACGGGCGCCGGCGCCTCGGTGGCCTCGGGGGCGACCTCGGTGGCGGTGATGTCGGTCATGCTGCTTCCTTCGCCCGCGCTCACTGCGCGATCTGCTTGATCTCGAACGGCACCGGCTGCTGCGCGGTGTGCGGGTGCTCGGCACCGGCGTAGACCTTCAGCTTCTTGAGAATCTGGCGGCCCAGCTTGTTGTGCGGGAGCATGCCCTTCACGGCCAGCTCGATGGCCCGCTCGGGCCGCTTGGTCAGCAGCTCGTCGTAGCCGACCCGCTTCAGGCCACCCGGGTAACCGGAGTGGCGGTAAGCGACCTTCGTCTGACGCTTGTTGCCGGTCAGCGCGACCTTGCCCGCGTTCACGATGACGACGAAGTCGCCCGTGTCGACGTGCGGCGCGAAAGTCGGCTTGTGCTTGCCACGCAGGAGCGTGGCGGCGTGGGTCGCCAGGCGGCCCAGCACGACATCAGAGGCGTCGATGACGTGCCACTGACGCTCGATCTCACCCGGCTTCGGGCTGTACGTACGCACAGGTCTACCTTGTCTCGTCGTCGGTCTGGGGTCGCGCGCCGAGGTGACCGGGAGTACCCAGCCGGACCAGCGCGCACGAACGACCAAGCGTACCTGATGCGGCACGCCTAAGAATGTCGTACAACAGCAGGCAACGATACCCGGCCGCCCGGCGGCAGGTCAAAACGGGGTCGCACCGCGCGTGGCCTGCGGGTTCGTCATGGCACAGGTCACACGTTGGTCAGCGTACGCGGCCCGGGGCGCAGGTAGACCACCCAGGTCACCAGGAAGCAGAGCGCGTACCAGCCGATGAAGGCCAGGTAGGCGGCGTCGGCGGTGCCGGAGGTCAGGAACGACTGCCGGAACGCCACGTTCACCAGCACGCCGCCGGAGGCGCCGACCGCCCCGGCGATGCCGATCACCGCCCCGGACAGCCGCCGGGCCCGCCGCTGCGCCGCCTCCGGATCGCCGGTCAGCTCGCCCTCCGCGACGGCCCGGGCCCGGAAGATCGCCGGGATCATCTTGTACGTCGAGCCGTTGCCGATGCCGGAGAAGACGAACAGCGCCATGAACCCGGCGAGGTAGAGCGGGAACGACCGGTCCCGGGCGGCGTACAGCACCAGCCCGGCTCCGGCGGCCATCGCCACGAAGTTCCAGAACGTGACCCGGGCGCCGCCCAGCCGGTCGGCGAGCTGGCCGCCCACGGGCCGGATCAGCGACCCGATCAGCGGGCCGAGGAAGGTCAGCCAGGCGGCGTCGACGGGCGTCGGGAACCGCTCGTGGAACTGGAGCTGGAGCACCTGGCCGAAGGCGAACCCGAAGCCGATGAACGAGCCGAACGTGCCCACGTAGAGCAGCGACATCACCCAGGTGTGCGGGTCGCGGGCGGCCGCGCGCAGCGCGCCGGGCTCGTTGCGCGCCCCCGGCACGTTGTCCAGCCACCGGGCCGCGGCCAACGCGGCCAGCACGATCAGCGGCAGGTAGACCGCCGGCACCAACCGGGGGTACGCGGCGCCGGCGGTCGCCAGCACCGCCAGCCCCACGAGTTGCACGGCCGGTACGCCCAGGTTGCCGCCGCCGGCGTTGAGCCCGAGTGCCCGGCCCTTGAGCCGCTCCGGGAAGAACAGGTTGATGTTCGCCATCGACGAGGCGAAGTTGCCGCCGCCGACGCCGGACAGGCAGGCCAGCACCATCAGCGTGGCGTACGACACCCCGGGTTCGATCAGCACTGCCATCGGCACCGCCGGCACGAGCAGCAGCAGGGCGCTCACGATGGTCCAGTTCCGGCCGCCGAACCGGGCCACGGCCAGCGTGTACGGCAGCCGCAGCACCGCGCCCAGCGCGGCCGGCACGGCGGTGAGCAGGAACTTCCCGGCCGGGTCGATGCCGTACTCGGGGCCCAGGAACAGCACCGTCACCGACCAGAGGCTCCACACGGAGAAGCCGACATGTTCGGCGAAGATCGAGACGTACAGGTTGCGCCGGGCCACCCGGGCGCCGCCGGCCGCCCAGAACGCCGGGTCCTCCGGCCGCCATTCGGTGAGCCGGCCGGCGGTGGGGGCCGGCGGCGTGGTCGGTGCGGAAGCGAGCGTGCTCACTGACGGACTCCTCCTCGTCGATGACGAGGGCGACGCTCTCAGCCGGTGGTTTCCCCGGCGTGCCCCGCGCGCGTCGGCCCGGCAACGGAGATCGCACGTCCGCCGGACGGCGCCGGTGAGGTGCTCACAGCTCCTGGAGGATCCGCAGCGCCCGGCCGACCCGCTGCATGGTCTCGGTGTCGGCCACGTCCACGCACTCGGTGAACCATTTCTTCATCGGTGCGGAGATCCGGTCGGGCATCACCACGTACGGGCCCATCGGCACGGCGAGCGGCGAGTCGCGCAGCAGCGTCTCCTCGACCACCTCGGCCACGATCACGATGGGCACCGCCGTGGCGTTGTAGACGTCGGAGCTGATCACCAGGCCGAGCCGTTCCCGGGCGCCGGAGATGCGCCAGACCTCACCCCTACGCAGCACGCGGACGCCCGCCGAACAGGGCGTCGTCGACGAGCGCGGCCTCCTGGGCGTCGGCCACGGCGGCGGTTTCCAGGTCCAGGCCGGCGCGGCCGACCGCGTCGGCGTGCGCGGTGAAGACCTCCCGCAGCGCCTTCTCCCGGGCGGCCTGGTCCATCCAGGCGGAGAGGGAGAGCCCTTCCCGCTTGGCGAACCGGCGCGCCTCCTCGATCGTCTCGTCGGAGAACGACAACGTCACCTTGGCGGTCATGCCGGGAAGACTACCCATCGGTGTGACCGCCAGTCATCCTCGTCCCCGCCGATCGGGGATTGGGACACCACCAGGTGAAACAACCGAAGCTGGTTGCGGATATTGCACTTGGAAGGGACCATGGGATGAGTCCGGACGGTCAGGACGCGAGCCGCATCTGCCACAGGGAGCCGCCATGAGCCTCAGCACCGGCATGGCCGCCTCGGTCATGCCCACCGATGGAGCGGAGCGCCAGAAGGCAGCCGCCATGGAGGAGTTCCTCGTGCGGCACCCCCTTGACGCAGGCGAGGGGGTAGCCCGCCTCGTCTCGGCGGACGGCGAAGAGGTCGAGGTTCCCGCCCAGATGTTCGACGTCCTCCATCAGATCTCGGCGATGCTCGCCCGCGGCGACGGCGTCGCGATCAGCGCCGTCTCCCGCGAACTGACGACGACCGAGGCGGCGAAGCTGCTGGGCATGTCCCGCCCCACACTCGTGCGCCTTCTGGAGAGCGGGGCGATCGCGTCCCACCGCGTCGGGAGCCACCGGCGCCTCTTCCTCCGCGACGTCCTCGCATTCCGGCAACGGCAGATGGAGGAGCGACGGAAGTCGTACGAGGCCCTGATGTGGGAGTCCGACGCGCTGGGCTTCACCGACGACGTGTAGTTCCCGGACCGGCCACGGGGCGCTGGGTAGGGTGTCCACTGTGATCCCCAGCGCCGCCCTGGTGTTCCTGGACGCGAACGTTCTCTATTCCAGGACCCTTCGCGACTGGATCAGCCTTCTCGCGCTCGAAGGCGACTGCGCCGTCTTCGATCTGCGGTACAGCGAGGACGTCCTGGCGGAATGGATGTACCGCCTGCGCCGCAAGCGGCCCGAGCATTCCGAGCAGGCGATCGGCGGGCAGCGGCGACGCTTCGTCCAGGCGTTCCCGTACGGCCTCGTCACCGGCTATTCGCCGAACGACGTGCCGTGCCCGCCGGACCCGGACGACCGGCACGTGCTGGCCGCCGCCGTCCACGGGCGCGCCGACATCCTGGTGACCGACGACCGGCGCGCCTTTGCGCCGGAATGCGTACGGGAATCACTGTCGGTCTTGACCGCCGACGAGTTCCTCAACTGGGTGGCCGACCATTCGACGCCGCTGGTCCTGCAGACGATGGCGCGGCAGATCGACTACTACCGGCGCAGCCTGGTCGCCGAGGACAAGAACCTGGTCGAACTGATCGCCCACCTACGGAAGGCCGGCGCACCCCGTTTCGCCGAGCGGCTCGAGAATCATCTCGCCGGTCCCCCCGGCCGCTGACCGCCGAAGACCGCGAAGCGCCATTCCTTGAAGAAGCAGTCCACGTCCACCAGGCCCGCCTCGGCCAGCCAGCGACACTGCTCGGCCACCGGGGCCGGCCGGTCGTGCCGCATCCGCTCCCGCGCGGCGGCGATCTCCTCGGCGTCGGAACCCAGCTCGGTGATCCGGGCCGTCCACACCTCGTCGTAGCGGCGGTCCAGCGCGGGGGTCGGCCCGGCGACCTGCTCGGCGTTGACGAACACCCCGCCGGGGACGAGCGCGTCGGCCGCCCGCCGGTACAGCGCCCGCTTGCCGGAGTCGTCGAGGTGGTGGACGGCCAGCGCGGAGACCACCGCGTCGTACCGGCCGGCGGGCAGCGGGCCGGCCAGGTCGGCGTGGACGGTGCGGTGCGGCACGCCCCGGGCGTCCAGGTGCCCGGCGGCCACCGCGAGCATGCCGGGAGCGCCGTCCACGAGCGTCAGGCGGACCCCGGGGACGGCCGCGGCCAGCAGCAGGGACAGCAGGCCGGTGCCCGCGCCGAGGTCCAGCACCTCGGGGGTACGCCCGGCGGCGAGCGCGGCGCGCAGCGGGGGTGCGGCCACCTCGACGGCGGTGCCGTAGAAGGCGTCGAAGCAGGGCACCAGGCGGCGCCGGGCCTGGTCGTAGCTGCCGGCCACCGCGTCGAACGCGTCCACCACGCTCATCATTGCTCCCGTTATTTGAGACAAGCTTCCCGCATTGTAAACCCCGCGGAGGACGACGTCACCCACGTGCGGTGTGAAGCGGTCGTGACAGGACCGAAACAGAGCAGACCCGGACCGGAAACCGCCCGACGGCACGCTTTTCCGACATGACAGACGGTGCACGCACGGCGACGCGCTCGGGGTCACGCCCCGTCGAGGCCGCCACGCACTGCCCGTACTGCGCGTTGCAGTGCGGCATGGTGCTGCGCGCCACCGGTGACGGTGTCGAGGTCGCCGCACGCGACTTCCCCACCAACCGGGGCGGGCTGTGCCAGAAGGGCTGGACCGCCGCCGACCTGCTCGACCACCCGGAGCGGCTCACCACCCCGCTCCTGCGCGACCGACCCGGCGGCGAGCTGCGGCCGGCGGCCTGGGACGAGGCGCTGGACCGCGTCGCCGCCGGGGTCCGGGACGTGCAGCACCGCCACGGGCCGGACGCGGTCGCGGTCTTCGGCGGCGGTGGGCTCACCAACGAGAAGGCGTACGCGCTCGGCCGCTTCGCCCGGGTGACGCTGCGCACCCGGCACATCGACTACAACGGGCGCTGGTGCATGTCCTCGGCCGCCGCGGCCGGGAACCGGGCGTTCGGAATCGACCGTGGACTGCCGTTCCCGCTCGCCGACCTCGGCCGCGCGGACACGCTGCTGCTGGTGGGCGCGAACCCGGCCGAGACCATGCCGCCGCTGATGCGGCACGTCGCCGACCTGCGGGAACGCGGCGGCCGGCTGATCGTGGTCGATCCGCGCGCCACCGCCACCGCCCGCCAGGCAGACCTGCACCTGCAACCCCTGCCCGGCACCGACCTCGCGGTGGCGAACGCGCTGCTGCACATCGCGCTCACCGAGGGCTGGCTGGACCGGACGTACGTCGCGGAGCGGACCACCGGCTTCGACGAGGTCCGGCGGACGGTGGCCGGCTACTGGCCGGCGGAGGTCGAACGGCTCTCCGGCGTACCGGTGGCCGACCTGTACGCGACCGCCCGCGCACTGGCCACAGTGGACCGGGCGGTCGTCCTCACCGCCCGGGGCGCCGAGCAGCACGCCAAGGGCGTCGACACCGTCACCGCCTTCATCAACCTGGCACTCGCCCTGGGCCTGCCCGGCCGTCCCGGCTCCGGCTACGGCTGCCTGACCGGGCAGGGGAACGGACAGGGCGGCCGGGAACACGGGCAGAAGGCCGACCAGCTCCCCGGATACCGGCGCATCGACGACCCGGCGGCCCGCGCGCACGTGGCCGGGGTGTGGGGCGTCGACCCGGACTCGCTACCCGGGCCGGGCGTTCCGGCGTACCAGCTCCTCGACGCCCTCGGCACGCCGTCCGGCGCGCAAGCGCTGCTGGTGTTCGGTTCCAACCCGGTCGTTTCCGCGCCCCGCGCGGCGCGGGTCGAGTCCCGGCTGCGCGCCCTGGACCTGCTCGTGGTGGCGGACCTCGTCCGCTCCGAGACGGCCGAGCTGGCCGACGTGGTGCTGCCGGTCGCCCAGTGGGCCGAGGAGGACGGCACGATGACCAATCTGGAGGGCCGGGTGCTGCGCCGCCGGGCACTGCGCGAACCACCCGCCGGCGTCCGTACCGAGCTGGAGATCCTCGCCGCGCTCGCCGGACGGCTGACCGGCGGGCCGCCGCTGCCGACCGATCCGCGCGAGGTGTTCGCGGAGCTGGGCCGGGCCTCGGCCGGCGGGCCGGCCGACTACGCCGGGATCACCTGGGACCGGATCGACGCCGACACCGGCGTGTTCTGGCCCTGCCCGGACCGGGACGGCCCGGACACCCCCCGGCTGTTCGCCGACCGCTTCCCCACCCCGGACGGCCGGGCCCGGTTCCATCCGGTGACCCACCGGCCGGCCGCCGAGCCGGTGTGCGCCGACTACCCGCTGCACTTCACCACCGGCCGGGTGCTCGCGCAGTACCAGTCCGGCGCGCAGACCCGGCGGGTGGCCGCGTTGCGCCGGGCCGCACCCGGCGGCTTCGTCGAGCTGCACCCGGACCTGGCGGCCCGGATCGGCGTGACCGAAGGGACACCGGTACGGGTGGTCTCCCGCCGGGGTGAACTGCGCGCGCCGGCCCGGCTCAGCACGGCGATCCGGCCGGACACCGTCTTCGCGCCGTTCCACTGGCCCGGCGCGCAACGCGCCAACTCGGTCACCAACGACGCCCTCGACCCGGTCTCCGGGATGCCCGAGTTCAAGATCTGCGCGGTCCGGGTGGAGGCGGCATGAGCGAGCGCATCGTCGTCGTCGGCTACGGCATGGCCGGCGCCCGGCTCGCCGCCGAGCTGCACGCGCGCGGCGGGAACCATTCGGTCACAGTGCTCGGGGCGGAGCCGCACCGCGCGTACAACCGGATCATGCTCTCCACGCTGCTCGCCGGGCGCATCGGCGAGCCGGACGTGGAACTGGTCGAAGCAATCGGGCCGGGCGTCGGGGTCCGCACCGGCGCGGCGGTCACCGCCGTGGACCGGGCCACCCGCGAGGTTGTCACCGACGACGGCGAGCGGCACGGGTACGACCACCTGGTGCTCGCCACCGGCAGCCGGGCCGTGGTGCCGCCGCTGCCGGGCCTCGCCCCGCTGCCCGAGCGGGTCGTCCCGTTCCGCACGCTCGGCGACTGCCGCCGGATCCTCGCCGCCGCCGAGGGCGCGCGACGCGTGATCGTGCTCGGCGGCGGGCTGCTGGGTCTGGAGGCGGCCCGCGGGCTGGCCGCCCGGGGTCTCGACGTGACTGTGGTCCACCCGGTCGGCCACCTGATGGAACGGCAGCTCGACCCGCCCGCCGGCGCGGTCCTCGCGGGCACGCTCGCCGGCCTGGGCGTCCGGTCCCGGCTCGGGGTGCCGGCGACCGCCGTGACCGCCGACGCCGACGGCGTCCGCCTGCACCTGGGCGACGCCGAACCGCTCGACGCCGACCTGCTGGTGCTCTGCTGCGGGGTACGCCCCGACACCGCGCTCGCCGCGGCGGCCGGGCTCGCCGTCGAGCGGGGTGTGGTGGTGGACGACCGGATGCGGACGAGCGACCGGCGGATCTCCGCGATCGGCGACTGCGCGCAGCACGACGGCACGCTGACCGGGCTGGTCGCGCCCGCCTGGGCACAGGCCCGGGTGGTGGCCGACGTGCTGACCGGCGCGGACCCGCTGGCCCGCTACCGGCCCCGGCCGGCGGTGACCCGGCTCAAGGCGGCCGGCATCGACCTGGCCGCGATGGGCGACGTGGCCGGCACGGGCGACCCGGACGGACCGGTCGAGGAGCTGACCTTCGCCGACCCGGCCCGGGGCACCTACGCCCGGCTGCGCATCCGGGACGAGCGACTGACCGGCGCGATCCTGCTCGGCGACAACCCGGCGGTCGGCACCGTGGTGCAGCTTTTCGACAGGGGCGCGCCGGTGCCGGCGGACCGGCGTTCGCTGCTGCTCGGCCGGGCGTTCGGCGAGATGCCGGCCGGACCGGCCGCGTCACCGGCGCTGATGCCGGACGCCGCGACCGTGTGCCGGTGCAACGACGTGAGCAAGGGCGCACTGGTGGCGTGCTGGCGGGCGGGCGCCCGGACGGCGGCGGCGCTGTCCGCGGCGACCCGGGCCGCCACCGGCTGCGGCAGCTGCCGGGACGCGGTGGCGGGCATCGCCGGCTGGCTCGCCGAGGCGGATCCGTCCACAACCGACGAGGTACGCGAGACGGTGGAGGTGGCGTCATGACCGAGCGGATCAGCAGACTGGTCGTCGTCGGGAACGGGATGGTGGGGCAGCGCTTCGTCGAGGCGCTGCGGGCCCGGGACACCGACGGGCGGTGGCGGGTCACGGTCCTCGCCGAGGAGCGGCGCCCGGCGTACGACCGGGTGCGGCTCTCGGCCGTGTTCGACGGGGTGGACGCCGGTGAGCTGAACCTGCACACCCCCGACGCGGGAGTGGACCTGCGCCTGGGCGAACCGGCCACCGGCGTCGACCGGGCCCGGCGGGTGGTGACCACGGCGGCCGGCGAGTACCCGTACGACGCGCTGGTGCTGGCCACCGGCTCGTACGCGTTCGTGCCGCCGGTCGACGGCACCGATCTGCCAGGCGTCTTCGTCTACCGGACGCTGGACGACCTGTCCGCGATCCGGGAGCACGCCCGGGGCCGCCGTACCGGCGCGGTGATCGGTGGCGGGCTGCTCGGGCTGGAGGCGGCGAACGCGCTGCGGCTGCTCGGACTCGCCACGAGCGTTGTCGAGTTCGCGCCCCGGCTGATGCCGGTCCAGGTGGACGAGGCGGGTGGCGCGATGCTCCGGCGGTACGTCGAGGAGCTGGGCGTCACGCCGTACCTCGGGGTGGCCACCACGGCGCTGCGCACCGGGCCGGACGGCACTGTGGCCGCACTCGACCTGGCCGACGGCCGGACCGTCGACGCGGAGCTGGTGGTGGTGGCCGCCGGGATCCGTCCACGCGACGAACTGGCCCGGGTGGCGGGGCTGCCGCTGGGCCCGCGCGGCGGCGTGCTGGTGGACGCGTCCTGCCGGACCGCCGACGAACGGATCTGGGCGGTCGGCGAGTGCGCGGCGGTGGACGGGGTCTGCCACGGTCTGGTCGCCCCCGGGTACGCCACCGCCGAGGTGGTCGCGGACCGGCTGCTCGGCGGCGCGGCGACGTTCCCCGGCGCGGACACCGCCACGAAACTCAAGCTGCTCGGCGTGGACGTGGCCTCGTTCGGTGACGCGCACGGCGTCACCCCCGGCTGCCTCGACGTGACGTACACCGATCCGGCCACCCGCTCGTACGCGAAGCTGGTCCTCTCCGACGACGCGCGGACGCTGCTCGGCGGCGTGCTGGTCGGGGACGCGAGCGCGTACCCGACGTTGCGGGCCAGTGTCGGCGGGCCGCTACCCGCTCCCCCGCTGGCGTTGCTGGCGCCGGCCGGCGGCGCGGGCGCGGGTGCGGGCGCGTTGCCCGCCACCGCGCAGGTCTGCTCCTGCAACGCGGTGACCCGGGCCGACCTGGACGCGGCGATCGCCGGTGGGGCGACCGACGTGCCGGCGCTGAAGGCGTGCACCCGCGCCGGTACGAGCTGCGGCTCCTGCGTCCCGATGCTGAAGCAGCTGCTGGACGCCGCCGGGGTACGCCAGTCGACGGCGCTGTGCGAGCACTTCGACCACAGCCGGCAGGAGCTGTTCGACCTGATCCGGGTGCGGGGCATCAGTACGTTCTCCCGGCTCGTCGCCGAGCACGGGCGCGGCAGCGGGTGCGACATCTGCAAGCCGGTGGTGGCCTCGATCCTGGCCTCGCTCGGCACCGGGCACGTGCTCGACGGCGAGCAGGCGTCGCTCCAGGACACGAACGACCACTTCCTGGCCAACCTGCAGCGCGACGGCAGCTACTCGGTGGTGCCGCGGATTCCCGGTGGCGAGATCACCCCGGAGAAGCTGATCGCGATCGGTGAGGTGGCGCGCGACTTCCGGCTCTACACCAAGATCACCGGAGGGCAGCGGATCGACCTGTTCGGCGCGCGGGTCGACCAGTTGCCGCAGATCTGGCGCCGGCTGGTCGACGCGGGTTTCGAGTCGGGCCACGCGTACGGCAAGGCGCTGCGCACTGTGAAGTCCTGCGTGGGCGACACCTGGTGCCGCTACGGCGTGCAGGACTCGGTCGGGCTCGCGGTCGCCCTGGAGCTGCGCTACCGGGGCCTGCGTGCGCCGCACAAGCTCAAGTCGGCGGTCTCCGGCTGCGCCCGGGAGTGCGCCGAGGCCCGGAGCAAGGACTTCGGCGTCATCGCCACCGAGACCGGCTGGAACCTGTACGTCGGCGGCAACGGCGGTTTCCGGCCCCGGCACGCCGACCTGTTCGCCACTGATTTATCCACAGAAGCACTGATTCGACTAATCGATAGATTTTTAATGTATTACATCCGCACCGCCGACCGGTTGCAGCGCACCGCCGCCTGGATCGAGGCCATGGACGGCGGCCTGGACCACCTCCGGTCGGTGCTCGTGGACGACTCGCTCGGGCTCTGCGCCGACCTCGACGCGGCGATGGCCCGGCACGTCACGGGCTACTCCGACGAGTGGCGCGACGTGCTGGAGGACCCGGACCGGCTGCGCCGCTTCACCTCCTTCGTCAACGCGCCCGACGTGCCCGACCCGTCCATCACGTTCACCCAGGAGCGGGGTCAGCCGGTGCCGGTCCGGGGCACGCCCCCGGACGGCGGGCACCGTCGCCAGCCCGTCGTGCTGGGCCTACCGGAGGTACGCCGATGAGCCCCGTCGTCACGCTGGACTGGACCCCGGTCTGCCCGCTGGACCGGCTCGACCCCGACCGGGGCGTGGCCGCGCTCGTCCAGGACGTCCAGGTTGCGGTCTTCCGGACCACCGACGGCCTGTACGCGGTGGACAACCTCGACCCGGTCGGCGGCGCGTACGTCATGTCCCGGGGCCTGGTCGGCAGCCGGGGCGGGGTGCCCACGCTCGCCTCGCCGCTGCACAAGCAGGTCTACGACCTCACCACCGGGCGGTGCCTGGACCTGCCGGGCGTGACGCTGCGCCGGCACCCGGTGCGCTGCCGGGACGGCCTGGTCGAGGTGCGGCTACGGCAGGAGGAATGATGCGGGACGAGCTGGCCGGCTTCACCATCGGCGTCACCGCCGACCGGCGGCGCGACGAACTGGCCGCGCTGCTCCAGCGGCGCGGCGCGCGGGTGGTGCTCGCCCCGGCGCTGCGGATCGTCCCGCTGGCCGACGACACCGACCTGCGTGAGGCCACCCGGGCCTGCCTGGAACACCCGCCGGACGTGCTGATGGCCAACACCGGCATCGGCATGCGCGGCTGGCTGGAGGCGGCCGAGGGCTGGGGGCTGGCCGAGCCGCTGCGCGGCACGCTCGACCGCGCGTACGTGGTGTCCCGTGGTCCGAAGGCGACCGGCGCGATCCGTGCCGCCGGGCTGCGCGAGCACTGGTCCCCGGAGTCGGAGAGCTGCGACGAGGTGGTCGAGCACCTGGTCCGGCGCGGGGTGGCCGGCCAGGTGGTGGCGATGCAGCTACACGGTGAACGGCAGCCCGAGTGCGCCGACGCGCTGGTGGCGGCCGGCGCCACGGTGATCGAGGTGCCGGTGTACCGGTGGGCGCCACCGGCCGACCCGGCGCCGCTGCACCGGCTGATCGACCTGGTGGCCGGGCGTCTCGTCGACGCCGTCACGTTCACCTCGGCCCCGGCGGCCGAGGCACTGCTGCGGGCGGCCGGGGACCGTACCGAGACGGTGCTGGAGGCGCTGCGCGGCGACGTGCTGGCCGGGTGCGTCGGCACCGTCACCGCCGAACCACTGGTGCGGCGCGGGGTGCCGGTGAGCGCGCCGAGCCGGGCCCGGCTGGGCGCCCTGGTCCGCACCATCGTCGAGGAACTGCCCCGGCGCACGGTCTCGGTGAAGGCGGCCGGGCACGTGCTGACGCTGCGCGGGCACGCCGCGGTGGTGGACGGGGAGCTGCGTCAGCTGGCGCCGGCGCCGATGGCGGTGCTGCGGGCGCTGGCCGCGTCGCCGGGTAAGGTGCTCTCCCGCACCGCGCTGCTGCGGACGTTGCCGCGCGGCGCCGACGAGCACGCGGTGGAGATGGCTGTCGCCCGCCTGCGGGCCGGGCTGAACGCCCCCCGTGTGGTGCACACAGTGGTCAAGCGGGGCTACCGCCTGCGGGTCGACTGACCCGCAGGCGGTCAGCCCACCGAGGCCGGGTAGCCGTGCTCGGCCTGGAGGCGGAGCATCGCGTGCTCGACCACCGTGACGAGCACCTGCTTGACCGAGTCCCGCTGGCGGGCGTCGCACATGACCATCGGCACGTCCGGGGAGATCGCGAGCGCCTCCCGGACCTCCTCCAGCTCGTAGTGCGGCGCGTCGCCGAAGCGGTTCAACGCCACGACGTACGGCAGCTTGCGGTTCTCGAAGTAGTCCAGCGGCGCGAACGCGTCGGTGATCCGGCGGGTGTCCACGAGCACCGCCGCGCCCACCGCGCCCCGGATGATCTCGTCCCACATGAACCAGAAGCGGGTCTGGCCCGGCGTCCCGAACAGATAGAGGATCAGGTCCTCGGCCATCGTGATACGGCCGAAGTCCATGGCGACCGTGGTGGTCTCCTTGCCCGGCACCTTCGACGCGTCGTCGATGCCCACGCCAGCCGCGGTCATCAGCGCCTCGGTGGTCAGCGGCTGGATCTCGGAGATCGCCCCGACGAGCGTGGTCTTGCCCACGCCGAAGCCACCCGCGATCACGATCTTCGCGGAGATGATCTCCCGGCCGCGGCTCGCCCCGTCGGGGTCATAGTTCGCGAAGTCCACTTAGCACCCTTCCAAGCAGGTTCATCCGCGCCGCGAAACCCGTCGCGGGAGCGGCAGTATGTAGCGTCAGCAGGCCCTCGGCCACCATGTCGGCGACCAGCACCCGGGTGACGCCCAGCGGCATCCGGGTGTAAGCGGCGATTTCCGCAAGCGACTGCGCCCGGCCCTCACAGACCGAGGAGATGCGGTACTTGTCGTGCCCGGCGAAACGCGCCTCGGCCGACTGCGTCGGCGTGCTCGACAGCACCGCTTCGAGCGCGATGTTCTGCAACGGCTCGGTGCGGCCCCGGGTGACCGCGTACGGACGCACCAGCGCGCCACGTGGATCACGTCGCGGGTCCATCTCGCGATCACCTCCCCTCGTTCGGAGCCGCACCGGCTCCGGTCGTCAGCTCCCCGGTCCGATCAGGACCGGACCGCGTCCCTCGGCAGCGGGACCAGCGCCTGGCCGACCCGCTCCACCAGCAGCGCCATCTCGTAACCCACCTGGCCGACGTCGCAGCTGCGCGCCGCGAGCACGGCCATCGACGAACCGTCGCTGATGGACATCAGGAACAGGTAGCCGCTGTCCATCTCGATCACGGTCTGCAACACCCCGCCGGCGCTGAACATCCGCGCCGCGCCCTCGGTCAGGCTCACCACGCCGGAGGTGATCGCGGCGAGCTGGTCGGCCCGGTCGCCGGGCAGGTCCCGGGAGGAGGCGAGCAGCAGCCCGTCCGCGGACACCGCCACCACGTGCGCGATGCCCGCGACGCTGTCGGCGAAGTTGGTGAGAAGCCACCCCATGTCCTGCATGGCCGCCGGCCTGTTCATCGGTTCGTCTCCTTGGTCGAGGTGCTGTTCAGATCGGCGCCGGCCGTACGGCCCCGCTGGACGCCACGGTGGTAGGCGGAGAGCAGGCCGCGTACCTCGTCCGGCGTGCGCCGACTGCGGTCCCGGCCGCTCTTCGGCTCTATCCCGCCGGGCACGAGCTGGGCCTGCGGCACCCGCTTGGGCAGACCGGAGCGGGTGGTGCCGCCGGTGGTGGGCTCCGCGGCACGGTTGGCCCGCGACCAGCCCTCGTCGGCCGCCGTACGCCAGGCCTCCGGGTCGATCGACGGCGCGGGCGCGGGCTCGGCGGCGGGTGGCGCCGGGGGCGGCGTCGCGGCCGCCGGCGGCGTGGCCGGAACGTCCGGCGGGCTGTAAGCGGGCGGCGTGGTCAGCCCCGACGCCTGGGCCCCCGGGGTGCGGGTGGGCAGCTTCGGACGTGCCGACGCCGTGGGGGGTGCCACCGCCGGCTGTGCCGGCGCGGGCGGCTCGTCGAACGTGGGACGGGTGAAGATCGTGGTCTCGTCGTCTCCGTGCGAACGGAACCAGACCGCCTCCATCTCCCGGAATATCGGCGCCTCGGCCCGCTGTTCGGGCCGGGCCACCACCGGCGTCGCCGGCGTGCTCTCCACCGCCGGCGCCGCGGCCAGCGGCTGGTAGGCCGGAGGCGCGGCCTGGGACGCGGGTGCCGTGGTCTCGACACCCGGCGTCCGCTTCGGCAGGGGGTCCAGCGCCGGGTACGCCACCGTCGGTCCCCCCGCCGACCAGCCCGCTCCGGAGACCGGAGCCGGCGCGGTCGCGGGCGCGGGCGCCGCGGCCACCGGGGCGGGCGTCGCCACCGTGGGCAGCGCGCCGGTCGCCCCACCCAGCTGCACGGCGGGCGTGGTGTCGCGCGTCTCGGCGGGCGTCTGCCACCGGGACGGCGGAGCGGTGGTCGTCCCGCGCCACTGGTCGGCGAGCGTCGCGGTGGCCGCGCCCCGCCCGGCGCCGGCGAGTGCGTCGGTGCCGCCGACCTGGCTGAGCGGCGACTGCTCGACGGCGAGCGGCTGACGCGGCCGGGTCAGCGGGGCCTGGCCCCGGTTGGCCGGCAGCACGACTGTCGAGTTCGGCAGCGTGACCTGGGCGACGGTGCCGCCCTCGACGTTGCGGCGCAGCTCGACGCGGATCCCGTAGCGGGACGCGAGCCGGCTCACCACGGCCAGGCCCATCAGCCGGAACGCCGCCACGTCGACGGTCGGCGGCGCGGCCAGGCGCCGGTTGAGCGAGTCGAGTTGGTCGTCGCTGAGGCCCAGACCGCGGTCCTCGATCTGGATCAGCACGTAGTCGCGGATCCGGCGGCCGTCGGCGACCACTGCGGTGTTCGGTGGCGAGAACCGGGTGGCGTTGTCGAGCAGCTCGGCGACCAGCCGGACGACGTCGTTGACGGCGTGCGCGGCGACCGAGATGTCGTTGTCGACGGTGCCGAACTCGATCCGGTTGTAGAGCTCGACCTCGGACTGCGCAGCGCGCAGCACGTCGACCAGGAGCGCGTCGTCGCGACGCGGCACGGCCGAGTCGGCGCCGGCGAGCACCAGCAGGTTCTCGTCGTTGCGGCGCATCCGGGTGGCGAGGTGGTCCAGCTCGAACAGCTGCGCCAGACGCTTCGGGTCCTCTTCGGACCGCTCGATCGCGTCCAGCTCGCCGATCATCCGGTCGACCAGGCTCTGCGAGCGGCGGGCCAGGTTGAGGAACATCGCCGAGACGCTCGTCCGCAGTGCGGCCTGTTCGGCCGCGACCCGGACCGCCTCGCGGTGGACCACGTTGAAGGCCACTGCCACCTGGCCGACCTCGTCGCGGTTGCTCAGCTTGATCGGATCCCGTACCTGCTGGACGATCTCGTCCACGCCGCCGTCGCCGATGGCGTTGACGTTCTGGAGCCGACTCACCGCGTCCGGCAGGTCGTGGTTGGCCACGGCGAGCGCGCCCTCACGCAGCCGCCGCAGCGAGTCGTTGAGCGAGCGGGCGAGCACCACGGCGAGCGTCACCGCGACCGCGAGCGTGAGCAGCACGAGCAGGCTCTCCACGATCGCCTGCCGGATCACGTCGGCGCGTACCTCGTCGGCGTCGGCGAGCATGTCGTCCAGGAGCTGGATCTCGGCCCACCGCATCAGGTCGTCGACCGCGCCGACGGCGGCGGACGCCTCGTCGCGGGTGACCAGCGCCGGGCGCCCGACGGACCGGGAGATGTCGCCGGCGACCCGGTCGGCGAGCTGGACGGCGTCACCGGAGACGGTGCGGTCCACCAGGGCCCGCTGGCTCGGCGTCGCGGTCCGGGAGAAGGTGAGCAGCGCCTCCTGCTGACCGGTGAGCGTGGCCACGAAGGACGAGAACTGCTCCTCGTCGACCGCGCCGCCGTCGAGTGCGGTGAAGGCCACCGCCTGCTCCTCGGCCACCTCGGCCTTGGCGTGGGCGAACGCGGCCACCGCACGGCGGGCGTCGGCCAGGCTGTCCGCGCCCGGTTGCTGGGCCAGCGCGTCGCTGTACGCGACCAGGTCGTCCAGCACGATGCCGTAGCGCAGGGCCGCCTCGGCCACCGGCATCTGCAGCCGGTCCAGCACCTCCTGGCGGGTGCCGTTCAACGTGGACAGGTGGGCGTCGATCACCCTGAGCTGGTTGCTGATGGCGCCCGTCAGGTCGCCGAGCCTGCCCCGCTCGTCCTGGTACGCCGCGATGCGCTCGTCGGTCTGGCGCACCCGCAGGTTGTAGGCGTCCGGCTTCTGGTTCGCGTCGGCCAGGAAGACCGCCGCCGCCATCCGCTCCTTGTGCAGGTCCTGGGTGAGCGCCGCGATGTCGACCGACACCGCGCTCAGCGCCCGGACCTGGTCCGCCTCGTACGCGCCCTGACCGACCGAGACGAGTCGGATAGTTGCCAGTGCGATGACAGCTGCGACCGGAACGACCAGGATGAGGGCGAGCTTGGAGCGGATCCGCGCGTCGCGCAGCCTGGGCAGGCGCCGGCGCCGGTTCCGCTGTTCGGCGTCGGGGGTCCCGGGCAGGGCCGTAGGTCCGGTGCTCACGACATCGCCTCCGTCGTTTCTTCCACGCGCGACCCGCTGACCCGTGCCTGGCGCAGCGGCCAGCGCCGCGCGCGGCACGGCCGCGATTTCATCAGACGAGATCCTGTTTGGGAAGCCGCAGTGAGGCAGGAAACGGTCGCGGCTGACGCAACCCGGGATCCGATCACCTAATACCTTCTTTTCTCCGACCCCCTGATCAGGGGATGTCACTCCAGAGTGGTCATACGCTTCTGTGCAGTAATTGTCGGTTAATGCTCCGTGACCCCAGCATGTGGGATGGTTGTCCCGAAACAGCACCCGACATCCCCGCTTGACCACAGGCCCCGGCATTGGCAAGGTTTTGCAGGCTTCGCGCACACCGTACGGCAAACCAATCCCGTTCCTCCACTGAGGACGGACGAGCGGCGGTGGTCGGGCGTCGGCCCGCGCCGCACCTGGAGGACTGAGTTGAGCCCCATCCGCTCCGCGAGCATCGCGGCGCTCGCATCGGCCGTGCTGGCCACCACGCTCACCGGCTGCGGGATCGGCGGGGAACCGCAGGACACCAGCCCGATCGTGATCGCCGCCGACCTGGAACTCTCCGGCGCGTCGGCGCCGGTCGGCAAGGTCTACCAACGGGCTCTGCAACTGAAGGTCGAGCAGTTGAACGCCTCCGGCGCGCTGGGCGGCCGGAAGATCGATCTGCGGGTCAAGGACAACCGCTCGGACGCGGCGGAGTCCTTGCGGAACATCAACGATTTCAGCAGTGACTCACGCGTGAGCGCGGTCATCATGGGCGGCTGCAACGAATGCGCCGTCGGCGCGGCCCGAACGATCGGCGAGAAGCGCATTCCGACGATCGCACTCGGGTCGTCGAGTGCCATCACCGAGCCGGTGGCCGAGCGCCGATATGTCTTCAAGCTCGCCCCGAACGCCACCGACAGCGCCGCCGCGCTCGTCGGTGAACTGGACCGGCGCAACATCCGCAAGGTGGCGCTGCTGCACAGCGCCGAGGGCTACGGCCAGGAAGGGCTCGCCGCCCTGCGCCGCGAACTGAGCAAGACCCCGATCAAGCTGGTCGGCAACGAGTCGGTG
Source organism: Micromonospora sp. CNB394 (assembly GCF_000374985.1). Lineage (NCBI taxonomy): Bacteria > Bacillati > Actinomycetota > Actinomycetes > Micromonosporales > Micromonosporaceae > Micromonospora > Micromonospora sp. CNB394. Next base: position 79,913 of record NZ_KB895826.1, on the reverse strand, counting down.
CGGGTCACCGACACCGAGGTCGGCACGCAGATCAACGAGCTGATCGACGGCAAACCGCAGGCACTGGTCCTGTGGACCACGCCGGAGCAGGCGATGCTCGCCGCCACCACCGCCCGGCAGAGCAAGTTCCGCGGGTCGCTGTTCTTCGACGCCACGGCCGCCGGCGACCTCTTCCTGGGCCCGTCGGCCCGCTCGACCGACGAGGCGACGCTGATCTTCACCCAGACCATGGTGATCGACGACGTGATCGCCACCACCCCGGCCAAGGCCGCGCGACGGCAGTGGTTCCAGGACTACACCGCCCGGTTCGGCGGCTACAACGGCTTCTCCTCGTTCGCGGCGGACGCGGTCCAGCTGATCGCCGACGCCGAGCAGCGGGCCGGCGGCGAGCCGGGCACCGTCCACCGGGACGCGCTGCGTGACGTGCTGGAGACCTCGCAGCTCGACGGGCTGTCCGGGCCGATCCGGATGACGCCGGACAACCACTCCGGCTTGATGCCGCAGGCGTTGACGACGCTGGTAGCTCGGGGTGGTCGCTGGCGGCTCGCTGGTTAGTCACTGTTGGGGGCGTGGCCCCACCGCAACCGGCTCAGGCTTGATACCTGCGCCGGTTTGCGGTGGGGCCACGCCTGTCGTGGTCGGCCGCCAGCCGTGGGGTTGATGTCTTCTTCTGGGTTCTCGGTCGACGTCGGGTTCTCCTGTCTGGGGCTCAGCGGGCTGAGGTGGTGGCCCGCACCCAGGGCAGGGCCAGGCGCTCGACCAGGCTCAGGGCCGCGTAGAGCACGATGCTCATCAGTGCCACCAGCACGATCGCCGCCCAGGCGGTCGCGGTGTCACCGACGCCGTTGTACTGGAGGATCTGATACCCCAGGCCCGGGCGGTCGGAGTAGAACTCCCCGATCACCGCCCCGATCGCGGCCAGCGGCATGGCCACCTTGAGCCCGACGAAGATCTGCGGCAACGCCGCCGGGAAGCGCACCTTGCGGAACGACTGCCACCACGAGGCGTTGAGCGACCGACCCAGCTCCGCCAGATCCGCCGGAGTGGTGGTCAGGCCGGTCGCGGTGGAGAGCACGATCGGGAAGAAACAGAGCAGGAAAACCATGGTCAGGATGGGTTTCTGCCCCCAGCCCACCGCCACGACCAGCAGCGGCCCGAACGCGATCTTCGGGACCGCGTTCACCGCCACCAGCAGCGGCGCGAACATCCGCTCCACCCGGCGGGAGGCGGCCAGCGCCATCCCGATCAGCACCCCGGCCACCGACGAGAGCAGGAAGCCGAACAGGGTCATCCAGGTGGTGATGCCCAGCGCGGGCAGCAGCACCTCCGTGGTGCCGGTGAGGGACTTCCCCACCGCCTGCGGCGGGGGCAACGCGGCCGGGTGCACCAGGTTCAGGCCCGAGGTGACCAGCCACCAGGCCGCCACCGCGATCACCAGTCCCAGCGCCGGCAGTCCGACCGCCGCCGGGCGTACGGCGACCCCGCGCCGGACCGTCGGGCGCGGCGGCGCCTCCGGCCGGGCCTCGGTCGACTGTGTCAACGTGTCCTCCTCTCTGCGCCGGTCGGTGTGACCGGCACGGGAAGGGGGTGCGCCCCACCGGGGTGTCCGGCGGGTCGCACCCCCGTTGGCCCGAGCGGACCGGTCAGGCCTTCGGCGCGAGGTTGAAGTCGATGATCTGGTCCGGGGTGAGGTTCTGCTTGAGCGAACCGGCGCCCTGGAGCAGCGCGATGCTCTTGGCCACCCGGCCGCTGTCGAGCGTGCCGATCGCGGTGCCGGAGTTGCTCGACCGGACGTACGCCGCCATCAGCGCAAGCTCGGCGGAGGCCGCGGCCGGCACGGCGGCCGGCACGTTCTTCTTCAGGATCTCGGCCGCCTCGTCCGGGTTGGCCAGCGAGTACTCCAGGCCCTTGAGCAGCGCGGCAGTGAACTTCTTCACCATCTCCGGCTTCTCCTTGGCGATCTTCGTGGATGTGATCAGCGCGTTGCCGTAGAGGTCCTGCATCACGTTGCTGTACGGCAGGATGACCGGCTCCTTCTTGGTCACCGTCTTCACCGTCGGCTGGCCGACGACGAACTGGCCGATGCCGTCCACCGAACCCGAGCCGAGCATGCCGATCAGGCCCTGCGCCTCACCGTTGACCCAGGTCACCTTGCTGCCGTCGATGCCGGCCAGCCGCGCGTACGTCGGGAAGAGGTTGCGCACGACGGACGTCGGGGTGTCGGCGAGCTTCTTGCCCTCGAGGTCCTTCGGGGTGGCGATGTTCTTGCCCTCGACCGTGACGATCGCGGCCATGGTGCGCTGCTGGATCGCGGCCACCGCCACGAAGTCCTTCGCCTGACCGTTGCCGAGCTGGAGGATGCCACCGGTCAGGTCGATCGGGCCGAAGTCGGCCTGGCCGCCGGTGATGGTCTGGATGACGGAGCCCGTGCCCTGACCGGGCTTGATGTCGACCTCGAAACCGGCCTCCTTGAAGAAGCCCTTGTCCTTCGCCACCCAGGCGTAGGAGTCACGCCCGAAGTTGCCGAACGAGGTGAGGTACGTCACCTTCTCCAGCGCCGCGCCGTTGCCGCCGCCGCTCTCGGACTTCTCCGAGTCGCTGCTGCAGCCGCCCACCAGGGCGAGGGCGGTGGCCAGAGCCGCGGCGGCGACCGTACGGGTCAGCCTTCTCATCAGTGCACCATGTCCTTTCCGACCAGGACTTCTTCGCCGGTCGGGTCGTGGGTCCGACGGGGTCGGCACATGGGTTCGGCCGACTGGACCGTCGTGAGGGGACTCTTCGCGCGCAACAGCGTACGAGAAGGTGGATGAACCGCCGCCGCCGTCCCGGTTGCGGAACGGAAACGAAGTTGCGTGACAGAAAGCGGACTGACGTCCACCCCGGACGGTGCTATATGGCCGGTCCGCTACGCTAGCCCGGCTCGCGTTCGCCAACGACGTGGAAGGGAGCCGGCGGGAGATGATCCGACTGTCCGGGGTGTCCCGCACCTTCGACGGCCGTTCGGGGCGGGTGGAGGCGTTGCGCGGCATCGACCTCGACGTCGCCGAAGGCGAGTTCGTCGCCGTCCTCGGCCGCTCCGGCTGCGGCAAGTCCACGCTGCTGCGCATGATCGCCGGTCTGCTGCCGGTCACCGGCGGTGAGATCACCGTGGACGGTACGCCGATCACGAAGCCCCGCCGCGACGTGGCGATGCTGTTCCAGCGGCCGGCACTGCTGCCCTGGCGCTCGGTGCTGGACAACGTGCTGCTGCCGGTGGAGATCTTCGGCTGGCGCCGGGCCGAGCACCGCGACCGGGCCCGCAAGCTGCTGGAGATGGCCGGGCTGGGCGGCTTCGAGAAGCGCCTCCCGCACGAGCTGTCCGGCGGCATGCAGCAGCGCGTCTCGCTGTGCCGGTCGCTGATCGGCTCACCCCGGGTGATGCTGATGGACGAGCCGTTCTCCGCGCTCGACGCGCTCACCCGTGAGGAACTCTCCGGCGAACTCCAGCGGGTGCACATGGAGACGAAGGCGACGATCGTCTTCGTCACCCACTCGATCGACGAGGCGGTACTGCTCGCCGACCGGGTCGTCGTGCTCAGCCCGCGCCCCGGCCGCATCCGCGAGGTGGTCGAGGTGAACGTCCCCCGGCCCCGCACGCTGGGCCGCCACGAACACCTGGCCGACGTCGCACGGATCAGCGCCGAGCTGCACGAACTGCTGATGGAGCGGGACGCCCCGGGCGTACCCGTGGGAGGACGGTGACCATGCGGGTCTCGGTGTTCACCGAACCCCACCGCGGTGCGGACTACGACGACCAGCTCCGGTTCGCCCGGCTGGTCGAGGAGACCGGCTTCGAGGGCTTCTTCCGGGCCGACCACTACCGGGCCATGGGGGACGAGCCGGCGCTGCCCGGCCCCACCGACGCCTGGCTGACGCTCGCCGCGCTGGCCCGGGAGACCTCCCGGATCCGGCTCGGCACGCTCGTCACGTCCGCCACGTTCCGGCTCCCCGGGCCGCTGGCGGTCATGGTCGCCCAGGTCGACCGGATGAGCGGCGGCCGGGTCGAGCTGGGCATCGGCGCCGGATGGTACGAGCGCGAGCACACCGCGTACGGCATCCCGTTCCCGCCGGTGAGCGAGCGCTTCGACCGGCTGGCCGAGCAACTGGAGATCGTCACCGGGCTGTGGCGCACCCCGTCCGACGAGACGTACAGCTTCACCGGTGAGCACTACCGCCTGGTCGACGCCCCCGCGCTGCCCAAGCCGGTGCAGCAGCCCGGCCCGCCGGTGATCGTCGGCGGCCGGGGACCGAAGCGCACCCCCGAGCTGGCCGCCCGCTACGCCGACGAGTTCAACATGCCGTTCAAGAGCGTGGCCGAGACCGCCGTCGCGTACGAGCGGGTGCGGGAGGCGTGCGACCGCGCCGGGCGGGACGCCTCCGGCCGCGCGCCGCTGACGCTCTCCGCCGGCATCGTGGTGGCGATCGGGCGCACCGACGCCGAGGCGCAGCGCCGGGCCGCGCCGCTGCACGTCACGAGCGCGCTGCCGCCGGAGGACCCGGTGGTCGGCTCCCCCGCCCAGCTGGTCGACCGGATCGGCGAGTTCGCCGCGATCGGTGCCACGCGGGTCCACCTGCGCCTGATCGACTTCGACGACCTCGACCACGTGGAGCTCATCGCCGCCGAGGTGCTCCCCCGCCTGGACGGACCGCGATGACCGACACCTCCGCCGACCTCGAACTCGGCCCGGTGGGCCAGGAGATCGTGTACGAGAACGACCGGGTACGCGTCTGGCACATCCGGCTGGAGCCGGGTGAGCGGCAGCCGCTGCACCGCCACGACCACCCGTATCTGGTGGTGGCGATCCAGGGCGCCAAGAACGTGGTGCAGACGGTCGACGGCCACACCATCGACGCCGACGAGCCGACCGGCGGCGTGGTCTACCGCGACCCGGGCGCGGTGCACATGCTCACAAACGTCGGCGACACCACCTACCTCGCGCGCCTGGTCGAACTGTTGTAGCCGCACCGGCGGGTTCGCCGCGCCGCGCGGCGGCAAGGTGGCGATCGGGGGCACCGGGCCGTAACGTGCCCGACATGGCCTTTCGGACGTGGGGCAGGCTGCTGCTCACGGCGCTCGGGGTGAGCGTGCTGGCCGGGGCCGGCCAGTTGGGCATCGCGTACGGCTTCGGAGTCGTACGCCTCGACGGCGCGTTCGTCGACGTCTCGGTCAACCGGTGGCCCGCCCAGCTCGTCTGGGTGGGCTGGTTCGCCGCTGTCGCCACGGTCGCCGGAGCCGTCCTCACCGAGCGCTTCGCCCGCCGCGACGGCGATCAGGGCGGCACCACCGAACTGCTCTCCATCGCCGGCGTCAGCGCGCTGGGCGCGATGGTGGTCGCCCCGCTGTGCATGCAACCGGCCCGCGCGGCCGAGCTGGGCGGATCCGTCGACCCGGGCTGGGCGGCCGGCATCTGCGCCGCCCTCGGCGCGGTGGTCGGCGCGGGCGCCGCGATCGCCGTCCTGCTCAAGCCGCCGTTCGGCTGGGGCGTGGCGATCACCGCCGGGACCGTCTGGCTGATGGCGTTGCTGTCCGTCGCGCCCACGATCGTCTCCAACCGCCCGCTGGACACGGTACGGCTCGGCGTACTCGAACCGTCCTGGCTCGATCCGGAGGCGGCGCAGCGCCTGTCCATGCTGGTGCTGCCGGTGCTCGCGCTGGTGGCCGGCGGGGCGGTCGGCGTGCTCGCCCGCCGGGCCGACTGGCCGCCGCTCGTCGGCGGGGCGGCCGGTGCGGCCGGCCCGGTGCTCGTCGCGTTCGCCTACCTGACCGCCGGTCCCGGCTCGGCGGTCGACCGCTACCAGGTCGCGCCCTACTACGGCGCGCTGATCGCCGTGGTCGCCGGAGCGCTCGGCTCGACCGCCACCACCGTGCTGCCCCGCCCGGTCACCGCCACCGGTGATCCCGAGGCCGTCGAGGCCACCGACATCCTCGCGCCACTGCCGCACTCGTCCGCTCCGGGTGTCCCGGCCGCCCCGCCCGCGCCTCCGGTGACGAGCGGTGCCGCCGCACCGGCGCACTGGGACTGGCCGGAGTCCGGCGGCCCGGCGACGGCTCCGGCCGATACCGATCCTCCCGCCGCCACGCAGCCGGCCGCCGCTCAGCCGCCCGCCGCCGCTCAGCCGCCCGGCGACCGCCCGGCCGTCGTCGACACGCGCCACGGCCAGCCCATGCCGGGTCTGCTGCCCCCGGGGCGCCGGACCTCGGCCATCGACGTCCTCGCCGCCGGCCGCCCGGTCCCGGGTACGGGCACGGCACATGCGGAGGGCACCGGCGAGGCGACCACCTCGGACCGCACCGGCACCGCCGACCGGCCCGCTGACACCTCCACAGTCACCCCCGTGGACGGCACGGACACCTCCCGTGCCGCACCGGGACCGGAAGCTGCGACGACCGCGCCACGGGTGACCCGGCCGCGCCGTACCGGCCCCGGCCGGTCCAGCGGGACGACCGACGGATCGACGTCACCCGCCGACGAGACCACCACTCCCCGCGCCACGGACGCCACCTCCCCGAGCGCCGGTGCGGGCACCGCCTCGAAGGACGCGTCGCCGGTCACCGGCGGCACGACCGCGAGCCACGTCCCCGGCCCGCGTACGGACAGCAGCGCCCCCGCCGGGCCGGTCGCGGCCGACACGGACAGTGACCCCGCCGCCACGCCACCGGCCGAAGCCACCGGAGACAGCGGCGCGGCGGGCCGTACCACCCGCTCCCGGCGTCCCCGCACCCCGAAGACCGGACCGCGCGCCGGCGGCCCGGCCGTCCCCGGGTCCGGTGCGGCCGGCACCGCACCGATCCCCCAGGCCACGAACCCGGCCCGGGACGGCGCGAGCGTCGCCTCGGCACCGGACCCCGGCACACCGGCCGGTACCAGCCCGGCTCCCGGCACCGCCACCGGGGATCCCGCACCGGCCGGACGCAGCTTCTTCTTCGACGACCCGGCGCAGGCCCCGTCGTCCCGGCCCCGGTTCCCGATGTTCGAGGACGTCACCGGCACGCCCGGCGAGGTACGCCCGGCCTGGCCGCTCACTCCGGCGTCCCGCCCGCACCGCGCGACCACCGCACCGGACGCACCGGCGCGGGACGGCGCGGAGGCGACCACCCCGGCCGAGCCGCCGCACCCCCGTCACCGGGGACTGCCGGAACCGGGCGCGAGCACCGGGTGGGACGCGCTCGCCACGAACGCCCGCCCCGCCGGACCGGTCGCCCGCCCGGAGCCGGGGACGGCGGTCGCCCGCCCGGAGCCGGGGACGGCGGTCGCCCGCCCGGAGCCGGAGACGGCGGTACCGGCCGAGGTTGGCACGGCGCTGCCGGAGGCCACCGCGGCGGAGACGGAGACGGACTCCCGGCGCGGGCGGCACGCCGAGACGGACGACACCGACGCTCCCGCCGGGAAGCCGAAGAACCGGCGCGGCCTGTTCCGGCGCAACCGGGCCAGGAACGAGCCGGAGCCGACCGACCGTACGGCCGAGCCCGGCGACGCGGGTGACGACGAGTACGTGGACTGGGTCGCCGGTCTCGCCTCGGACGACAACGCCGACGACGCCCGCTCGCTGCGTACCGGGCGGCACCACCGCGACTGAACGGCGACCGGGGCGGACCGGAACGCACGGCCCGCCCCGGCCTCGCTCATGCCAGCGGCAGGTAGACCCGTGACCCGGAGGCGACGAACTCCTCCGACTTGCCGCGCATGCCCCGCGCCGCGTAGTCCTTCAGCTCCTGGGTGATCTTCATGGAGCAGAACTTCGGCCCGCACATCGAGCAGAAGTGCGCGGTCTTCGCCGGCTCGGCGGGCAGCGTGGCGTCGTGGTACGCCCGCGCGGTCTCCGGGTCGAGCGCCAGGTTGAACTGGTCCTCCCAGCGGAACTCGAACCGGGCCTTGGAGAGCGCGTCGTCCCACGCCTGCGCGCCGGGGTGCCCCTTGGCCAGGTCGGCCGCGTGTGCCGCGATCTTGTACGCGATCACGCCCGCCTTCACGTCGTCGCGGTCCGGCAGCCCCAGGTGCTCCTTCGGGGTGACGTAGCAGAGCATCGCGGTGCCGAACATGCCGATCATCGCCGCGCCGATCGCGGAGGTGATGTGGTCGTACGCGGGCGCGACGTCGGTGGTCAGCGGCCCGAGCGTGTAGAACGGCGCCTCGTGGCACCACTCCTGCTGGAGGTCCACGTTCTCCTTGATCTTGTGCATCGGCACGTGCCCGGGGCCCTCGATCATCACCTGGACGTCGTACTCCCAGGCGACCTTCGTCAGCTCACCGAGCGTGCGCAGCTCGGCGAACTGCGCCTCGTCGTTGGCGTCCGCGATGGAACCGGGACGCAGCCCGTCACCGAGGGAGAACGTGACGTCGTACTTCGCGAGCAGCGCACACAGCTCCCGGAAGTTCGTGTAGAGGAAGTTCTCCTCGTGGTGCGCCAGGCACCAGGCCGCCATGATCGAGCCGCCCCGGGACACGATCCCGGTCACCCGGTCCACCGCCAGCGGCACGTACGGCAGCAGCACCCCGGCGTGCACTGTCATGTAGTCGACGCCCTGCTCCGCCTGCTCGATCACCGTCTCGCGGAACACCTCCCAGCTCAGCTTCACCGGGTCGCCGCCGACCTTCTCCAGCGCCTGGTAGATCGGCACCGTGCCGATCGGCACCGGCGCGTTCCGCACGATCGCCTCGCGGGTCTCGTGGATGCGCTTGCCGGTGGACAGGTCCATCACGGTGTCCGCGCCCCACCGGGTCGCCCAGGTCAGCTTCTCCACCTCCTCGGCCACCGACGAGGTGACCGCCGAGGTGCCGATGTTGGCGTTGACCTTCACCAGGAACGCCTTGCCGATGATCGCCGGCTCGCACTCCGGGTGGTTGACGTTCAGCGGCAGCACCGCCCGGCCGGCCGCGATCTCGTCCCGCACGAACTCCGGCGCCACCGACTCCCGGATCGCCACGAACTCCATCTCCGGCGTGACGATCCCGGCCCGGGCGTACGCGAGCTGCGTCGGCCGCTTCCCGTCCACGCCCGCCAGCGGCGTACCGGCGCCGCGCACCGGGGCGACGTCGCCGCGCTCGGCGATCCACCGGCCGCGCAGCGCGGGCAGCCCCACCTCCGGGTCGGAGCCGGGACCGGAGGTGTCGTACAGCCGTACCGGCGGGTTGTCCCCGGTCAGCGTCACCTCGGCGAACGGCACCCGGATGTCCGGGCGTGCCCCTTCCACGTACACCTTGCGACGTGCCTGCATGACAGCCTCCCTGTCGCTCAAGCGGACCAGCCGAAGTGGTCCAGCGGGCCGCGTCCCGCGCCCAGCTCCCAGCCCCGCGCGCCGGTCAGCGCGCGGGTGACGTACTCCTTGGCGGCCGCCACCGCCACCGGCACCGCGTCGCCCGCGGCGAGCCGGACCGCGACGGCGGCCGAGAACGAACAGCCGGTGCCGTGGTTGTGCCGGGTGTCCACCCGCGGCGCGCGCAGCAGCCGGGTGGTCCCGCCGCCGGCGAGCACGTCCACCGACTCGCCGTCGGCGTCCACGTCGCCGCCGGTCACCACCACGAAGGCCGGTCCGCGCGCCGCCAGCGCCTCCGCCGCCGCCACCATCTCCTCGACGGTGCCCACCGGGCCTCCGGTGAGGGCCGCGGCCTCCGCGCAGTTGGGCGTCGCCACCTCCGCGTACGGCAGCAGCCGCTCGACCGCCTCCACCACGCCGAGCCGGTGCCCGCTCGTGGCGACCAGCACCGGGTCGACGACCAGGTGCGGCAGCCGCCCGGCCCGGGCCGCTTCGGCCACCGCGTCGGCGACCGCCGGGGTGCCGAGCATCCCGCTCTTCACGGCCCGGACGTCGAAGTCACCGAGCACGCTGTCCATCTGGTCGCGTACGGTCTGCGGGGGCAGCGGCAGGACGGCGTCGACGCCCCTCGTGCTCTGCGCGGTGACGGCGGTGAGCACGCTCGTGCCGTACGCCCCGAGCGCGGCGAACGTCTTGAGGTCGGCCTGGATGCCCGCCCCGGCTCCGGAGTCGGAGCCGGCGATGCTCAGAACGGTTTTCGGCGTCACTGGTCCTCTTCTCCGGTGGTTGCGGTTGAGGGCTGGCCTTCGTCGGATCGCGCGAGGTGGGTGCGCGTCACACGGGTGGCCGCCTCCTGGAAGGCTCTGCCCAGCGTGGTGGCGGTTTCTCCCGGGTCGTCGGCGCGCATGATGGCGCCCAGGACTGCCACTCCGGTGGCGCCTGCCTCCACGCAGGCCGCTACCTGGGCCGGAGTTTCGATGCCGCCTAGGGCGAGCACCGGGACCGGGCTGGCTTTCACCAGCGCGGCGAGTCCGGCCGGTCGCAACGCGGGGCCGTAGCCGGGCTTCGTGCGGGTCTCGTAGACCGGGGACAGCGTCACGTAGTGCTCGGTGGTGAGCCGGGCCAGCTCGGCGGTGTCGTGGCAGGAGCGGCCGAACAGTCCGACGGCGGGCGGCGGGTACGGGCCCGCGGCGGGCAGGTGCACCGCGTCCCCGTCGAGCGGATCGGGTCCGGCGACGATCAGCGCGCCGCCCACCTCGGCGAGCACCGCGCGCAGGTCGACGGCGAGCGCGAGGCGCTCGGCGCGGGGCAGATCCTTCTCCCGCAGCACCACCCACCGCACACCCCCACCGACGGCACCCGCCACCACGTCGACGAGCGCCCCCCGGACGGCACGCCGATCGGTCAACACGACCACCCCGGTCGGGCCGGCGTAGATCTTGGTACGCGGCTGCCCCTCCAGGGGCGCTTCCATACCGAGATCCGCTACGCGTAAGGCGGTCACAGGTCGGGGCGTCCGGTGTCGGGGGTGGACGCCAGGGCGTGGAAGCGGCGGGCGATCCGGCCCGCGCCGTACGCCAGGCGCCCGGCCTCGACCGCGTACCGCATCGCCGTGGCCATCGCCACCGGGTCGGCGGCCCGGGTCACGGCGCTGGCCAGCAGCACCGCGTCGCAGCCCAGCTCCATCGCCAGCGCCGCGTCGGACGCCGTGCCGATGCCCGCGTCGAGCACCACCGGCACGTCGACCGCCTGCCGGATCAGCCGGATGTGGTGCGGGTTGCCGATGCCCAGCCCGGAGCCGATCGGCGACCCGGCCGGCATCACCGCCGCGCATCCCACATCGGCCAGCCGCCGGGCCAGCACCGGATCGTCCGAGGTGTACGGCAGCACGGTGAACCCGTCGGCCACCAGCTCCTCGGCGGCGCGCAGCAGCTCCACCCCGTCGGGCAGCAGCGTGCGCTCGTCACCGATCACCTCCAGCTTCACCCAGTCCGTGTCGAACGCCTCCCGGGCCAGGTGCGCCGTCTTCACCGCCTCCACCGCGGTCCGGCAGCCGGCCGTGTTCGGCAGCAGCCGTACGCCACACCGCTCCACCAGGTCGAGCAGGCCGCCCGACCCGCCGGGCGTGGTGTCCACCCGGCGCAGCGCCAGCGTCACCAGTTCGGTGCCGGAGGCGCTCATCGCCTGTTCCAGCACGTGCAGGTTGGCCGCGCCGCCAGTACCGAGGATGAGCCGGGAACCGAACGTGACCCCGCCGATCTCCCACGTGGACATCCGCTCACCCGCCCTGTGTGGCGCTGAGCACCTCGACCCGGTCGCCGTCGCGCAGCACGCTCGCCGACCAGCCGCCGCGCGGCACCACCTCGCCGTTCACCGCCACCGCGAGCCCACGCTCCCGGTCGGTCACGGTGCGGACCACCTCGGCGACTGTGACGCCCTCGGGCAGCGTCCGGCCGGTGCCGTTGACGATCAGTTCCACGTGCGCTCCTTCCCGAAGCGGTCCGGGGTGAAGGGGGCGAGCGCGGGATCCGGCTCGCCGGTGACGATCAGCTCGGTGACCAGGTCGGCGGTGACCGGGGTGAGCACGATGCCGTGCCGGTGGTGCCCGGTCGCGGCGAGCACGCCCGGCCGCCCGGGCAGCGGCCCGATGATCGGCGCGTTGTCGGGCGTACCGGGGCGCAGCCCGGCCACCGACTCCACCAGCTCGTACTCGACGAGTTCCGGCACCAGCTCCGCGGCGGCGCGCAGCAGCGTCAGCACGCCACCGGCGGTGACAGCGGTGTCCGCGCGCTCCTCGACCGTCGCCCCGACCACCACCTCACCGCTGTCCCGGGGCACCAGGTAGACCGGCTCGCTGTCCGCGTACCCCCGGATCACGTGCCGGAAGCCCGGCGGACCGCCACCCGGTGCGCGCAGCCGCAGCACCTGGCCCTTCACCGGCCGGACCGGCAGGCCGGTCAGGCCCGCCGCACCACACCCGGCAGCGACCACAGTGACCCGCGCGTCCACCTCGGACAGCGCACCGACGCGGCTCGGGCGCAGCTCCACCCCGGCGCGCTCCGCGGCCGTGCGCAACGCCGCGACCAGTCGCCGCGGGTCGACCTGATGGTCGCCGGGGGCGACCGCGCCGCCACGCACACGCGGCGCCAGCGCCGGCTCGCGGTCGCGCAGCTCCGAGGGGCGCAGCGGCGTGATCGGCAGCCCCAACCCCAGTTGGTACGACCACAGCCGCCGCGCCTCGGCGAGGTCGTCGGCGGTGAGCCCGACGACGAGCGTGCCCTCGGTGCGGTACCCGAGGCCGACGCCGCTCGCCCCGGCCAGCTCGGCGGCGAAGCCGGGCCAGCGGGCGGCGGACTCCACGAGCAGCGCGGTGAGTTCGTGCTCACCGAAGTACGCCTCGGCGACCGGCGACAGCATCCCGGCGGCCACCGACGAGGCACCCGATCCGGGCCGGTCGTCGTGCACCACCACGCGCAGTCCTCGCTGCGCGCACCGCCACGCGACAGCCCACCCCACCGGACCGCCCCCCACCACCGCCACATCGGTAAGGAAGGGCCCCCTGTTAACGCCTCCGGTAGAGGAAGGGCCCCCTCTTAACACGTCAGCGCCCGCAGCAGCTCGGCGGTGGCGTGCGCGGGATCGGCGGCCAGGCTGAGCGCGCCGACCACTGCCACCCCGTACGCCCCGGCGGCCCGCAACGCCGGCACGCTCGCTGCGGTCACCCCGCCGATCGCGATCACCGGCACGCCGACCGCCTCGGCGACCGCGCGTACCCCCTCGGGGCCGATCGGGTCCGGCAGGCCGGACTTGGTGGCGGTGACATGGCACGGGCCGACGCCCAGGTAGCTCGCGCCCGCGTCCACCGCCGCTCGGGCGCCCACCGGCTCCCGGGCGGTCGCCCCGAGCACCGCGTCCGGTCCGAGCACCCGGCGCGCGGCGGCCACCGGCAGGTCGTCCGCGCCGACGTGGCCCCCGGCGGCGTCCACCGCGAGCGCCACGTGCAGCCGGTCGTTGACCAGGCACAGTGCCCCGTACGGCCGGCACGCCTCGGTCACCCGGTGCGCCAGCTCGTACGCCTCCCGGTCGGTGGCGTCGACCTCCACGCGCACCTGCACGACGAGTTCGGCGCCCGCCACGGGCAGGGCGGCATCCAGCACGGCGAGCGGGTCACGCCCCGGCCGGGTGTCGGTGATGAGATGCAGTCGTCCCAGGGACAGCACGGCAACGCTCCTCCCTGCGCCGGCATTACCCGGATCAGGTTCGACGGTCGGGGGCTCCCAGCCCCCCTCTCAGCCCGGTCCGCACCGGGCTCCCGTGGGTCACTTGCGGCCTACCGTACGACGCCTCCCGCCCGTACGGAAGCCCGGGTGAGGTTTTTCCCAGGAACCGTGCACATGCCGTACCGGGGCGACGGGTGACGGTCTCGTCACGACACGCTGCCGGGATGTCCGTTCCCGCCCGTGTCCCGGGCCGCCTGGCGGTCCTGCCGTTCCGGGGCGGCCGTGCCGTCTCCGAGGGGCTGCTCACCTGGACGATGCTGCGCGGGCCGGCGTGGGTCCGCCTGCTGCCGGACGTGTACGTCCACCGGGACGCATACCGCGCCGACGACCACCGGATGTGGTGCGAGGCGGTGTCGTTGCGCCTGCCGCCGGGTGCCGTGCTCGCCGGGCGCAGCGCCGCCTGGCTGTACGGCGCAGACGTGCTCACCCGCGACGCACCGGTCGCCGTGCTGCTGCCGGCAGCCACTCGACTGCGCCCACACCCACGGTTGCGGGTGGTCCGGTCGCCGCTGCCGGAGCGGGACCGCACCCGCGTCGGCGGGCTGCCGGTCACCACCGGGCTGCGTACCGCGTTCGACCTGGGTCGGCAGGGTCCAGTCGCCGAGGCTCTGGTCGCCGTCGACGCGCTGCTGCGTCGACGGGTCGTGCAGCTGCCCGTCCTGCGGGCCTACGCCGCAGACCGCCCGGGCTGGCCGGGCGCTCCGCTGTTGCGCGAGGTGCTGGCGCTGGCCGAGCCGTTGAGCGAGTCCCCGATGGAGACGCGGCTGCGGCTGCTCCTGCTCGACGCCGGCCTCGGCCCGCTCGTCGCCCAGCACGAGGTGCGCGCCGGCGGACGCTTCGTGGCCCGGGTGGATCTGGCCTGGCCGGCGCTCCGCCTCGCGGTCGAGTACGACGGCGACCACCACCGCGAACGGGCTCACTTCCGGCGGGACGTGGCTCGCCTGAACGCGCTGCGCGCGGCCGGGTGGGTCGTGCTGCGGTTCACGGCCGACGACGTGTTACGCCGCCCGGACGCCACAGTCGCCCTGGTCCGCCAGGCCCTGGCGGAACGTCGCGCCACCGCGGCGGACCACTGATCCGCGCCCGCCGCCCGCCGGGCCGCCGGAGACACCACGGGCTCAAAGGCCGTCGCAGACACCCATGCCGTTCCACTCGTCGCCAGATCCAGCCGCCAGTGGAACGCCATGGGTGTCTCAAGGCCCTCTTGACACCCATACCGTTCCACCCATCGTGAGCGCTGCCTCTGGGTGGAACGCCATGGGTGCCTCGCGCGCGGGCAAGCCCCGGCGGGCGGCACGCCCGACGCGCGCACGGCACACCCGACGCGCGGACGGCACGCCGTACGCGCGAGCACACGCGCAGGCCCGACGTGGTCAGGGCGTCGGTGCGGCGAAGGCTGTCAGAGGATGGCGTCCAAGGCGTCCAGGTCCTCGTCGGTGGGCTGCCAGGTGCCGGCTTCGGCGTTGGCCCTCACCTGCTCGGGAGTGGTCGCCCCGGCGATCACCGACGTCACGGCGGGACGGGCCGCCAGACCGCCGACGGCCACCTGGAGCATGCTGATCCCGCGCTCGGCCGCGTACGCCTCGATCGCCTCGATGACGTCCCAGCGCGCGGCGGCCAGCCGCTCGGCGTACCGGCCGCCACCGGCCAGGCGGCTGCCCGCCGGGGGTGCCTCGCCCCGCTTGTACTTGCCGGTGAGCAGCCCGTTGGCGAGCGGGAAGAACGGCAGCATGCCGAGGCCGAACCGCTCGCAGGCCGGGATTACCTCGTCCTCCACCCCGCGCTCCAGCAGGGAGTAGTGGTTCTGCGCGGAGATGAACCGGGTACGCCCCTGCGACGACGCGGTCCAGTCGGCGTCGGCGATCTGCCACCCGGCGAAGTTGGAGTTGCCCAGGTAGCGCACCTTGCCGGCGGTCACCAGGTCGTCCAGCGCGGCGAGTGTCTCGTCGATCGGGGTGCCCGGGTCGGGCTCGTGCATCTGGTACAGGTCGATGTGGTCGGTGCCGAGCCGGCGCAGCGACGCCTCGACCGCGCGGGCGATGTAGCGGCGGGCACCCCGGGCGCCGTGATCCGGTCCGTTCGCGCCGTGCATGTCCATGCCGAACTTGGTGGCCACCACCACGTCGTCGCGGCGGCCCTTCAGTGCCTGGCCGAGCGTCTCCTCGGAGGCGCCCTGCGGCTCACCGTAGATGTCGGCGGTGTCGAAGAAGTTGATCCCGGCGTCGAGCGCGGCGTCCACCACGGCCCGGGTGCCGTCGAGATCGAGTTTGCGGCCGAAGTTGTTGCAGCCGATGCCGACCACTGACACCACGAGCCCGGAGTCGCCCAACCGGCGATAGGTCATCTCACTCACGAGATCCACCCTATGCCCGCAGGCCGGGCACCCACCCGGCGAGCACTTCAACCACGCACCTCGGCGGCCAACACCCGGGCGTCACCGATGGTCGCCGCCAGTTCCGCGGGGGTACGCCCCACCGCGCCCAGCAGCGCCTGCGCCCGCGCGGCGAAGTCCGGCGGCGCGCCCGGCAGGCGCCCGGCGGAGGCGATCATGCCCTTCTCGTTGACCAGCCACCGTCCGGCCCGTCCGTGCGGCGCGTGGACCAGCACCCCGACCACCCGGAACAGGCAGCCCACCACGTAGCCGGAGTCACCTCCGGCCGCGCCCTTGGCCGCGCCGTCGAGCAGCAGCCCGGCCTCCCAGCCACCGGCGACCAGCGCGGCGCCGAGCGCGGGCGGGTAGTCGGCGGTCTCGGCCCGCAGCGCGGTCAGCTCGCCGGTCGGGTCGGCGAGCACCCGCCCGAGCGCCACCTCCCCGGCGTACGCGTGCGAGTAGAAGACAGCCGGTCGGCCAGGTCCTGGCCGATCACCCCACGTCCCAGACCGGTTCCGGCGTCTCCACCACGTCGCCGTCGCCCCGGAACAGGACGAACCGGTCGAAGGTACGGGTGAACCACCTGTCGTGTGTCACCGCGACCACCGTCCCGTCGAACGCGGTCAGCCCGGCCTCCAGCGCCTCGGCGGAGGCCAGGTCGAGGTTGTCGGTGGGCTCGTCGAGCAGCAGCAGCGTCGCCCCGGACAGTTCCAGCAGCAGCACCAGGAACCGCGCCTGCTGCCCGCCGGAGAGCGTGCCGAACCGCTGGTCGCCCTGCCCGGCCAGCTCGTACCGGGACAGCGCCGCCATCGCCGCGTGCCGGTCCATGCCGGCCCGGTGGTCGTCGCCGCGCCACAGCACCTCGACCAGCGTCTTCGCCATCAGCTCCGGCCGGTCGTGGGTCTGCGAGAAGTGCCCGGGCCGGACCCGGGCGCCGAGCCGGACCACGCCGCCGTGGGCGACTGGCGCGAGCGCGGCGGCACCGTCCACAGGCGTGTTGCCCGGTTCCGGGTCGGTGCCGCCCCGGGCCAGCAGGCGCAGGAAGTGCGACTTGCCGGTGCCGTTCGCGCCGAGCACCGCGACCCGGTCGCCGTACCAGAGTTCCAGGTCGAACGGGTAGGTCAGGCCGTCCAGCTCCAGCTGCTCGGCGATCACCGCGCGCTTGCCGGTCCGCCCGCCGGTCAGGCGCATCCGGATGTCCTGGTCCTTCGGGGGTACGGGCGGGGGCCCGGCCTCCTCGAACTTGCGCAACCGGGTCTGCGCGGCCTGGTAGCGGGAGGCCATCCCGTCGTTGTACGCGGCCTTCTGCTTGTACATCAGCATCAGCTCGCGCAGCTTCTGGTGTTCCTCGTCCCAGCGTTTGCGCAGCTCGTCGAGGCGGGCGTGCCGGGCCACCCGCGCCGAGTGCCAGCTCGCGAAGCCGCCCGGGTGCACCCAGGCGCTGCCGCCCTCCACCGCGACGACCCGGTCGGCGGTCTGGGCCAGCAGTTCCCGGTCGTGCGAGACGTAGAGCACGGACTTGCCGGATTCGCGCAGCCGCGCCTCCAGCCAGCGTTTGCCGGGTACGTCGAGGAAGTTGTCCGGCTCGTCGAGCAACAGCACCTCGTCCGGGCCGCGCAGCAGCAGCTCCAGCGCGAAGCGCTTCTGCTGGCCGCCGGACAGCGTGCGCACCGGCCGGTCCCGGGCGCTGTCCCAGGGCAGGTCGAGCACGATGGTGGCGACGGTGTCGAACAGGACTTCGGCGTCGTACCCGCCGGTCTCACCCCAGGCGGCGAGCGCGTCGGCGTACGCGAGCTGGGCCTTGGCGGCGGCGGAGCTGTACTTGCCGCGGACCTCGGCCGCCCGCATGGCCGCCTCGGTCTCGGCGAGCCGCAGCCCGGCGTCGCGCAGCGCCGGCGGGGCGAGCGACAGGGCCAGGTCGGCGAGTGTGGACTCGTCACCGATCATGCCGATGAACTGCCGCATCACGCCGAGCCCGCCGGAGCGGGCGATCGCGCCGGTCTTCACCGGCAGGTCGCCGGCGACCATTCGCAGCAGCGTGGTCTTGCCGGCGCCGTTCGGACCGACGAGCGCCACCTTCGCGCCCTCGCCGACCCGGAACGACACGTCGCCGAACAGCTCACGTCCGTCCGGGAGGATGTGCCCGACCCCTGCCACGTCCACGTATCCCACGCGGGCATCCTGCCCGAGCCGGGTCGGTGGACGACACCGGATTACCGGGTGACCCGCAGCACCCGGTAGCCCTTCTGGCTGGCGTGCCGCTCGACCGCCCAGCCCTGTTCGACCAGCCAGCGGTGCAGCGAGTCGCCGCCGAGGTGCCGGGCGACGACCAGCCAGGCCACGCCGTCCGGGGCGAGCCGGGGCAGCCAGCGCAGCAGCAGGCCGTGCAGTTCCGGCTTGCCGATGTGGATCGGCGGGTTGGACCAGATCTGGGTGAAGGTGACGTCGTCCGGCAGTTCGTCGGGTGCGACGGCGCGTACCCGACGGGCGGCGCCGACCCGGGCCGCGTTGGCGGTGGTGAGGGCGCGGGCGCGCTCGTTGACGTCCACCGCCCAGACGGTGGCCTGCGGTGCGACGGTGGCCAGGACGCAGGTGATCGGGCCGAAGCCGCACCCGATGTCGAGCAGCGCGCCGGTGACGTCGGCGGCCGGCAGTTCGGCCTTGCGCAGCAGCACGGCGGTGCCCGGGTCGAGGCGGTCGGCGGAGAAGACGCCGCCGGCCGAGGCGAGCGTGTAGTCGCGTCCGGCGACTGTGAACTCGACCTCGCGCGGGCGGGCCGGGGTCGAGGGCTCAGCGGTGAAGTAGTGGTCGCCGGTCACGCAGGCATTCTCGCACCGGGCCGGAGTGGTTCCGGCGACGGTGTCGCGGGCCGGGCCGCACGCCACTCCGCCAGATTTTCCCGATATTACCCCTGAAAGGGACAATCAGCCCTACTCTATGCCACATGGTGTACCGGTACGAGTCCGAAGAGGACGCCTTCCTGGAGTACCCGAAGCCCGGGTCGGCCCCGAACGGGCCCGCAGCCACGACGCCCCCGCCCGCGGGTCCGTCACGCTCCCGCTTCCCCACCCCGTCGCTGCCCCCGCCGCCGCGACCCACCACCCTGCCACCGGCCGCTGCGGCCGAGCAGGCCGACCCCGACGGGCAGGCGGTGGTGGACGACGCCCGCGCACCCGTTCCGGCACCACCGGCCCCGGCGCCCACACCCGGGCGGCCCGCGCCACCACGGGAACCCTCCCCGGTGCCGCAGCCCGCGCCGCCCGTGCCGGCACCCGTACCGGCGGCGACGAACCGGCCGGCGGTGCCGATCCAGGCCAGCCCGGCCGCCCGCGCCGCCGACGTCTCCGAGCCGCCCCGGACCCGGCGCGCCGAACGCCGCGGCGGCGGCCGGTTCTGGCAGACGCTCGTCGGCGGCGCCGCCGTACTGCTCCTGCTCTCACTCACCGGGCTCGCCGTCGCGGCCCTGCTCGACGAACGCACCACCACGCCGCCGGCCGGCCGGCCGACCCCGCAGCCGACCGAGTCGAGCGCCCCGTCCGGCGGCACCGACCTGGACTCCCGGGACACCGACCAGGCGTCACTCACCGCCAAGGAGGTCTTCCCGGCCAAGGAGCTCGTGGTCACTGACGGAGAACCGGCCTACCGGGTGCTCAAGACCCAGGCCAGCACGAAGTGCCAGGTCGCGGCCACCGGCGAGATCGCCGACCTGCTGGTCCGGCTCGGCTGCAACCAGGTCGTGCGGGGCACGCTCCGCTCCCCCGACGGCGACCACCTGATCACCGCCGGTCTGCTCAACCTCACCGACGTGGCCACCGCCCAGCGGGTACGCGACCGCATCCGGCCGCTGCTCGACACGCGCCAGGGACGGTTCCGTGGCATGGCCGCGGGCGACGGCACCGAGGCGGTGGAGCGGGCCGCGGCCCGGGTCGCCTGGCAGGTACGCGGACACTACGTCGCCTTCTGCCTGGTCACCCGCGCCGACGGGGAGCACATCCCGAGCGACGACGCGACCGCCCGCGAGATCATGTACGACCTGGTCGAGCTGCACCTCAACCAGGGTGTGCTGGACCGCCGCGCGGCCTCCGGAACCGCCGGGCAGCCCGACGCGGACTCGGTCGAGGACAGCGGCGGTCAGCGGGGCACGGACTGATCCGGGTTCAGCCCTCGGCCACCGGCACCCGCAACCGGCGGGTCTCCTCGGCCCGGCGGGCGTACTCGGCCGGGTCGGCCGGGTAGCCCACCTCCACCAGGGCGAGACCGTGCGCGGGCGCTACGGTCACCTCGCTGGAGCGTTCCCGCCGGGTCAGCAGGCCGGCCGGCCACTGGACCGGCCGCCGCCCGTCGCCGGCCACCAGCATCGCCCCGACCAGGCTGCGCACCATGTTCTGACAGAACGCGTCGGCCTGCACGGTGGCGACCAGGATCCCGTCCGGGTCGCGCCGCCAGTCCAGCCGGGTCACCTCGCGCAACGTGGTCGCGTTCTCCTTGCGCCGGCAGTACGCGGCGAAGTCGTGCTCGCCCACCAGCCCGGCGGCGGAGGCGTTGAGGGCCGCCAGGTCCAGCGGTTTGGGCCAGGCCAGCGTGTCCCGGCGGCGTAGCGGCTCGGCGCCCCACGGCGCGTCGGTGACCCGGTACTCGTAGCGCCGGAACGTGGCCGAGAACCGGGCGTCGAAGTCGGCCGGCACCTCGGTCATCGCGCGCACCCGCGCATCGGGCGGCAGGAGCCGGGCCAGCCGGCGCAGCAACCGCCCCTCGTGCTCCCGCCACACCGCCGCCGGCAGGTCGAGGTGGCAGACCTGCCCGGTGGCGTGCACCCCGGCGTCGGTACGTCCGGCCACCGTCAGGCCGGTCGCCGTGCCCGCGCCGAGCACCAGGTCCACCGTCTGCATGAGCACGCCCGCCACGGTGCGCCGCTCCGGCTGGGGCGCCCAGCCGGAGAAGTCGGTGCCGTCGTACGAGACGTCCAGCCGCAGCCGGGTCCGCTCGTCCACCTCGTACCTCCTGTCGACGGCGACGGGCCCGGCACCCCCGAGGGGATACCGGGCCCGGTCGAGCCTGATCTCAGGCCTTGTCGTTCTCGGTGGCCTCGTCGCTGTCCTCACGGGCGGCGGCGGTGTCACCCGACGCGGAGACCGGCGCCTCGGCGTCCTGGTCGGCGTCGCTGGAGCGCGGCGTCTCCTCGGCCGGGGCCAGGGCCTCGACCTTGTCCTGCTGCGCGGCCTTGCGGGCGGCGGTCTTCTTGTTCGCCTTCGGCTCGGCGACCTGAAGCTCCTCCACCAGCTCGATGATCGCCATCGGAGCGGCGTCACCCTTGCGCGGGCCGGTCTTCACGATCCGGGTGTAGCCACCGTTGCGGTTGGCGTACCGGGGCGCGATCTGGTCGAACAGGGCGTAGACCACGTCCTTGTCCTTGACGACGCCCAGCACCCGGCGGCGCGAGGCGAGGTCGCCGCGCTTGGCCTTGGTGATGAGCTGCTCGGCCAGCGGACGCAGCCGCCGGGCCTTCGTCTCGGTGGTCTGGATCTTGCCGTGCTGGAACAGCGCGGTGGCCAGGTTGGCCAGCATCAGCCGCTCGTGCGCGGGGCTGCCGCCGAGGCGGGGGCCCTTGGTGGGCGTGGGCATGCTTGGTGCTCCTCAGGTGTGGCGGCAGCGCGGACTAGAGCTGCTCGGTCTCGCGGTAGTCGTCGGTGTCGTAGTCGGCCTCGCCGAAGGCGTCCACGACGTGCGCCGGGTCGAAGTTCGGAGCCGAGTCCTTCAGCCCCAGGCCCATCCCGGCGAGCTTCATCTTGACCTCGTCGATCGACTTCTGACCGAAGTTGCGGATGTCGAGGAGGTCGGCCTCGGTACGCCCGATGAGCTCACCAACGGCGTTGATGCCCTCGCGCTTGAGGCAGTTGTAGGAGCGGACGGTGAGGTCCAGCTCCTCGATCGGCAGGGCCAGGTCCGCCGCCAGCTGGGCGTCCTGCGGGGACGGCCCGATGTCGATGCCCTCGGCGGTCTCGTCCAGCTCCCGGGCCAGCCCGAACAGCTCCACCAGCGTCGAGCCGGCCGAGGCCAGCGCGGTACGCGGGCCCATCGACGGCTTGGTCTCGACGTCGATGATCAGCCGGTCGAAGTCGGTCCGCTGCTCGACACGGGTCGCCTCGACCCGGTACGTCACCTTGAGCACCGGCGAGTAGATCGAGTCGACCGGGATCCGGCCGATCTCGGCGCCCGCCTGCTTGTTCTGCGCCGCCGTGACGTAGCCGCGCCCCCGCTCGACGGTCAGCTCCATGTCGAGCCGGCCCTTGCCGTTGAGGGTGGCGAGCTTCAGGTCCGGGTTGTGCACCGAGACACCGGCCGGGGGCTGGATGTCACCGGCGGTCACGTCGCCCGGGCCCTGCTTGCGCAGGTACATGCTGACCGGCTCGTCGTGCTCGGAGCTGACGCACAGCTCCTTGATGTTCATGACGAGCTCGACCACGTCCTCCTTGACACCGGGGATCGTGGTGAACTCGTGCAGCACACCGTCGATCTTGATCGAGGTGACCGCCGCGCCCGGGATCGACGACAGCAGCGTACGCCGCAGCGAGTTGCCGAGCGTGTAGCCGAAGCCGGGCTCCAGCGGCTCGATGGTGAACCGGGAGCGGGTCTCGTTGATCGACTCTTCGGAGAGAGACGGTCGCTGGCTGATGAGCATCTTTTCTCTTCTCTTCCGGGGCGCCCGCTATATGACGCCCACGACACAACTGTTCCGGTGGCCCGCCCCGGAGGACGGGCCACCGCAACGAGCCCTTACTTGGAGTAGAGCTCGACGATCAGCTGCTCCTGGACCTGGGTGTCGATCACCTGGCGGGCCGGGAGCGAGTGCACGAGGATCTTCAGCTGGCTCGGGATCGCCTCCAGCCACGCCGGAACGGTCCGCGAGCCGGCCTCACCCTGCGCCACGAGGAACGGGGTGAGCTCCTTGCTCTTGGCACGCACCTCGACGATGTCGTGCTCCTTGACGCGGTACGACGGGATGTCGACCTTCTTGCCGTTCACCGTGAAGTGGCCGTGCTTGACCAGCTGACGGGCCATGTCCCGGGACTTGGCGTAGCCGGCCCGGTAGACCACGTTGTCCAGCCGCGACTCGAGGATCTGCAGCAGGACCTCACCGGTCTTGGCTTCCTTGCTCACGGCCTCTTCGTAGTAGCCGCGGAACTGCTTCTCCAGCACGCCGTAGACACGGCGGGCCTTCTGCTTCTCACGGAGCTGGAGCAGGTACTCCGTCTCCTTCGTGCGGCCGCGGCCGTGCTGCCCGGGCGGGAACGGCCGGGACTCGAACGGGCACTTCGGACCATCGCACTTGCTGCCCTTGAGGAACAGCTTCATCTTCTCCCGCCGGCAACGGCGGCAGTCAGCACCGGTGTAACGAGCCATCTCTCTCTAACCTCTCAGACCCGGCGACGCTTCGGCGGACGGCACCCGTTGTGCGGCTGCGGCGTGACGTCGGAGATCTGCCCGACCTCGAGGCCGACGGCCTGCAGCGAACGGATGGCGGTCTCCCGGCCGGAGCCGGGGCCCTTGACGAACACGTCGACCTTGCGCATGCCGTGCTCCATCGCGCGGCGCGCGGCGGCCTCGGCGGCGAGCTGCGCGGCGAACGGAGTCGACTTGCGAGAGCCCTTGAAGCCGACCTGGCCGGAGGAGGCCCAGGAGATGACCGCACCGGTCGGGTCCGTGATGGACACGATGGTGTTGTTGAAGGTGCTCTTGATGTGCGCCTGCCCGTGGGCGACGTTCTTGCGTTCCTTGCGCCGGACCTTCTTGACGGCGGCTCCGGCACGAGCCTTCGGTGGCATAAGTCTGTGCGCTCCTAGTTACTTCTTGCCGGGCTTCTTCTTGCCGGCCACGGTCCGCTTCGGGCCCTTCCGGGTCCGCGCGTTGGTCTTGGTGCGCTGGCCACGCACGGGCAGACCGCGACGGTGCCGGATACCGGCGTAGCAGCCGATCTCGACCTTGCGGCGGATGTCAGCGGCGACCTCGCGGCGCAGGTCGCCTTCAACCTTGTAGTTGCCCTCGATGTGGTTCCGGAGCTCGACGAGCTCCTCGTCCGTGAGGTCCCGAACGCGCTTGTCCGGCGAGATGCCGGTCGCGGCGAGCGTCTCCAGGGCGCGGGTGCGACCGACCCCGAAGATGTAGGTGAGCGCGATCTCCATCCGCTTCTCGCGGGGGAGATCCACGCCGACTAGACGTGCCATGTGCGGGCGTACTCCTCGTGATGTTGTGGCGGAGGTGTGGACCCGTCCCACCCCGCTACCGGCCGTCCCTGTCCTTCCGGCGTCGAGAACGCCGGCGACCGGGATCGGTCGCTGCCCGAGCGGGCCCCGGCCTCCGACCGGGGGTCAACCACGAGGGGGTACGCGCTGCGCACCCGACCGCGGCTGGGACGAGCTGGTGATGTGTTGGGGCGTCAGCCCTGGCGCTGCTTGTGGCGCGGGTCGGTGCAGATGACCATGACCCGGCCGTGCCGGCGGATCACCCGGCACTTGTTGCAGATCCTCTTGACGCTCGGCTTGACCTTCACGGTTGCCTTACTTCCCATCTGGCCCGGAGCCGCGACGGAGCGCGATCCGGACGTCGAAGACGGACACGGGTCTCCCGGCCGCCGTCAGGCTTACTTGTAGCGGTAGACGATGCGCCCGCGGGTCAGGTCGTACGGCGAGAGTTCGACGACGACCCGGTCCTCCGGCAGGATGCGGATGTAGTGCTGCCGCATCTTGCCGCTGATGTGAGCGAGCACCTTGTGGCCGTTCGCGAGCTCCACCCGGAACATGGCGTTCGGCAGGGGCTCGATGACCCGACCCTCGATCTCGATTGCTCCGTCTTTTTTCGGCATGTCCTCCGCTGTCCTGACGTCGGTTACTCCGGACGGCCCACAACGTCTTACACGGGAGAACTGATCAAGATCAGGAAACCCGCGCCAGCCGCGGCTCCGACTCCCACCGAAGCGCAGGGTGGGCATGGCGGAGTGGACGCTGTGCGCCGATCCGAAAGTGTACGCCGACCCGCGCTTGCTCGCCAAACCGACCGGCGCGACAGTCACCCGGACGGCTCGAATATGACGCACGTCACGCCTCCCAGGGCCCACAGGCCCCCGCCGGGAGCGATCAGGCAGCCGGGGAGTCGACAGGCGTCTGCCGCGCGGTCACCAGGTCGCCCAGACGGGCCCGTCCGCCGTCCTCGGCGGTCAGCACCCACACGCCGTCGTCCAGCAGCGCCATCGAGTGCTCGACGTGCACCGCCATCGACCCGTCCCGGGTCACCACGGTCCAGCCGTCGGCCAGCTCGACCGTACGCGGCGACCCCATCGTGATCATCGGCTCGATGGCGAGCGCCAGACCCGGCACCAGGCGCGGGCCCTTGCCAGGGCGACCGTGGTTGAGCACGTGCGGGTCCTGGTGCATCTCGGTGCCGATGCCGTGGCCGCCGTAGCCGTCGACGATGCCGTACCGGCCGCCCCGCCGGACCGCGGTCTCGACCGCGTGGGAGATGTCGGTGAGCCGGCCCTTGCCGGAGGCCGCCCCGCGCGCCGCGGCGGCGATCCCGGCCCACATGGCGTCCTCGGCCACCGCTGTCATCCTCAGCAGGGCCGGGTCGACGTCGCCGACCGGCACCGTGACCGCCGCGTCACCGTGCCAGCCGTCCAGCACCGCGCCGCAGTCGATGGAGATCAGGTCGCCCTCGCGCAGCACCTGCTCGGGCGACGGGATGGCGTGCACCACCTGCCGGTTGACCGAGGAGCAGATCGACGCCGGGAAGCCGTGGTAGCCCTTGAACGACGGCACGGCGCCCGCCTCGCGGATGGTCGACTCGGCGATCGCGTCCAGGTCGGCCGTCGACACGCCCGGAGCCACCGCCTCCCGCATCCGGCGCAGGGCACGGGCGACGACCAGACCGGCGGCCCGCATCAGCTCGATCTGCTCGGGGGTCTTCAGCTGGATGTCCAGCTGGGGACGGCGCATGTGGTGGTTCCCTTTCGTCGCGTACGCGGAGCAGCGGGGCACGTCGCGCGTACCCCGCTGTTCGCACTCTATCCGCCGGGTGGCGGCGGGACCTCAGCCGCCGTACGAGCGCAACGCGTCGATGGCGCGGACGGTGACGTCCTCCACCGGGCCGGTCGCGTCGATGCCGACCAGCTTGCCCTGGGCGCCGTAGTAGTCCACGAGCGGCGCGGTCTTCTCGGCGTACTCCCGCAGCCGGGCGGCGATGGTCTCCGGCTTGTCGTCGTCGCGCTGGAACAGCTCGGCGCCGCAGCGGTCGCAGACGCCCTCCCGGCTCGGCGCGTCGAACTCGACGTGCCAGATCTTGCCGCAGCCGCGGCAGGTGCGCCGGCCGGACAGCCGCCGGATCACCTCGTCGTCGTCGACGACCAGCTCCAGCACCAGATCCAGCGCGGTGCCCAGGTCGGCGAGGAGCTTGTCCAGCGCGGCGGCCTGCGGAGTGGTCCGCGGGAAGCCGTCGAGCAGGAAGCCCTCGCTCGCGTCCGGCTCGGCGAGCCGGTCCCGCACCATGTTGATGGTGACCTCGTCCGGGACCAGCTTGCCGGCGTCCATGTACCGCTTGGCCTCGACGCCCAGCGGCGTGCCCTGGGAGACGTTCGCGCGGAAGATGTCACCGGTCGAGATCTTCGGCACCGAGAGGTGCGCGGCGATGAACTCCGCCTGTGTGCCCTTGCCCGCGCCCGGCGGGCCAACCAGAACGAGTCTCATCTACCGCAGGAACCCTTCGTAGTTCCGCTGCATGAGTTGGCTCTCGATCTGCTTGACGGTCTCCAGACCGACGCCGACCATGATCAGCACAGCGGTGCCGCCGAACGGGAAGTTCTGGAACTGCTGGTTGTCCAGCCAGATGAAGAAGAAGTTCGGCAGGATCGCGACGATGCCGAGGTAGAGCGCGCCCGGCAGGGTGATCCGGCTGAGGATGAAGTCGAGATACTCGGCGGTCGGCTTGCCGGGGCGGATGCCCGGCACGAAGCCGCCGTACTTCTTCATGTTGTCCGCGACCTCGGTCGGATTGAACGTGATCGACACGTAGAAGTACGTGAAGAAGATGATCAGCAGGAAGTAGATCGCGATGTGCTCCGGCGCGCTCGCCTTCACGATGTGGTTCTGGATCCACGCCTGGACCTTGCCCGGGTCGTTCTGATCGAAGAACTGGAGCGCGAGCTGCGGCAGGTAGAGCAACGACGAGGCGAAGATGACCGGGATGACACCCGCCTGGTTCACCTTCAGCGGGATGTAGGTCGACGTGCCGCCGTACATCCGCCGGCCGATCATGCGCTTGGCGTACTGCACCGGGATGCGGCGCTGTGCCTGCTCGATGAACGTGACAGCGGTGATGACCACCAGCACCAGGGCGATGACGAGGAGGAACATCCCCCAGCCCTTGGTGGTCTTGATTTTCCAGCCCTCGCTGGGGAGCCGGGCCGCGATCGAGGTGAAGATCAGCACGGACATGCCGTTGCCGACGCCCCGGTCGGTGATCAGCTCACCGAGCCACATCACCACGCCGGTGCCGGCGGTCATGGTCATGACCAGGATGGTCAGGGTCAGCCAGTCGGGGATGCCGGTGCCGCGGGGCACGATCGGGAACTGGTCGCACTGGTTGTTGAACAGCTGCCCGGAGCGGGCCAGCGCCACGAACGCCGAGGCCTGGAGGACGCCCAGGCCCAGCGTCAGATAGCGGGTGTACTGCGTGATCTTTGCCTGCCCGGCCTGGCCCTCCTTGCGGAGCTGCTCCAGGCGCGGGATCACCACCGTCAGCAGCTGAAGGATGATCGACGCGGTGATGTAGGGCATGATGCCCAGCGCGA
Source organism: Micromonospora sp. CNB394 (assembly GCF_000374985.1). Classification (NCBI taxonomy): domain Bacteria; kingdom Bacillati; phylum Actinomycetota; class Actinomycetes; order Micromonosporales; family Micromonosporaceae; genus Micromonospora; species Micromonospora sp. CNB394. Next base: position 52,131 of record NZ_KB895826.1, on the reverse strand, counting down.
AGACCGAGAGCTGGAGCAGCGCGCCACCGGAGAAGAGATCCAGCAGGTTGAGCACACCCGTGCTGCCACCCTGGATCGAGTCGAGGCACTTCTGCACGTTGCCGTACGAGACGCCCGGGCTGGGCAGCGTGGCGCCCAGCCGGTAGACCGCGATGATGCCTACTGTGAACAGCAGCTTCTTGCGCAGGTCAGGCGTACGGAACGCACTGAGAAAGGCGGACAGCAACTTCTTCCTCCTGCGCGACGCGGGCCGCCGGTGACGAATCCCTGGCGGGGCGGGGTGTGGTGCCGGACGGAGTGTCCGGAATCCATGGCTGGGAACGGACTCTAACAGCCCGATCCCGGTCCGGGCAGATGTCCCCGGCTACATAAAACGAATCCGATGTTACCCGGCGCACACGTGGCCGGTAGACCATGGCGCCCGCCCAGTCGCGAACAACTGAGCGGGCGCCATGCACATCGTCTTACAGCTCGGTGACCGAGCCACCGGCGGCGGTGATCTTCTCCTTGGCCGACGCGCTGAACGCGTGCGCCGACACCTGGAGGGACACGCCGCCGAGGTCGCCGGTCCCGAGCACCTTGACCGGGTGACCCTTGCGGACCGCACCGGCCTCGACCAGCTCGACCGGGCCGACCTGGCCGCCGTTGGGGAACAGCTCGGCCAGCCGGTCCAGGTTGACCACCTGGAACACGACCTTGAACTTGTTCTTGAAGCCCTTCATCTTCGGCAGGCGCATGTGGATGGGCATCTGCCCACCCTCGAACGCCGGCGAGATGTTCTTGCGGGCCTTGGAACCCTTGGTACCGCGACCGGCCGTCTTGCCCTTGGAGCCCTCACCGCGACCCACGCGGGTCTTGTCGGTCTTGGCGCCGGGAGCCGGACGCAGGTGGTGCACCTTGATCGTCATTACTCGACCTCCTCGACCTTCACGAGGTGGTTGACCGTGAAGATCATGCCGCGGATCTCCGGCCGGTCCTCCTTGACCACCACGTCGTTGATCCGCTTGAGACCGAGCGAACGCAGCGACTCACGCTGGTTGCGCTTGGTCCCGATCTCGGACCGGACCTGGGTGACCTTCAGGCGTGCCATCAGGACGCCACCCCCGCCCGCGACGCCAGCATGGCGGCCGGCGCGACGTCCTCGACCGGCAGACCACGACGGGCCGCGACCTGCTCCGGGGACTCGAGCCCCTTCAGGGCCGCCACCGTGGCGTGCACGATGTTGATCGGGTTGGACGAGCCGAGGCTCTTGGAGAGCACGTCGTGGATGCCCGCGCACTCCAGCACGGCACGCACCGGGCCACCGGCGATGACACCCGTACCGGCGGAGGCCGGCTTGAGCAGCACCACACCGGCCGCGTCCTCACCCGTGACCGGGTGCGGGATCGAGGCGCCGATGCGCGGCACCTTGAAGAAGTGCTTCTTGGCCTCCTCGACACCCTTGGCGATAGCCGCGGGCACCTCCTTGGCCTTTCCGTAGCCCACGCCGACGGTGCCGTCGCCGTCGCCCACGATCACCAGGGCGGTGAAGCTGAAGCGACGACCACCCTTCACGACCTTGGCGACGCGGTTGATCGCGACGACCCGCTCGAGGTGCGGGGTCTTCTCGACGGGCGCGTTTCCGCGGCCGCCCTCACGGCGGTTGTCGCGGCGACCACCCTCGTTGCCACCGGACCCGCCGCCACGGCGCTGTTGACCTGGCATCAGCAGCCTTCCTTCTCTCTCGTGACGGGGTTTCTAGAACTCGAGCCCGGCTTCGCGGGCGGCGTCGGCAAGCGCGGCGACACGCCCCGCGTACCGGTTGCCACCGCGGTCGAAGACGACCTTCGAGACGCCGGCGGCCTTGGCACGCTCGGCGAGCAGGGCGCCGACCTTGCCGGCCAGGGCGCTCTTGTCACCCTCGGCGCCGCGCAGCGAGGCGTCCATGGTCGAGGCCGACGCCAGGGTGTGACCCTTGGTGTCGTCCACGACCTGGGCCACCACGTGGCGCAGGGAGCGGGTGACGACGAGGCGGGGACGCTCGGCGGTGCCGCTGACGTTCTTGCGGACCCGGAAGTGCCGACGCGCACGCCCGACGGCACGCTTGGCGGCGACGCCGCGGCGGCGCTTGAGCAGCGTGGCGCTCACTTCTTACCTGCCTTTCTCACGGCCTCACGGCCGGCGGACGACCTCGCCCGGGTGTTGACGGCCGCGGTCACTTCTTGCCGGCCTTTCCAGCCTTACGGCGGATGACCTCGCCCTGGTACTTCACGCCCTTGCCCTTGTAGGGCTCCGGCGGACGGATCTTCCGGATGTTGGCGGCCACCTCACCGACCTGCTGCTTGTCGATGCCGGCCACGTGGAACAGCGTCGGCTTCTCGACCGTGAAGGTGATGCCGTCCGGCGCCGGCACGAGGACCGGGTGCGAGAACCCGAGCGCGAACTCCAGGTCCTTGCCCTTGGCGGTCACGCGGTAACCGGTGCCGGCGATCTCCAGGCTCTTGCGGTAGCCCTCGGTCACACCGACGATCATGTTGGCCACCAGCGTACGGCTCAGGCCGTGCAGCTCCTTGGCCTTGCGCTCGTCGTTGGGCCGGTTGACGTGCAGCTCGCCGTCCTCGCCCCGCTCCGCCGTGATCGGCTCGGCCAGCACGTGGCTCAGTTCGCCCTTGGGGCCCTTGACCTTGACGGTCCGGCCGTCGATCGTGATGTCGACGCCGGCAGGCACCGGGATCGACTTACGTCCAATACGCGACATTTCTACCTGTCTCCCGTTACCAGACGAAGGCGAGGACTTCCCCGCCAACGCTCCGCTTGCGGGCCTGCCGGTCGGTGAGCAGCCCCTGGGACGTCGAAATGATCGCCACGCCCAGCCCGCCGAGCACCCGCGGGAGCCCGTCCGACTTGGCGTACACCCGGAGACCGGGCTTGGACACGCGCTTGATGCCAGCCAGGCTCCGCTCGCGGTTCTGGCCGTACTTCAGCTCGACGACCAGTCGCTTGCCGACGGCGCCCTCCTCGGGCTCCTCGACCGACCAGGTGGCGATGTAGCCCTCGGACTTGAGGACCTCGGCGATGTTCGCCTTGATCTTCGAGTACGGCATCGTCACCCGGTCGTGGTACGCCTGGTTGGCGTTACGCAGACGCGTGAGCATGTCTGCGATCGGGTCGGTCATCGTCATGAAAACTCGTCAACCTTTCTCGCCGGGGTTCCCCGGGCCAGGCCCGGGGCCTACGGCGAAGAGACAGTTCAGCTGACGCGCCGGAGCGCGCCGGGCTATTACCAGGAAGCCTTGGACACGCCGGGCAGCTCACCGCGGTGGGCCATCTCCCGGATGCACACCCGGCAGAGACCGAACTTGCGGTAGACCGCCTTCGGACGCCCGCACCGCTGGCAGCGGGTGTACGCGCGAACCGAGAACTTCGGCTTCGCGGCCGCCTTGAGGATCAGCGCCTTCTTGGCCATCTCAGTTCTCCTTGAACGGGAAGCCCAGGAGCTTGAGCAGCGCCCGGCCCTCGTCGTCGGTCGTGGCGGTCGTGACCACCGTGATGTCCATGCCCCGCTGGCGATCGATCTTGTCCTGGTCGATCTCGTGGAACACCGACTGCTCGGTCAGACCGAACGTGTAGTTGCCGTGCCCGTCGAGCTTGCGCCCGTCCAGGCCGCGGAAGTCGCGGATACGCGGCAGCGCGATCGAGAGCAGCCGGTCCAGGAACTCCCACATCCGGTCGCCGCGCAGGGTGACCTTCGCGCCGATCGGCATGCCCTCGCGGAGCTTGAACTGCGCGATGGACTTGGTGGCCCGCCGGACCTGCGGCTTCTGGCCGGTGATGGTGGCCAGGTCGCGGACGGCCCCGTCGATCAGCTTGGCGTCGCGAGCGGCCTCGCCGACACCCATATTGACGACGATCTTGACCAGCCGCGGCACCTGCATCGGATTGGCGAACTCGAACTGCTTCTGCAGCTCGGCCACCACCTCGTTGCGGTACCGCTCCTTGAGGCGCGGCAGGGTCTTGGTTTCGGTAGCCGTGGTCATCAGAGGTCCTTACCGGTGCTACGCGCGATGCGGACCTTCTGGCCGTTGTCGTCGATCCGGTAGCCGACGCGGGTCGGCTTGCCGTCGGAGTCCAGGACCATCACGTTCGAGACGTGGATCGGGGCCTCCTGGGTGACGATGCCACCGGTCTTGGCGCCACGCTGGGTGGTGCTGATACGGGTGTGCTTCTTGACCCGGTTCACGCCCTCGACCAGGACCTTGTCCTGCCGCGGGTAGGCCGCGATGACCTTGCCCTTGGCACCCTTGTCCTTGCCGGCGATGACGACGACCGTGTCGCCCTTCTTGACCTTCACGGTCACAACACCTCCGGCGCGAGAGAGATGATCTTCATGAACCGCTTGTCCCGCAGCTCCCGGCCCACCGGGCCGAAGATACGGGTACCGCGCGGGTCCCCACCGTCCTTGATGATGACGGCGGCGTTCTCGTCGAAGCGGATGTACGACCCGTCCGGCCGCCGCTTCTCCTTGGCGGTCCGAACGACGACGGCCTTGACGACGTCGCCCTTCTTCACACCGGCACCGGGGATCGCGTCCTTGACGGTGGCCACGATGACGTCGCCGATGCTCGCGTAGCGCCGACCGGAGCCGCCGAGCACCCGGATGCACAGGATCTCCCGGGCACCCGTGTTGTCGGCGACGCGCAGTCGCGACTCCTGCTGAATCACGTCTATCTCCTATGTCTGCCGGTTCTCCGGCCGCTCGGGGCGGCCGGAGCCTGGCGGAACCTGCGCCCGACCGAGACCGGCCGAGCTCGAGCCTTCGCTACTTGGCCTTCTCGAGGATCTCCACGAGCCGCCAGCGCTTGGTGGCGGACAGCGGCCGGGTCTCCATGATCAGGACCCGGTCGCCGATGCCGGCCGAGTTCTGCTCGTCGTGGACCTTCAGCTTGCTCGTACGGCGCATGATCTTGCCGTACAGCGCGTGCTTGACGCGGTCCTCGACCTCGACCACGACGGTCTTGTCCATCTTGTCGCTGACCACGAGGCCCTCGCGAACCTTGCGGCGCGAGCGCTGCACGCTCGCGGTCGTGTTCTCACTCATGCTCGAGCTCCCATACGCTCGCTTCGCTCGCTCACGAAGTCACCTCAGTCGGCGCGGCCGAGAGACCCAGCTCACGCTCACGCATGATCGTGTAGATCCGGGCGATCTCCCGACGGATGACCTGCAGCCGCCGGTTGTTGTCCAGCTGCCCGGTTGCGGCCTGCACGCGGAGGTTGAACAGCTCCGCCTTCGCCTCGCGCAACTTCGTGACCAGCTCCTCCTCGGAGAGCTCACGCAGCTCGGAGGGCTTGACGCCCGCTGCCATCAGGATTCACCCACTTCGCGCGTCACAATGCGGCACTTCATCGGGAGCTTGTGGATCGCGCGACGCATCGCCTCTCGCGCGATCTGCTCGTTGGGGAAGGACATCTCGAAGAGAACCCGCCCCGGCTTCACGTTGGCGACCCACCACTCGGGCGAACCCTTACCGGAACCCATCCGGGTCTCGGCCGGCTTCTTGGTGAGGGCCTGGTCCGGGAAGATCGTGATCCAGACCTTGCCGCCACGCTTGATGTGACGGGTCATCGCGATACGCGCCGACTCGATCTGGCGGTTGGTCACGTACGCCGGCTCGAGAGCCTGGATCCCGAACTCGCCGAACACCACCCGGTTACCACCCTTGGACGCGCCACTGCGGTCCGGGTGGTGCGGCTTGCGGAAGCCCTTCGGGGGCTTGCGCGGCATCAGCATCTGTCAGCCCTCCTGCTGCTTTTCTGCCGGCTGAGTCGCGGCGGCGGCGACAGCGCTGCTGTCGACCGGGTCACCGGCCGGCGTCTCCGCCTGCTGCGCGATGGTGGTCGCGGCTGCCCGGCCGGCCTCGGTGCCACCGGCGGTCGTACCGGACGAGCCCGAGCGGCCACGGCGCGGCCGGTCCGGCCGGTCGCCACGGTCACGGCGCGGGCCGCGCGACGGGGCGGCCTCGGCCGGGGCCTCACGGCCCGGGACGGCGTCGCCCTTGTAGATCCAGACCTTCACGCCGATCCGGCCGAACGTGGTACGGGCCTCGAAGAAGCCGTACTCGATGTTGGCCCGCAGCGTGTGCAGCGGAACCCGGCCCTCGCGGTAGAACTCGGTCCGGCTCATCTCGGCGCCGCCCAGACGGCCCGAGACCTGAACCCGGATGCCCTTGCAGGCGGGGTTCTTCATCGCGGACTGCATCGCCTTGCGCATGGCCCGGCGGAAGCTGACCCGGCTGGACAGCTGCTCGGCGACGCCCTGGGCGACCAGCTGCGCATCCGACTCGGGGTTCTTGACCTCGATGATGTTCAGCTGGACCTGCTTGCCGGTGAGCTTCTCCAGCTCGCCGCGGATCCGGTCGGCCTCCGCACCCTTACGGCCGATGACGATGCCCGGCCGGGCGGTGTGGATGTCGACGCGGACCCGGTCGCGGGTGCGCTCGATGTCGACCTTGGAGATGCCGGCGCGCTCGAGGCCCTTGGACATCATCCGGCGGATCTTGACGTCCTCGCCGATGTAGTCCTTGTAGAGCTTGTCCGCGAACCAGCGGGACTTCCAGTCGGTCGAGATGCCGAGCCGGAACCCGGTCGGGTGAACCTTCTGACCCATTACTCGGCACCCTCCGTCGTGCTCTGCTCCTCGGCGGCCGGCTTGGCCGGGGCGGCCTTCTTCGCCGACTTCTTCGGCGCCGCCGGCGCAACCGCCTCGACCGCCACGGTGATGTGGCACGTGCGCTTGCGGATCCGGTACGCCCGGCCCTGCGCCCGCGGCCGGAACCGCTTCATGGTCGGGCCCTCGTCGACGAACGCCTCGCTGACGAGCAGCGCGTCGGGGTCCAGCCGCTCGTTGTTCTCCGCGTTGGCGATCGCGCTCGCGAGCACCTTGTACACCTGCTCGCTCGCAGCCTGCGGCGCGAACTGCAGCACCGTGAGCGCCTCCTTCGCGGGCAGGCCGCGGACGAGGTTGACCACCCGGCGCGCCTTCATCGGCGAGATGCGCACGTGCCGCGCAACCGCCCGCGCGCCCGGAAGCACCGGAGCGTCGCCCTTTCCTGGCATCGCTGTAACCCCTTGTTCCTCTATCCGTATGCCCGCGGCGTCAGCGCCGGCGGCTCTTCCGGTCGTCCTTCTCGTGACCCTTGAACGTGCGGGTCAGCGCGAACTCGCCGAGCTTGTGCCCGACCATGGCCTCGGTCACGAAGACCGGGACGTGCTTACGCCCGTCGTGCACGGCGATCGTGTGACCCAGCATCTCCGGGATGATCGTCGAGCGGCGCGACCAGGTCTTGATGACGTTCTTCGAGCCCTTGTCGTTCTGCGTCTCCACCTTCTTGAGCAGGTGGTCGTCGACGAACGGGCCCTTCTTCAGGCTGCGAGGCATGTCTTATCTCCCTCAGCCGCGCTTACGCGTGGCGTAGCGGCGGCGGACGATCAGCCGGTCGCTCGGCTGGCCCTTACGACGGGTGCGGCCCTCGGGCTTACCCTGCGGGTTGACCGGGTGGCGACCACCGGAGGTCTTACCCTCACCACCACCGTGCGGGTGGTCGACCGGGTTCATCGCGACACCACGGACGGTCGGGCGCTTGCCCTTCCACCGCATACGGCCGGCCTTACCCCAGTTGATGTTCGACTGGTCGGCGTTGCCGATCTCGCCGATGCTGGCGCGGCAGCGCACGTCCACACGCCGGATCTCACCGGACGGCATACGCAGGGTCGCGTACGCGCCCTCACGGCCGAGCAGCTGGATGCCGACGCCGGCCGAACGGGCCAGCTTGGCGCCGCCGCCCGGACGCAGCTCCACGTTGTGGATGGTGGTACCGACCGGGATGTTGCGCAGCGGCAGGTTGTTGCCCGGCTTGATGTCGGCGCCCGGACCGGACTCGACGCGGTCGCCCTGCTTCAGGTCCTTCGGCGCGATGATGTAGCGCTTCTCGCCGTCGGCGTAGTGCAGCAGCGCGATGCGCGCGGTGCGGTTCGGGTCGTACTCGATGTGGGCGACCTTCGCCGGCACGCCGTCCTTGTCGACCCGCTTGAAGTCGATCAGACGGTACTGGCGCTTGTGGCCGCCACCGTGGTGCCGCGTGGTGATCCGGCCGTGGGCGTTGCGTCCGCCCTTCTTCGGCAGCGGAGCCAGCAGCGACTTCTCGGGCGTCGACCGGGTGATCTCGGCGAAGTCGGCAACGCTCGAGCCACGCCGGCCCGGCGTCGTCGGCTTGTACTTACGGATAGCCATTGTCTACACCCCTCAGCTGACCGGGCCGCCGAAGGCCTCGATACGGTCACCGTCAGCCAGCTTCACCATCGCGCGCTTGGTGTCCTTGCGCTTGCCGAACCCGGTACGGGTCCGCTTGCGCTTGCCCTCACGGTTGAGCGTGTTGACCGTCAGGACGCGGACGTTGAAGATCTGCTGGATAGCGATCTTGATCTCGGTCTTGTTGGCGTCCGGGTGCACCAGGAAGGTGTACCAGTTGCGGTTCAGCTCGCTGTAGCTCTTCTCCGAGACGACCGGCGCGACGATGACGTCACGCGGATCGGCGATCGTGCTCACTTGCCATCCTCCTCGGTGGTCTCGGCCGGCACACCCAGGAACTCGTCCAGGGCCTCCTTGGTGAAGACCACGTCGTCGGCCACCAGCACGTCGTAGGTGTTGAGCTGGCCGGCCTCGATCAGGTGCACCCGGCTGTCCCGCGCGTTGCGCAGGTTCCGCAGCGACACCCAGTTCAGCTCGTCGGTGCTGCTCAGCACGACCAGGACCCGGCGGGCCTGGGTCAGCTTGGTCAGCGTGGCCAGGGCCGCCTTGGTGGACGGCTTCTCGCCGGAGACGAACGCCTCGACGACGTGCACCTGGCCGGCGCGGGCCCGGTCGGAGAGGGCGCCACGCAGGGCGGCGGCCTTCATCTTCTTGGGGGTGCGCTGGCTGTAGTCGCGCGGCACCGGGCCGTGGACCACGCCACCGCCGGCGAACTGCGGCGCGCGGGTCGAACCCTGGCGGGCACGACCGGTGCCCTTCTGCTTGTACGGCTTCTTGCCTCCACCGGAGACCTCGCCGCGGGTCTTCGTCTTGTGCGTACCCTGACGGGCCGCCGCGAGCTGGGCCACCACGACCTGGTGCATCAGGGCGATGTTGGCCTGCGCGTCGAAGATGTCGGCCGGCAGCTCCACGGAGCCGCTCTTGGCGCCTTCGACGTTGATGACGTCAACGGTGGTCACTTGGCCGCACCGCCCTTCTTCACCTTCGCCTTGGCCGCAGTGCGGACCAGGACCAGCGCGCCCTTCGGGCCAGGGATGGCGCCGCGGACGAGCAGGAGGTTGTTCTCGGTGTCGACCGCCTGGACGGTCAGGTTCTGGACGGTGTAGCGCACGCCACCCATCCGGCCCGCCATCCGGGTGCCCTTGAAGACGCGACCCGGGGTCGCGCAGGCGCCGATCGAGCCGGGCGAGCGGTGCTTGCGCTCGACACCGTGGCTGGCACGCAGACCGTGGAAGCCGTGCCGCTTCATCGGGCCGGCGTAGCCCTTGCCCTTGGTCTTGCCGGTCACGTCGATCACGACGCCGGCCGGGAACTCCTCGACCGTGACCTCCTGGCCCGGCGCGTAGTCCGCGGCGTCGGAGGTGCGCAGCTCGACGATGTGCCGGCGCGGCGCGACGTCCGCCTTGGCGTAGTGCCCGGCGATCGGCTTCTTGACCTTGCGCGGGTCGATGACCCCGTACGCCAGCTGGACCGCGGAGTAGCCGTCCTTGTCGGCGCTACGAACCTGGCTCACGACGCACGGGCCGGCCTGAACCACGGTCACGGGCACAACCTTGTTGTTGTCCCAGACCTGGGTCATGCCGAGCTTGGCGCCCAGGATCCCCTTGACTTGCCTGTCCATTTGTCCGGTCCCTACAGCTTGATCTCGATGTCGACGCCAGCCGGCAGGTCGAGGCGCATGAGCGAGTCGACCGTCTTCGGGGTCGGGTCGATGATGTCGATCAGACGCTTGTGCGTACGCATCTCGAAGTGCTCGCGCGAGTCCTTGTACTTGTGCGGCGAGCGGATGACGCAGAAACGGTTGATCTCCGTGGGCAGCGGCACCGGGCCAGCGACCTGCGCCCCGGTACGCGTCACCGTCTCGACGATCTTCCGAGCCGAGGAGTCGACGACCTCGTGGTCATAGGCCTTGAGCCGGATGCGGATCTTCTGTCCCGCCATGGTGGCTTCTGTTCCTTCTCTCGATGCCGCTGTGTTGCGGGCGCCTGTACCGGCTGGCACAGGCCCACTTCCGCCGACCCCCGCGGTCGGGCGTGTCGCGCCCGTGGGCCAGGCTCCGCCCCGGGACTCCGGAGCGATTCTCTGACCACGCGGTGGGTCATGACGCCGATCGCGGGGGACCGCGACCTGGACGCCGCGCGAGGGTGGTTGACCGCTGATGGCGGCCAACCACCCTACGCGAGACAGTCTGACTCCCGGAGGTCCAGCGTCAACCGGACGCGGGTGACCGACTGTCGTTACGCAACCTGACTAGTATGCCGCACGACCGGCGGCAACGCTAATCGGGGTTACCCAGCTCACTTGAGGATCTTGGTGACGCGACCCGCGCCGACCGTACGACCACCCTCGCGAATCGCGAACTTCAGGTTCTCCTCCATGGCGATGGGCTGGATCAGCTTCACCGTCATCGAGGTGTTGTCGCCCGGCATGACCATCTCGGTGCCCTCGGGCAGCGTGACGACGCCGGTGACGTCCGTGGTCCGGAAGTAGAACTGCGGGCGGTAGTTCTGGAAGAACGGGGTGTGCCGGCCGCCCTCCTCCTTGGAGAGGATGTAGACCGTCGCCTCGAACTCCGTGTGCGGGGTCGTGGTGCCCGGCTTGATGACGACCATGCCGCGCTCGACGTCCTCGCGCTTGATGCCGCGCAGCAGCAGACCGACGTTCTCACCCGCGCGGGCCTCGTCGAGCAGCTTGCGGAACATCTCGATGCCGGTGCAGGTGGTCTTCATCGACTTCTCACGGATGCCGACGATCTCCACCTCCTCGTTCGGCTTGAGGATGCCGCGCTCGGCGCGACCGGTGACCACGGTGCCGCGACCGGTGATGGTGAAGACGTCCTCGATGGGCATGAGGAACGGCTTCTCGGTCTCGCGCTCCGGCTGCGGGATCGCGGTGTCCACGGCGTTCATCAGGTCCAGGAGCTTCCCGGTCCACTCCGGGTCGCCCTCCAGGGCCTTCAGCGCCGAGACCCGGACGACCGGCAGGTCGTCACCCGGGTACTCCTGCGAGGAGAGCAGCTCACGGACCTCGAGCTCGACGAGCTCCAGGAGCTCCTCGTCGTCGACCATGTCGCTCTTGTTGAGCGCCACGACGATGTACGGCACACCGACCTGACGGGCCAGCAGCACGTGCTCGCGGGTCTGCGGCATCGGGCCGTCGGTCGCCGCCACCACCAGGATCGCGCCGTCCATCTGCGCGGCACCGGTGATCATGTTCTTGATGTAGTCGGCGTGACCGGGGCAGTCGACGTGCGCGTAGTGACGCGCCTCGGTCTGGTACTCGACGTGCGCGATCGAGATCGTGATGCCGCGGGCCTTCTCCTCCGGCGCCTTGTCGATCTCGTCGAACGGCGTGTACGGGTTCAGGTCCGGGTACTGGTCGTGCAGGACCTTCGTGATGGCCGCCGTCAGCGTCGTCTTACCGTGGTCGATGTGACCAATGGTGCCGATGTTGACGTGCGGCTTAGTCCGCTCGAACTTCGCCTTCGCCACTGGTGTCCTCCTGTGGACTTTCTTGGTTCGTTCGCCCCGGCACGCCGTTCGGCGCTTAGGACTCTGTCGACAGCCTTTCCGGCCGGAAGGCCGGAGAGCTTTTGTGGGTTCTGCGGCGATGAAGCCTACAGGCCCGGTCTCACGCAATCCGATCGAGGTGGCCGCGGGCGGGAGAACCCTCCCGCGACCGCCCTCGCGTCATCGGATCAGCCGAGGATGAGCGTCACTCACCCGTCGACTTGGCGATGATCTCCTTGGCCACCGAGTTCGGAACCTCGGCGTAGGAGTCGAACTGCATGCTGTAGCTAGCCCGGCCCTGGGTCTTCGACCGCAGGTCGCCGACGTAGCCGAACATCTCCGACAGCGGCACCAGGGCCCGGACGACGCGAGCGCCGCTGCGCTCCTCCATCGCCTGGATGATGCCACGCCGGGAGTTGAGGTCGCCGATGACGTCACCCATGTTCTCCTCCGGAGTGGTGACCTCAACAGCCATCATCGGCTCGAGGAGAGCGGGGTCGGCCTTGCGGGCCGCCTCCTTCATCGCCATCGAGCCGGCGATCTTGAACGCCATCTCCGACGAGTCGACCTCGTGGTACTGGCCGTCCACCAGGGTGAGCTTGACGCCCACCAGGGGGAAGCCGGCGAGGATGCCGTACTGCATGGCGTCCTGCGCGCCCGCGTCCACCGAGGGGATGAACTCCCGGGGGATGCGGCCACCGGTCACCGCGTTGGCGAACTCGTACGTCGGGGCGTCGTTGCCCAGCGGCAGCGGCTCCACGCTGATGATCACGCGGGCGTACTGGCCGGAACCACCGGTCTGCTTCTTGTGGGTGTACTCGATCTTCTCCACCTTGCGGCGGATCGTCTCGCGGTACGCCACCTGCGGCTTACCGATGTTCGCCTCGACGTTGAACTCGCGGCGCATCCGGTCGACCAGGATGTCCAGGTGCAGCTCGCCCATGCCGGAGATGACCGTCTGACCGGTCTGGTCGTCCAGCTTGACGCGGAAGGTCGGGTCCTCCTCGGCCAGCCGCTGGATGGCGGTGCTGAGCTTCTCCTGGTCGGCCTTGGTCTTCGGCTCGATGGCCACCTCGATGACCGGCTCCGGGAAGGTCATCGACTCCAGGATGACCGGGTTCGCCGGGTCGCACAGGGTGTCACCGGTGGTGGTCTGCTTCAGACCCTGCACCGCGATGATGTCGCCGGCCTGGGCGGAGCTGCGCTCCTCCCGCTTGTTGGCGTGCATCTGGTAGATCTTGCCGATCCGCTCCTTGCGGTCCTTGGTGGAGTTGATCACCTGAGAACCGGACTCGAGCGTGCCGGAGTAGATCCGGACGTACGTCAGCTTGCCGAGGTGCTTGTCGGTCTGGATCTTGAAGGCCAGGCCGGAGAACGGCTCGGAGACCGAGGGCTTCCGCTGCAGCGGGGTCTCGCCGTCGGTGGCCGTACCCTCGATCGCCGGGATGTCCAGCGGCGAGGGCAGGTACGCGACGACCGCGTCCAGCATCGGCTGGATGCCCTTGTTCTTGAAGGCGGTACCGGTGAGGACCGGGTTGGCCTTGCCGGCGATGGTGGACCGGCGGATGGCGGCCTTGATCTCGTCGACCGAGATCTCCTCGCCCTCGAGGTACTTCTCCATCACCGAGTCGTCGACGTCGGCGAGGGTCTCCATCAGCTTCTCGCGCCACTGGGCGGCGGAGTCGGCGAGGTCGGCCGGGATCTCCTCGACCGCGTAGTCCTCACCCTTCTGGGTCTCGCCGCGCCAGGTCAGCGCGCGCATCTCGACCAGGTCGACCACGCCGATGAAGTCGGACTCGGCGCCGATCGGGATCTGGAGGACCAGCGGGGTGGCGTTGAGCCGGTCGATCATCATCTGCACGCAGCGGAAGAAGTCGGCACCGGTCCGGTCGAGCTTGTTGACGAAGCACATCCGGGGGACGTTGTACTTGTCCGCCTGCCGCCAGACGTTCTCCGTCTGGGGCTCCACGCCGGCCACGCCGTCGTAGACCGCGACCGCACCGTCCAGAACACGCAGCGACCGCTCCACCTCGACCGTGAAGTCGACGTGGCCGGGCGTGTCGATGATCTGGATCGTGTGGCCCTTCCACTCGCACTTGGTGGCGGCGGAAGTGATGGTGATACCGCGCTCCTGCTCCTGCTCCATCCAGTCCATGACGGCGGCGCCCTCGTGGACCTCGCCGATCTTGTACGTGATGCCGGTGTAGAACAGGATTCGCTCGGTGGTGGTGGTCTTACCGGCATCGATGTGGGCCATGATGCCGATGTTGCGTACGTTGGCGAGCGCGTCTGCGGCGGCCACTTCAATCCCTACTTATCGTCGTCTCGACACAACTGGTGGCGGTTCCGGCGCCGGTGGGCGCCGGAACCTCAGGTGTTACCAGCGGTAGTGCGCGAAGGCCTTGTTGGACTCGGCCATCTTGTGCGTGTCCTCACGCCGCTTGACGGCGGCGCCGAGGCCGTTGCTCGCATCCAGCAGCTCGTTCATCAGCCGCTCGACCATGGTCTTCTCACGCCGCGCCCGGGAGTAGGTCACCAGCCAGCGCAGACCGAGCGTGGTCGCGCGGGACGGCCGGACCTCGACCGGAACCTGGTAGGTGGCGCCACCGACACGGCGGCTGCGCACCTCGAGGGTCGGCTTGACGTTGTCCATCGCGCGCTTGAGCGTGACGACGGGGTCGGTGCCGGACTTCTCGCGGCAGCCCTCCAGGGCGGCGTACACGATGCGCTCGGCGAGCTGACGCTTGCCGCGCAGCAGGATCTTGTTCACCAGCTGGGTGACCAGGGGCGAGTTGTACACCGGGTCAGCGACCAGCGGCTTCCGCGGAGCGGGTCCCTTACGCGGCATGTCAGCTCTTCTCCTTCTTCGCGCCGTAGCGGCTGCGAGCCTGCTTGCGGTTGCGGACACCCTGGGTGTCCAGCGAGCCGCGCACGATCTTGTACCGCACGCCGGGGAGGTCCTTCACCCGACCGCCACGCACGAGCACGATCGAGTGCTCCTGGAGGTTGTGGCCGACGCCCGGAATGTAGGCGGTCACCTCGATCTGGCTGCTGAGCTTGACACGAGCGACCTTGCGCAGCGCCGAGTTCGGCTTCTTCGGGGTGGTGGTGTACACGCGGGTGCACACGCCGCGCCGCTGGGGAGACCCCTTGAGCGCCGGGGTCTTGGTCTTGGTCGTCTTGGCCTGACGGCCCTTTCGGACCAACTGCTGAATGGTGGGCACCGGGTTTCTCCGCTCCCTTCGGCCGCTGCGAGGCGACCGCGCCGTCTGCTCCAGCCGTCCCGGATGGGCGGCTCTCCTACATTCCAACCAGGGCCGCCTGACGGCACCCCCAGCACCCGCGGTCGGGCGTGTCGCCCGAGTCACGGTCCCGGTGCCGGCCGCTTACGCGTCGTACCGGTTCTGTCGGTCTTGGTGGTGCGACCGCGCGATCACCGGCTGACCGGTTCAGCGCACGCACGCATTGCCCGGGCTGGCCCGGGCACAAGGGGAAAGAGTACCTACCACAGCCGCGCCGGTCAAAACGGATGGGTCGGGAAGGACCGCCCCCGCGGTCCGCCGCCTGCCTCCGGGTCGCCGGTGCGCCAGTGATGGGCACCTACAGTGACAAGTGTACCGGCTCGTCCGCCGTGTGACCCGGCGGCCCCGACACCGCCCGACCTCCGGACACCCGGACATACCGCTCAACCCAGGTCACCGGCCGCAGACGTCGCGGCAGCCGCCTCACGTGATCTGCACCACCAGGGCCAGGGCGAGCCCGATCAGGCCGAACAGCACCCCCACCGCCCCGCAGGAGATCCCCGCCACCGCCAGGCCGGCACCGGTGAACCGGACCGAAGGGGGCGGCGCAGGCCGCCGGATCTGCCGCCGGGCGAGCAGCCCGGCCACCACCGCACCGACGCCGACCAGCCCGCCCAGCACCGTGAACGCGCCCGCCGCCCAGGCGCCGCCGTAGTCGCGGCCGGCCAGGCCGAAGCACAACACCAGCAGCGACACCCCGATCGCGGCGATCCCGGCCACGAGCGACCCGATGGCCAGGCCCGAGGTGACAGGCGGCACGTCGAGGTGGACCACACCGAACGGCGTACCCGGCACCGCGTCGACCCGCTTCGGCAGCCGCGGCGCCTCGGCCGGCGGCGGCGGGAACGCCGGAGCGCCGTGCGGACCCCAGCCGCCGTGGCCGGGCGCGCTCACCGGCGCCGGCCACCCGCCGCCGTGCGCCGGCGGATTCCCCGGGTACGCCCCGTACGCCGGCCCCGGGTCGTGCACCGGCGCGGACGCGGGAGCCGGCGGGTACGGCCCGGGCCGGGTCGGGTCGCCTCCCGGCGGAGCCGGTTCCGTCACGGGGTCCTCCTGTCCACACGCGCCCGCCGCGCGGCGGACACCGGCCAGGCTACCGCCGCCGATCATCCCCGGGTGAGCGGGCGGCGGCCCGCTCCCCCACCGGGTCAGTCGAAGTTCGGCGCGAAGTCGTGGCCGAACGAGGCGTCAGCGGCCCGGACCACACCGATCACCACCGCCGCGACCACAGCGACGGCGGTCAGCAGCAGCCCGGTCCGCGCCATCTGCTCACCGCGCCGCAGCCAGTCCGCGCCGGTCAGGTAACCACCCGAGGCGTACGCCTCCCGGCGCGCCTGCCGCGCGAGCATCAGCGCGATCGTGGCCGGGACCGCGCCGCCGAGGAAGAAACCGGTGAGCGCGCCGATCAGCCCGAGCGCGAGGACCGCGCGGGCCTTGGTGGAGCGGACCGGCTCCGGGTCGTACGGATGGCGGTACGCGTGCGGCACGACGGGCGCCTGCCCGGGCACGGTCGTCATGCCCTCCATCATGCCCCGGCCCGGCCGTCCGTCCCGACGGAAGGCAGCCGGTCCCGGAACTCCGGACGCGACGAGGCCCCCGGCATCAGCCGGGGGCCTCGTCGTTTCCTACTGCCTAGCGGTACGACCCGAAGTCGAAGTCGTCCAGCGGAACCGCCTGGCCGCTGGCCGGCCCGAAGCCGTAGTCGGTCTCCGGGTAGCCGGTCATCGAGTAGACCTTGGCCTTCGCCTCCTCGGTCGGCTCGACCCGGACGTTGCGGTACTTGCTGATGCCCGTACCGGCCGGGATGAGCTTACCGATGATCACGTTCTCCTTGAGGCCGATCAGCGAGTCGCTGCGGGCGTGGATCGCCGCGTCCGTCAGCACCCGGGTGGTCTCCTGGAAGGAGGCCGCCGACAGCCAGGAGTCGGTGGCCAGCGAGGCCTTGGTGATACCCATCAGCACCGGGCGACCGGCGGCGGGCTCGCCACCCTCGCCGACGAGCCGGCGGTTCTCCGACTCGAACAGCGCCCGGTCGACCAGCACACCCGGCAGGAACTCGGTCGAGCCGGAGTCGATCACGGTCACCCGCTTGAGCATCTGGCGGATGATGATCTCGATGTGCTTGTCGTGGATGAGCACACCCTGCGAGCGGTAGACCTCCTGGACCTCCTGGGTCAGGTGGACCTGGACCGCGCGCGGGCCGAGGATGCGCAGCAGCTCGTGCGGGTCGATCGTGCCCTCGGTGAGCTTCTCGCCGACCTCGACGTGGTCGCCGTCGTGCGCCCGGAGCCGGACCCGCTTCGAGATCTTGTCGTAGACGATCTCGTCGCTGCCGTCGTCCGGAATGACCACGATCTTGCGGGACCGCTCGCCGTCCTCGATCCGGATGCGACCCGGGGTGTCGGCGATGGGCGCCTTACCCTTCGGCACCCGGGCCTCGAAGATCTCCTGGACACGGGGCAGACCCTGGGTGATGTCCTCACCCGCGACACCACCGGTGTGGAAGGTACGCATCGTCAGCTGCGTACCCGGCTCGCCGATCGACTGGGCGGCGATGATGCCGACCGCCTCGCCGACGTCAACGGTCTTGCCGGTCGGCAGCGAACGGCCGTAGCACGCACCGCAGACGCCCAGCTTCGACTCGCAGGTGAGCACGCTGCGCACCCGCACCGTCTCCACCCCGGCGGCGACGATCGCGTCGACGCCGATGGAGTTGATGTCCTGGCCGCGGTGGGCCACCACGGTGCCGTCCGGCCCCTTGATGTCGTCCGCGAGCGTCCGGGCGTGCACGCTGGTCTCGGCGTGCTCGTGCACGACGAGAGTGCCGTCGATGCGCTCACCAACCTGCATCGGGATGGCGCGGTCGGTGCCGCAGTCCTCCTCGCGGATGATGACGTCCTGCGAGACGTCCACCAGACGCCGGGTCAGGTAACCCGAGTCGGCGGTACGCAGGGCGGTGTCCGCGAGACCCTTACGGGCACCGTGCGTGGAGATGAAGTACTCCAGCACGGACAGACCCTCCCGGTAGCTGGCCTTGATCGGCCGCGGGATGATCTCACCCTTCGGGTTGGCCACCAGACCACGGATCGCCGCGATCTGCCGGAGCTGGAGCAGGTTACCGCGGGCACCCGAGTTGATCATCTTCCACAGCGGGTTCTCCTGCGGCAGCGCGGTGTCCATCTCCTTGGCGACCTCGTTCGTCGCCTTGGTCCAGATCTCGATGAGCTCGCCGCGGCGCTCCTCGGCGGTCATCAGACCACGCTGGTACTGCTTGTCGATCCGGTCGGCTTCCTTCTCGTACCGCTCCAGGATCTCCCGCTTGCGCGGCGGAGCGATGACGTCCTCCATGCCGATGGTGACGCCGGACCAGGTGGCCCAGTGGAAACCGGCCTCCTTGAGCCCGTCCAGGGTGGCCGCCAGGGCCACCTTCGGAAAGCGCTCGGCGAGGTCGTTGACGATCGCGGAGAGCTGGCCCTTGCGGATCTCGTAGTTCACGAAGCGGTAGCCCGGGGGCAGCGTCTCGTTGAACAGGACCCGGCCCAGCGTGGTCTCCACGGTCACCGGCTCGCCCTCGGTCCACCCCTCGGGGGCGGTCCACGGCTCGGCGCCGGCGCCGTTGTCCACACCGACCACGTCGCGCAGCCGGATCCGGACCGGAGCCTGCAGGTGCAGCTCGCCGTTGTCGAACGCCATCCGCGCCTCGGCGTCCGAGCTGAACGCCCGGCCCTCGCCCTTGCCCCCCGGAGTGAGGTGGGTGAGGTGGTAGAGACCGATGACCATGTCCTGGGTGGGCATGGTGACCGGCTTGCCGTCGGCCGGCTTGAGGATGTTGTTCGACGACAGCATCAGGATCCGCGCCTCGGCCTGGGCCTCGGCGGACAGCGGCACGTGGACCGCCATCTGGTCACCGTCGAAGTCGGCGTTGAACGCGGTGCAGACCAGCGGGTGGATCTGGATGGCCTTACCCTCGACCAGCTGCGGCTCGAAGGCCTGGATGCCCAGACGGTGCAGGGTCGGCGCGCGGTTCAGCAGCACCGGGTGCTCGCCGATGACCTCTTCCAGCACGTCCCACACGACCGGGCGCTGCCGCTCGACCATCCGCTTGGCGGACTTGATGTTCTGCGCGTGGTTGAGGTCGACCAGCCGCTTCATCACGAACGGCTTGAACAGCTCCAGCGCCATCTGCTTGGGCAGGCCGCACTGGTGCAGCTTGAGCTTCGGGCCGACCACGATGACCGAACGGCCGGAGTAGTCGACGCGCTTGCCCAGCAGGTTCTGGCGGAACCGGCCCTGCTTGCCCTTGAGCATGTCGGACAGCGACTTCAGCGGCCGGTTACCCGGGCCGGTGACCGGACGACCACGGCGACCGTTGTCGAACAGCGCGTCGACGGCCTCCTGGAGCATCCGCTTCTCGTTGTTGACGATGATCTCGGGCGCGCCGAGGTCGATCAGCCGCTTGAGACGGTTGTTCCGGTTGATCACTCGCCGGTACAGGTCGTTCAGGTCGGAGGTCGCGAAGCGGCCACCGTCGAGCTGCACCATCGGGCGCAGGTCCGGCGGGATGACCGGGACGCAGTCCAGCACCATGCCGAGCGGCGAGTTGCGGGTGTTCTGGAACGCCGCGACGACCTTCAGCCGCTTGAGCGCCCGGATCTTCCGCTGACCCTTGCCGGACCGGATGGTCTCGCGCAGGTTCTCCGCCTCGGCCTCCAGGTCCATGTTCTGGACCAGGGCCTTGATCGCCTCGGCGCCCATGCTGCCGGTGAAGTACTCACCGAAGCGGTCGCGCAGCTCGCGGTAGAGCAGCTCGTCGGTGACCAGCTGCTTCGGCTCCAGCTTGCGGAAGGTGTCGAGGACCTCGTCGAGGCGGTCGATCTCGCGCTGGGCCCGGTCGCGGATCTGGCGCATCTCGCGCTCTCCGCCCTCCTTGACCTTGCGCCGGACGTCCGCCTTCGCGCCCTCGGCCTCCAGCTCGGCCAGGTCGGCCTCCAGCTTGGCGGCCCGCTTCTCGATCTCCGAGTCGCGGCTGTTCTCAGCCTGCCGCTTCTCGGCCAGGATCTCGTTCTCGATGGTCGAGAGGTCGCGGTGACGCGCTTCGGCGTCCACGCTCGTCACGACGTACGAGGCGAAGTAGATGATCTTTTCGAGGTCCTTCGGGGCGAGGTCCAGCAGGTAGCCCAGCCGGCTCGGCACGCCTTTGAAGTACCAGATGTGGGTCACCGGAGCGGCCAGCTCGATGTGACCCATCCGCTCCCGGCGAACCTTGGAACGGGTCACCTCGACGCCGCAGCGCTCGCAGATGATGCCCTTGAAGCGGACCCGCTTGTACTTACCGCAGTAGCACTCCCAGTCCCGCTGCGGACCGAAGATCTTCTCGCAGAAGAGCCCGTCCTTCTCCGGCTTGAGGGTGCGGTAGTTGATCGTCTCGGGCTTCTTGACCTCGCCGTGGGACCACTGACGGATGTCGTCAGCGGTGGCGAGGCCGATGCGCAGCTCGTCGAAGAAGTTGACGTCGAGCACTATGTCCCCTATGTCGTCGTCTGTACTGCTAGCTAACGAGTGGGATCCGGGGCAGGGTGACCCTGCCCCGGATCACCACCTCAGACCTCTTCGACCGAGCTCGGCTCGCGCCGGGACAGGTCGATGCCCAGCTCCTCCGCCGCCCGGAACACCTCGTCGTCGGTCTCGCGCATCTCCAGGGCCACACCGTCGCTGGAGAGCACCTCGACGTTGAGGCACAGCGACTGCAGCTCCTTGAGCAGCACCTTGAACGACTCCGGGATGCCCGGCTCGGGGATGTTCTCGCCCTTGACGATCGCCTCGTAGACCTTGACCCGGCCCAGGACGTCGTCGGACTTGATGGTCAGCAGCTCCTGCAGGGCGTAGGCGGCGCCGTACGCCTGCATGGCCCAGCACTCCATCTCACCGAAGCGCTGGCCACCGAACTGCGCCTTACCACCCAGCGGCTGCTGCGTGATCATCGAGTACGGGCCGGTCGACCGGGCGTGGATCTTGTCGTCGACCAGGTGGTTGAGCTTCAGGATGTAGACGTAGCCGACCGCGATCGGGTCGGGCAGCGGCTCGCCGGAGCGACCGTCGAACAGCTGCGCCTTACCGCTGCGCCCGATGAGCTGGTTGCCGTCCCGGTTGGGCAGGGTCGACGCCAGCAGACCGGAGATCTCCTCCTCGCGGGCACCGTCGAAGACCGGCGTGGCCACGTTGGTGTCCGGCTCGGACTCGTGCGCGTCGATCGAGCGGAGCTGGCGCTTCCACTCCTCGTCGTCACCGTCCACGCTCCAGCCGGTCTTGGCCACCCACCCGAGGTGGGTCTCCAGGACCTGGCCGATGTTCATCCGGGACGGCACACCGAGCGGGTTCAGCACGATGTCGACCGGGGTGCCGTCCTCCAGGAACGGCATGTCCTCGATCGGCAGGATCTTGGAGATGACGCCCTTGTTGCCGTGGCGGCCCGCGAGCTTGTCACCGTCCTGGATCTTGCGCTTCTGGGCCACGTAGACCCGGACCAGCTCGTTCACGCCCGGGGGCAGCTCGTCGCCGTCCTCGCGGGAGAAGGTACGCACACCGATGACCGTGCCGGTCTCGCCGTGCGGCACCTTCAGCGAGGTGTCCCGGACCTCGCGCGCCTTCTCACCGAAGATCGCGCGGAGCAGCCGCTCCTCGGGGGTCAGCTCGGTCTCGCCCTTCGGCGTGACCTTGCCGACCAGGATGTCGCCGGGCACGACCTCGGCGCCGATCCGGATGATGCCGCGCTCGTCGAGATCGGCGAGCATCTCCTCGCTGACGTTCGGGATGTCGCGGGTGATCTCCTCCGGGCCGAGCTTGGTGTCCCGGGCGTCGACCTCGTGCTCCTCGATGTGGATCGAGGTGAGCACGTCCTGCTGCACGAGGCGCTGCGACAGGATGATCGCGTCCTCGTAGTTGTGGCCCTCCCAGGTCATGAACGCCACGAGCAGGTTGCGCCCGAGCGCCATCTCGCCCTCGTCGGTGCACGGACCGTCGGCGATGACCTGACCGGCCTCGACGCGGTCGCCCTCGAAGACGACCGGCTTCTGGTTGACGCAGGAGCCGGCGTTGGAACGGCGGAACTTGTGCAGCAGGTACGTCCGGCGGTGACCGTCGTCCTGGTGGACCGTGACGTAGTCCGCGCACAGGTCCTCGACCACACCGCCGACCTCGGCGACGACGACGTCGCCGGCGTCCACCGCCGCGCGGTACTCCATGCCCGTACCGACCAGCGGGGCCTCGGCCTTGACCAGCGGCACCGCCTGACGCTGCATGTTCGCGCCCATGAGCGCGCGGTTCGCGTCGTCGTGCTCCAGGAACGGGATCATCGCGGTGGCGACCGAGGTCATCTGCCGCGGCGACACGTCCATGTAGTCCACGGCGCCCGGCGGGACGTCCTCGGTCTCGCCGCCCTTACGGCGGACCAGGACGCGGTCCTCGGCGAAGGTGCCGTCCGACCTCAGCGGGGCGTTGGCCTGCGCCTTGACGAACCGGTCCTCCTCGTCCGCGGTCAGGTAGTCGATCTGGTCGGTGACCCGGCCGTCGATGACCTTCCGGTACGGCGTCTCGATGAAGCCGAACGGGTTGACCCGGGCGAACGTGGACAGCGCGCCGATGAGGCCGATGTTCGGGCCTTCCGGCGTCTCGATCGGGCACATCCGGCCGTAGTGGGACGGGTGCACGTCCCGGACCTCGAAGCCGGCCCGCTCGCGGGACAGACCACCCGGGCCGAGCGCGCTCAGCCGGCGCCGGTGGGTCAGGCCCGCCAGCGGGTTGGTCTGGTCCATGAACTGGGACAGCTGCGACGTACCGAAGAACTCCTTGATCGCCGCCACCACCGGGCGGATGTTGATCAGGGTCTGCGGCGTGATCGCCTCGACGTCCTGGGTGGTCATCCGCTCGCGGACGACCCGCTCCATCCGGGAGAGACCCACCCGGACCTGGTTCTGGATCAGCTCGCCCACGGTGCGCAGGCGACGGTTGCCGAAGTGGTCGATGTCGTCGGCCTCGTAGCCCTCCTCACCGGCGTGCAGCCGGCAGAGGTATTCCACGGTGGCGACGATGTCGTCCTCGGTCAGCGTCCCGGTGGTGATCGGCACGTCCAGCTCGAGCTTCTTGTTGAACTTGTATCGCCCGACCTTGGCGACGTCGTACCGCTTCGGGTTGAAGAAGAGGTTGTCCAGCAGGGTCTGGGCGTTCTCGCGGGTCGGCGGCTCGCCGGGGCGGAGCTTGCGGTAGATGTCGAGCAGAGCCTCGTCCTGCCCGGCGATGTGGTCCTTCTCGAGCGTGGTCATCATCAGCTCGGACCAGCCGAACTTCTCGCGGATGCGCTCCGCGGACCACCCGATGGCCTTGAGCAGGACGGTGACGGCCTGCCGGCGCTTGCGGTCGATGCGAACGCCGACCGTGTCGCGCTTGTCGATGTCGAACTCCAGCCAGGCACCCCGGCTCGGGATGACCTTGACGCTGGAGAGGTCGCGGTCGGAGGTCTTGTCCGGCTGCTTGTCGAAGTACACGCCCGGCGAGCGGACGAGCTGGCTGACCACGACGCGCTCGGTGCCGTTGATGATGAAGGTGCCCTTCGGCGTCATCATCGGGAAGTCACCCATGAACACCGTCTGGCTCTTGATCTCGCCGGTGGTGTTGTTGGTGAACTCCGCGGTCACGAACAGCGGCGCGCAGTAGGTCAGGTCCTTCTCCTTGCACTCCTCGATCGAGGCCTTGACCTCGTCGAAGCGCGGAGCCGAGAAGGAGAGCGACATGGTGCCGGAGAAGTCCTCAATGGGACTGATCTCGTCGAGGATCTCCGCGAGACCCGAGCGTGCGTGCGGGTCGTCCGCCGACCGGCCCTGCCAAGCCTCGTTGCCGACGAGCCAGTCGAAGGACTCGTTCTGAATGGCGAGGAGGTTGGGGACCTCGAGGTGTTCGGTGATCCGACCGAAAGAAACTCGGCGGGGCGCGAATGCGCTCGACGTACGACTGGTCTTCGCAGGGCGGGAAGCTGCCAAGATGCGTCCTTCCGAGGACCGGTGCTGCAGAACGGCTGGTACGCGTGCACTCCAATGACCCCACCAGAAATATCCACAATCGGACATTTCCGAGCAGGGGTCAATTCGGAAGGCAGCGCAAACTAGCAGTGTAGCCGAGAGGCTAACCGCTGTCCAGCCCACCCCGCAGGTCGTCGCGGAACAAGCCCTGGGACCTCGGAAAACCGGGTCGACCGGGCCGCTCGGAACGCGACGCTCCTGCCGGTCCGCTCGGGTGCCGCGGCGGCGGTGCTGCCGTTGTCCATACCCGAGAGGCGGCCGTTGCAAGCGCGGAAGGTCTTGCTGATGTTCAGCGTGCCTGGCAGGTCGGTGCCGCGTCAAGGGCCGGTTACCGCTCGGGGTGTCTTTCCCACCGACGGGCTACCGGCAGAGGTCGCTGACCGGCCGATGAGAGGACGCTGTACGCCCTGCTCACGCCGTCCGCCGGCCGGCTGCACCAACACGGCGGGCGGCGACCCGGTCTCCCGGATCACCGCCCGCCGCGACGCGGTGTGCCCCGGCTCACGTGAGCCGGACGCGCGTCAGGTAAACCACAAGGTCACTTGAGGGTGACCTTGGCGCCCTCGCCCTCGAGCTTGGCCTTGGCCTTCTCGGCGGTCTCCTTGTTGGCCTTCTCCAGGACGGCCTTCGGAGCGGCCTCGACCAGGTCCTTGGCCTCCTTGAGGCCCAGGCCGGTCAGCTCGCGCACGACCTTGATGACCTGGATCTTCTTGCCACCGTCGGCGTCGAGGATGACGTCGAACTCGTCCTTCTCCGGCTCGGCCTCGGCGGCCGGGGCACCCGGACCGGCCGGGCCGGCCATGGCGACCGGAGCGGCGGCGGTGACCTCGAAGGTCTCCTCGAACTGCTTCACGAACTCAGAGAGCTCGATCAGCGTCATCTCCTTGAACGCGTCGAGCAGCTCGTCGGTGCTGAGCTTCGCCATGTCTGGCGTCCTTTCTCAAGTGAAAACTAAGAACGTGGGTGCGCCGGGTGGCCTCAGGCCGCCTCGGCGCCCTCCTTCTCGCGCTTGTCCTGCAGGGCGGCCGCCAGACGCGCGGTCTTGGCGAGCGGAGCCTGGAACAGGGCCGCGGCCTTGCTCAGGTTGCCCTTCATGGCGCCGGCCAGCTTGGCCAGCAGCACCTCGCGGGACTCCAGGTCGGCGAGCTTCGTGACCTCGGCCGCGGAAATGGCCTTGCCCTCGAAGACACCGCCCTTGATGACGAGCTTCGGGTTGGCCTTCGCGAAGTCGCGAAGCCCCTTCGCCGCCTCGACGACGTCGCCCGAAACGAAAGTCAGCGCGGTAGGACCGGAGAACAGCTCGTCGAGGCCGGAGATGCCCGCATCGGCCGCGGCACGCTTGGCCAGCGTGTTCTTCGCGACCGTGTAGCTGGTCTCCTTACCGAGCGAGCGCCGCAGCTGGGTGAGCTGCGAAACCGTGAGCCCGCGGTACTCGGTCAGCACGGTCGCTCCCGCGTTGCGGAAGCTCTCGGTCAGCTCGGCGACGGCCGTGGCCTTGTCGGCCCGGATCGGCTTGTCCGCCATGTCCCTCCTCTCTCGTTGCTCGGAGCTGGTACGCCGGCGGCGAGCCGAGGCTCGACGACGGCGGCGGAGGCATCACGACAACGAAAAAGCCCCGGCGCAGGGCGCACGGGGCGAGGGCCGGGACACGGGCACAGTCGGCGGACCGTGGGTGACACCGAGTTTCGCTTACCGCCCTGCGCGGGTCGCCCGTCGTCGCGGGACCTTCGACCGTGCCGGAGCACGGTGACCAGCGGTCTTTGGGTGGAACTACCGCACCAGGTTACGCGACGCGCGCCGCAGCACCAAATCAGCCGGAGTGCTCCCGGTCACCAGAGGTCAGGACCGGGTGCGCCGCTTCCACGCGTAGCCGGTCAACGCCACCGCCGTCCAGGCCACCGCCCAGCCGGTGAGCAGCAGACCGATCCCGGCCGCGCCGGTGACCAGCACGGCCACGCCGTACCCGGCGCTGCGGGTCACGGCCCGGCTGGCCAGCGCGCCGAGCGCCACCGCGAGCCGGGCCACCGCCGTAACGGACGCCGAGGACGAGCAGGCCGGCCGGCACCGGCGCCAGCGCCCGTCCGGTACGCAGGAAGCCGGTCAGCCGCAGGCGGATCAGCGCGATCACCGGGCCGCCTGCGGCGCCGGCCCGGGCCGGGCGGAGTCCCCGGCCTCGGCGCCGGCCTGATCCGGGGAACCGGATCGGCCGTCCTCGCCCGCTGAACCTGCGTCGGCCCCGGGGCCGGCAGCGCCGGGCGCCAGTGCCCGACGGGCCGGCGGAGGCTGGCACCGGGTGCGTGGCGGGCGGCGGGACGGCGTGTTCGCGTACCCGAATGATCTGGTGGCCGTCGGCGCGCAGGCGGGCGACGGCGGCGACCAGCCCGGCGGCCGGCACCGCCAGCTCGACCACGACGAGGGCCGCGCCGCCCGGCGACGCCTCCTCGGTCACCGTGCCGTTGGCGAGCACCGCGCCGATGATCTCGGGGACCGACTCGCGGGCGGTGGCGTCCAGCCCCTCCCAGGGTTCGTCGAGCACCAGCAGGCCGGGCGGACGCAGCAGCGCCTGCGCCAGGCCGACCTTCTGCGCGGTGCCCTTTGACAACCGCGGCAGGCGCACGTCGTGGACACGGGTCAGGCCCAGTCGCTCCGCCCACCTGACGAACGGACGGGGCCCCGCCACAGCGTGGTGGCGGGGCCCCGTCCGGGAGTACGCGTGCTCAGCCCTCGGCCGAGTCCTCCTGGAAGTTCTTCACGACCTTCGGGTCGACCGGGACGCCCGGACCCATGGTGGTGGTGAGGGTGACCTTCTTGAGGTAGGTGCCCTTGGCCGCGGACGGCTTGGCCCGCAGCACCTCGTCCAGCACCGCAGCGTAGTTGTCCACCAGCTGGTTCTCCGAGAAGGAGGACTTGCCGATGATCAGGTGCAGGTTGGAGTGCTTGTCCACCCGGAAGGTGATCTTCCCGCCCTTGATGTCCGAGACGGCCTTGGTGACGTCCATGGTCACGGTGCCGGTCTTCGGGTTCGGCATCAGACCGCGCGGGCCCAGGATCCGCGCGATCCGGCCGATCTTGGCCATCTGGTCGGGCGTGGCGATCGCCGCGTCGAAGTCCAGCCAACCGCCCTGGATTCGGGCGACCAGCTCGTCGGTGCCCACCTCGTCCGCACCCGCGGCGACGGCTTCCTCGGCCTTCGCGCCGGCGGCGAAGACGATCACGCGGGCGGTCTTACCGGTGCCGTGCGGCAGGTTGACCGTGCCACGGACCATCTGGTCCGCCTTGCGGGGGTCGACGCCGAGGCGCATCGCGACCTCGACCGTGGCGTCGAACTTGACGTTTGTGGTCTCCTTGGCCAGCTTGACGGCCTCGACCGGGGTGTAGAGCTTCGACCGGTCGATGACCTCGGCGGCCTTGCGGTAGCTCTTGCTGCGCTGCATTTCTGGTGACTCCTGTGGTCTCTGGCGGGCGCGCGGCGTTCGCGGCCCTCCCACTAACAGAAAGATCGGGTGGAGCGGTGAAGCGAGATCAGTCGGCGACGGTCAGGCCCATCGACCGGGCGGTGCCGGCGATGATCTTCTCAGCCTGGTCGATGTCGTTGGCGTTGAGGTCCGCCATCTTCTTCTCGGCGATCTCACGCAGCTGGGCGCGGGTGACCGAGCCGACCTTCTCCTTGTGCGGGACGCCCGAGCCCTTCGGCACGCCGGCGGCCTTGATCAGCAGCCGGGCGGCGGGCGGGGTCTTCAGCACGAAGGTGAACGTGCGGTCCTCGTAGACGCTGATCTCGGCGGGGACGATGTCGCCCCGCTGGGACTCGGTCTGCGCGTTGTAGGACTTGCAGAACTCCATGATGTTCACGCCGTGCTGGCCGAGCGCGGGGCCGACCGGCGGCGCCGGGGTGGCCTGGCCCGCCGGCAGCTGAAGCGTGAACGTCTTGACGAGCTTCTTCTTCGGAGGCATGTCTCTTCCTGGGGCTTGGAACTGGGATTCTCGCCGGTCCGCGGGCGCGCACGGTCAGCACGGTGCGGACAGCCGACGTTCTAGGGTAGCGCAAACCTCTACCGGGTTTATCGGCGAGGTCGGCGGTCGTCGAAACGCCGCACCGGCGGCCACCCTTTCCAGGGTGACCGCCGGTGCCGACGTACGTCAGATCTTGGCGACCTGGTTGAAGTTCAGCTCGACCGGCGTCTCCCGGCCGAAGATCGACACCAGCACCTTGAGCTTCTGCTGGTCGGCGTTGATCTCGCTGATCGTCGCCGGCAGCGACGCGAACGCCCCGTCGGTGACGGTGACCGAGTCGCCGACCTCGAAGTCGAGGACCTTGACCTCGGGCTTGGCCTTCTTCTGCTCGGTCTCGACCGCCGGGGCCAGCCACTTGAGCACCTCGTCGAGGCTCAGCGGCGCCGGCCGGTCGGCCCGGTCGGTCGCGCCGACGAACCCGGTGACCCCCGGGGTGTTCCGGACGCAGGAGTAGGACTCGGCGGTCAGCTCCATCCGGACCAGGATGTAGCCCGGGAAGACCTTCGCCTGGACCTGCGACCGCTTGCCGTTCTTGACCTCGACCTCTTCCCGGGTCGGCACCTCGACCTGGTAGATGAAGTCCTCCATGTCGAGGGAGGTGATCCGGGTCTCGAGGTTGGTCTTGACCTTGTTCTCGTAGCCGGCGTACGAGTGCACCACGTACCAGTCGCCGGGCGCGTAGCGCAGCTTCTGGCGCAGCTCGGCGACCGGGTCGAAGTCCTCGTCCGGGGCCAGCTCGGTGGTCGGGAACTCCGGCTCGCTGGCGGCCTCGACCGACTCGTTGTTGGCCGCCGTCGCCACCGTGGACTGCTCGTCCGGGGTTCCGGCGGTCTCGTCGTACTCAGGCACGCTCGCTCACTTCCGTCAGTATCGCTGTCCGCAGGTCAGCTGGGCTCGCCGAAGACCCACAGCACCGCCTTGGCGAAGCCGTAGTCCAGGCCGGCCACGATCGCCAGCATCACCGCGACGAAGGTGACCACCACGGCCGTGTAGGTCAGCAGCTCCTTGCGGGTCGGCCAGATGACCTTACGCAGCTCTGCCACGACCTCGCGGAAGAACCGCGCGATGCGGGCGAACAGCCCGATCCGCTCGGCGTCCTTGCGGGTCTTCCGGCCCTCGGCCGGCTCGGCCTGCGCCCGCGCACGGGTCGCGGTGCCGCCCCGCGAGACCGGCTCGTCCGCGTCGGTGGCGTCGTCGTCGGCCACGCCGTCAACGGTCGCGTCGTCGTCCAGACGCTCGTCGCCGTCGTCCTCGCCGCGGCGCTTGCTCTCGGCCACTTCGCCCTCCGTGCGGGTATGGGGTCGCACGCCGGGCGGCGTGCGCGGCGTGTTGGTCACGCCGGCCGGACCAACCGTCCCGCGACGGGCCGCGGCCGGCGGACCGGCCGGGAGGGCCCGAACGCCTCGGAACCACCCCACCGATGCCACCACCACGGGCCGGACGCCACCGGTGAGGGCGGCGCGACCCACGGAACGGTCAGGCCTGAGGCGCAGGGGTGACAGGACTTGAACCTGCAGCCTGCGGTTTTGGAGACCGCTGCTCTGCCAATTGAGCTACACCCCTGTGCGGCAACTCACCTCCACCCGGACACGTTGTGCCGAGCGGGGGTCACTTGCCCCACGGCGGACCAGTGTACGGGTAGTCGTGCGACTTTCCCAACCGGTCTGCCCCTCGCGCGTCGGGCGGACCCTCAGCGCGTCGTACGGATCAGTGCCCGAGCCTGCGACAGCACCTTTTCACCCTGGCAGGTGGCGGTGATGTCGAGCCTGGTCAGGCCCTCTTCGGTGACCTCCTTGACCACCGCCGACACCTCGATCTCGGTGCCCTCGTCGGTATCCGGAACGACCACCGGGCGGGTGAACCGGACGCCGAAGTCGACCACCGCGTCCGGCGCGCCGGCCCAGCCGGCCACCGCCCGGCCGACTAGCGCCATGGTGAACATGCCGTGGGCGATGACGCCCGGCAGCCCGACGGCGGTGGCGGTGCGGTCGCTCCAGTGGATCCGGTTGAAGTCGCCCGAGGCGCCCGCGTAGCGGACCAGGTCCGCGCGGGTCACCCGGTACGTCTGGGTGGGCAGCTCCATGTCCTCAGGCCTCCCCGCGTACGACGATCTTGGACCACACGGCGACCACCGGCTCACCGTCCACAGTGCGCACGTCCGTGCGGGTGGTCAGGAAGCCGTGCCCGCCCCGGGTGGTGACCTCCTCGATGGTGCTCACGCACACCAACTCGTCCCCGGCCACCACCGGCCGGGTGTACGCGAACCGCTGGTCGCCGTGCACCACACGGCTGTAGTCGACGCCGAGCGCCGGATCCTCGACGATCTGCCGGCTGGCCGCCATCGTGACGGCCACCGGGAACGTCGGCGGCGCCACCACGTCGGGGTGGCCGAGCGCCCGGGCCGCCTCCGGGTCGTGGTGAGCCGGGTCGGTCGCGCCGACGGCGGTGGCGAACTCGCGGATCTTTTCTCGGCCCACCTGATAGGGGGCGGTCGGCGGGTACGTCCGGCCGACGAAGGACGGGTCCAGGGACATGTCGCCGAACCTACACGGAAAACACGAACGCCGATCCGCCCGGTCGGGCGGCCCGGAGGCCACCCGTCAGGTGGATCGGCGTTCGAGAAGCTGCTGCGAGCCGGCTGCGCCGGCCGCGATCAGCGGGTCTCGCGGTGGACGGTGTGCTTGCCGTCCCGGGGGCAGAACTTCTTCAGCTCGACGCGGTCCGGGTCGTTACGGCGGTTCTTGCGCGTGATGTAGTTGCGCTCCTTGCACTCCACACACGCCAAAGTGATCTTCGGCCGGACATCGGTCGCCTTCGCCACGGCGGAGTGCCTTCCTCGCTCACGGATAACAACTACGGCGTGTCAGCGTACGCGCTGACGACGCGGACATGCAAAGTGGGCGCCTGCGGCGCCCAACCCACCGGCCACCGGGCTGGCCCGGAGGACGAGAGTAGCGGTGGCCGGACTTGAACCGGCGACACAGCGATTATGAGCCGCTTGCTCTGCCATCTGAGCTACACCGCCGTGGCGGGTCCAGCCGGACCCTCTGAGCCCCCTTACGGAATCGAACCGTAGACCTTCTCCTTACCATGGAGACGCTCTGCCGACTGAGCTAAGGGGGCCTGCTCGATCACCCCGGGGGGTGTCGCGCAGGGGAAACAGTACACGACCGCGTCGTGCAGGTGAAATCGGATCCCCCAGGCGTGTGTCAGCCCTGGTCAGGGCACAACTCGCAGGCGCGGCAGCTCCCCCGCGACCACCGTCTCCGGGTCGACCTGGGCGCCGAACCACGCCTCCAGCCGCTCGTACGGCAGCGGGCGGCTGAACAGGAAACCCTGGCCGATCTCACAACCGATGTCCTGGAGCAGCTCCAGCGTCAGCTCGCTCTCCACGCCCTCGGCCACCACCGCGAGGCCGAACTGCTGGGACAGCGTCACCACCGCGTTGACGATCGCCAGGTCGCCCGGATCGGTCGCCATGCCCTGCACGAACGACCGGTCCACCTTCACCTCGTGCACCGGCAGCCGGCGAAGTTGCGCCAGGGACGAGTTCCCCGTGCCGAAGTCGTCCACCGAGAGCCGGACACCCAGGTCACGGAGGCTGCGCAGGGTTGGTATGGGACGTTCGGTGCCGTCCAGGACACCCGCCTCGGTGACCTCCAGCGTCAGCCGCTGCGGCGGTACGCCGTACTCGGCCAGCAGATCGCGTACCAGCGCGGGGAAGCGCTGGTCGGTGAGCGTACGCGCGGCGAGGTTGACCGCGACGGACAGCGGCTGTTCGCCGTGGCTCCAGTCGCGGCTGCGCCGCAGGCTCTCCCGGAGCACGAACTCGGTGAGCCGACCGAGCTGACCGGTGTGCTCGGCCACCGCCACGAAGTCGTCCGGCGCGACAGTGCCGTGCGCCGGGTGCTCCCACCGGGCCAGGCACTCCACGCCCACCAGGCGGCGGTCCCGCAGCGTGACCTTGGGCTGGAAGTAGACCTCCAGCTCGCCCTCGTCGAGCGCCCGTTGCAGGTCACCGGCGAGGCCGAGCCGGCGCATCGACCGTGATTCCAGCGCCGGACTGTAGAGCTGGATGCTGCCCGGTACCGACTTCGCCGCGGTGGCCGCCAGGTCGACGCGTTGCAGCAGCGCCACCGCGTCGCTGCCGTGGTCCGGGTGGACGGCCACCCCGACGACCGTGTCCACGTCCAGGGTGAGCGCGTCGAAGACCATCTCGTCGCGGATCTGCTCCCGGATCTGGTTCGCCAGCTCCAGGGCCGCCTCGGCGCTCTCCAACCGGAGCGTGACCAGGAACTCGTCACCGCCGGCGCGGCCGACGAGCGCCGAGGAGGGCGCGCAGGCGCGCAGCCGCTCGGCCACCTCGACCAGCACCTTGTCACCCGCGGCGTGGCCCAGCGACTCGTTCACCTGGCGGAGCCGGTCGACGTCGAAGAGCAGCAGCGCCACCACCTCGCCCGGGGCGCGGATCTTGACCGCCTCCGCCACCGACGAGGTGAGGCGCCGCCGGTTGGGCAGCCCGGTGAGCACGTCGTGCTCGGCGTCGTGTCGCAGCCGGTCGACCAGGCGGGAGTTCTCCAGCGCCACCGCGGCGTGCGCGGCCACCGTCTCGAAGACGGGGATGTCGCCGGGAGCGAAGTGACCGATGTCGCTGAGCCGGTTGGTCACCTCGAGCGTGCCGATCACGGCCTGACCGGAACGCAGCGGCACGACGATGGCGTCCTTTACCCGCTCCTCCCCCGCGGTCTGCCGCAACGCGGGATCGCCGCCGAGCCAGCGGCCGAACGAGAGGGTGCGACCCTTCTTGCGTACCTGCTGCCGCAGGCTCGCCGGGGTCGGCGCCAGGTCCAGCAGGCCGGGGGTGTCCACCCGGGCGGTGAGCAGCACCTCGGGATGCCGGCCCTGGGCGGGCAGCCAGAGCGTCGCGTACTCGGCCTGCATCAGCGCGCGTACCCGGTCGAGCAGGATGTCGGCGAGCGACCGCTCGGTGCCGGAGGCGAGAAGCCGGGTGAGCTCGTACATCCCGGCCAGCGTCCGATGCTGGCGGAAGAACTGGGAGTAGGAATGGTAGACCAGGACCAGGCCGCTGAAGAGGGCGGTGAGCAGCAGGGCCGACCACCACGTCGTCCGCAGGGCGATCAGGACGAGCAGGCCGATCGCCGCGTTGATGGCGGCGGTGAGCAGAGCGGTCGGCATGCTGCGCAGCGCGTCCCGCCCGGCCGGCCAGCCCTGGAGCAGCACGTGCACACCGACCACGCTCACGAGGCTGACCAACGTGACCACGCAGACGGCGAGGAACAGCGAGCCCCACGTCACCGGGCCGACGTTGCGCAGCGGTGGCAGCGCCAGGAGGACGAGACTGGCCAGCGAGGTCGCGGCGGCGGCCTTGGCGACGTTGAACCAGAGCTTCGCCGCGCCGAAGCGGTGCGAGACGCTCCAGACCAGCACCGAGAGTGTGTAGATCAGGACGACAGTCAACGGGGGCAGGAAGTAGAGCGCCACGATGAGTGGCACCTCGGTCAGCGTCACGCCCACCGACTGGCGCCGGACGTAGACGTTTAGCGCAGCGAAGCTGGTCCCCGCCATGACGACGAAGAACACGAAGGCGAGCGGCCACTTGCCGAACGGCTGATCGGCAACCAGCGCGACGCAGGTGCCGAAGACCACCGCCAGCAGCGCCAGAGGGGCGGTGACGAGCCAGGCACGTTCCGTCGACCTGCGAGGTCGGCCCTGGCCTGCCATGCCCCTCCTACCCGAGACGCCGTCCGCCGGGGGGCGGACGGCTCGATGATTCAGCGCAGGGTGCCCATCGTCCAGACGATGTCGCCGAGTTGCGCGCCACCGGTGCCGGGAATGACGCCGAAGGCGCCTGCGACGGCGGCGAGCACGAGGAGCGAGCCGAACAGGCGGCCCAGCGTTCGACCAGACATGATTGCTCCTGTCGGGAGATTGCCACAGAGGGACGGTGAAGGTTTCCCGATCGTGCCACAACGCCGGGGGGCAGAAAAGCGAAGAGGAGCCGCCCAGCCCGAGTAGCTGTCAGGTTCCGCCGTTCGGCCCGGCCGACCACGACACGCAGCCAGGTCACGGGGGTGCAGGGAGTTCAGCCGCTTCGTCCACTGCGGATTCCTGCCTTCACCCACGAAGGGGATCAAGTCACGCGAAACC
Source organism: Micromonospora sp. CNB394 (assembly GCF_000374985.1). Classification (NCBI taxonomy): domain Bacteria; kingdom Bacillati; phylum Actinomycetota; class Actinomycetes; order Micromonosporales; family Micromonosporaceae; genus Micromonospora; species Micromonospora sp. CNB394. The sequence continues at coordinate 17,783 of NZ_KB895826.1, read as the reverse complement.
CACACCGCCAGCCCTGAATGGCCCGGCCGGCTCCGCCTGGCCGATCCGCCCCGGCGGCACGCCACCGGACCCGCGGCCATTGACCACCATACCTGTCTGTGTCATGAACGCCAGAGGACGATTCCCTCATTCACGCGCGAACCCCTCAGTAGGCCCGGCGTCCCCGGCCGGCCTGTTCGCCGGAGGAAGCGCTCGCCGGACCGGCCGCGCTGCTACTGACGAGTTCCGCGCCCGCACACCGCCAGCTCCGGGCGCTCGCACCCTCTGCTGGGATCAGTCAGCACCTATAGACAAGAAGATCATCAGCCAAGGGGCTGCTTCCGTGATCGGCCGGGGTCCCCGCAGGACCTCAGGCGGTTGAAGATCAAGTTAGGCCCGCGTACCGACCGGGTCAGCCACCGGACCGGCGACGAGCGGCCCGCCACCGCTCAGGGTCCAGGGTCTGGCGAACTCCTGACATCGCCACGTGCGCGAGGTCCCCTTCGGCTGCCTGTCGGTCGATCCGACCAACCGACTGGAAGCCCAGCTTCTGCAGCACCCGGATGGACGGGTGGTTGTCCCGAACGGCGTCGGCGCGGATTTCCCGGACGCCGGGCTGGGCGACAAGGTGGTCCAACAGCAGGGTCGCCGCCCGGGTCGCCACTCCCCGGCTCTGCCGGCCCGGTAGGACGGTGAAGTAGATCTCGACGACGCCGGGAGCCTCCGTCGGGGCGGCACCCACCGAACCGACATAGCTGTCGTCGGAAGCGTCGGCGATGGTCAGGGACAGGACCTCGTCTTCGGTGCCGTACGACGAGATGACGTAGTCGAGCATGGCCCGCGCGCCCTCGGCGGACTTCTGCTCTGGGGTGAACGCCATGTACCGGGTGGCGTCGGGGTCGGTCAGGAAGCGCGCGAAGGCGTCCAGGTCCGCAGGCTTGTGCGGCCGGATCACGATGTCGCCGTCGCGGATCGATGGCGGGCAGGTCAGTTGCACTCGGTGTGACTCCTGAACAGGCTGGGCTGGCGGATGGCGGCCGTCGACGACCGCGGCACCGAGCGACCCTAACAACCCACGCTGGAGCCGCCGACCACTTTCCGGCGGGCGCCGACGGCGGCGGTCAGGCCCGGATCAATTCAGGCGGCGGATCCGGCTGCCCCAGGACGGATCGCTGCCCACCGCGTCGCTCGGCATCGGGACTCTCCCGCCCTACCGGGAATGTTCACCGGTCTCACCATGGTCATCGGAGCCGTGAGAGGGACGCCGGATCGGCTTGATCTCGGTGACACGCATGTGACACAGCCAGCGAGATCGAGCGGGCAAAAGCGGGACTGAGTGAGACTCGCGAAAGAGGCCCCTGACCGGCGTTCTCGCTGGTCAGGGGCCTCTTTGTGCACCTGGTGGCGGGTAGAGGATTCGAACCTCTGTAGCTTTCGCGACGGATTTACAGGGCGTCCGCGCTCTTGCCGTTGGCAAGCGGCCTGAGCTGCTGCTTCTTTCTCATCAGTCGGATGCTGCTGCTCTGTCGCCCACCATCTGCCCACGCCCACGCCCACGCCCACGCCCACATGTAACGCGCCTTATTCGTCCTTCGGCATCGGCCACACGTCGCGGGAGTCGTTGAAGGCCCGTCCCTGCGGCGGCTCGACCGTCAGTGACTTGAGCGCCCCCGGCAGCGAGGCCGCACCTCGTCTCATCGCCCGCAAGAACCACATGGCCAGGCGTACCACTGCGAACACGGCGACCAGGCCCAGCGCCACCACTACCGCCAGGTTGAACATGAATTCGTAAATCACCTATGCATTCTCGCCCGCCACCCCAGAGCCATACCCCGCCAGTCATCCGAGGGCGTCGCCGATCTTGTCGTTCATGGTGTCGTCTCCGCCGTCGATGCAGTTGGCGTAGACGCGAAGCAGGACAGCGACTCCGTGGCCCAGGCGCCGGGCGACCTCGGTCGGCGGGACGCCGGCATTCAGCCAGAGCGAGGCCGCCGCGTGCCGCAGGTCGTAGGGCCGGCGGACGAGCGGCGAGGCGACCTGCGAGTCCGTCAGAGCCTTCTCCCGGGCGAGCTTCCACCACCGGTCGTAGACCGACTCGGAGAGCGGCCCGCCGTGCAGGCCCCGGAAGAAGCGACCATCCGGGCCGACGCCGTGATTCTCGACGTGTGCGCACAGCAGCTCGACGAGCCGGGGCGGGATCGGGACGGTCCGAGTCTCGGCCCGCCCTCGGTGCTTGAGTCCGCGCCGCTCGTGGGAGCCGCCGTCGTCCGTCCAGTGGGAGCCTGCGCGCGGGGAGGTGCCGGCGAGCACCAGGCGGCCCCAGCGATATTCGATCTTCTCGTGGTCGCAGAACCGGGATGGCTTGACCGCCGCCAGGTCGTCGAAGTCCGCGCCGCAGTCGGCACACCGACCCGACAGGTCGCAGTCTTCCCGCCGCAGGTCGGCCGCTTCCGAGGGCCGCATGCCCGCGTAGTAGAGGCAGCCGAAGAACGCCGTGACCTTGTCGGCGCGTTTGCCGAGAGATTTCACCGCCTCCAGCAGCGTGGCGACCTGGGCCGGGTTCGCCACTACCCGCCGGTCGATGGACTGCGCCACCTCGGGGGCGGTCCACTGCACCCGATCGACCGGGTTGGAGTCGATCAGCTCCAGCTCGACGGCGTACCCGAGCACGTTGTAGAAGGTGGCTCGCTTCCTTTGGACTGTGGAGGCAGCCGCGGGCTTGCCGTCGAGGCGTACGCAGAGGCTGTCCAAGACGCGGCGGACCATCGCGGGTGAGTCCAGCTCGACGACCGGCAGGGACGCGGTTTCCAGCCAGGCGAGGGCCGCCGCGTGCTCGGTGGGGATCTCATCGGACCAGCGGCGCGGGTTGAGGCCGTAGAGGTACAGCGCCTCGCGGAGCAGGGCGTCAGCCGGTCTGCCCCGCTTGGCCGGGCGGGTCAGGGTCACCGTGATGGAGGTCAGCGCCTCGACGATCGACCGCCGGGTCTTGGCCGCCGCCCGGGGCCACTTCATCTCGACGTACGCGCGGCTGTGCGCGTACCAGGTGGTGGTGTTCCTGGTTCTGGCCTCGGAGACCGGGCGGCCGGTGGCCGGGTCGAAGGGCTCCCCCGCGTTGGCCGCCTGGACCAGCTCGGCGCGGAACGAGTGCGCCAGGGCCTTGGTACGGAACATCTCCTCGAAGCGATGGCCGCTCACCGCCCAGCGGACCCGCCATGGCCGAGCCTTCCGGTCGGCACGCTTGCCGATCTCCCAGATCTGGACCTCATAGCTCTTCATGCCGCGTCCTGCTCCAGCTCACCGAGCCACCGACCGAGCGCCGACCGGCGGACCCGAAGCTGCCCGTTCGGGAGCTTGATAACCCGTGGCCCCTTGCCGGTCTGCCGCCAGTAGAACCAGGTCGAGCGCGGTACGCGCAGTTCGGCGAGCACTTCCGGCACCGTCAACAACTCCTCGTTCACTGCGTCTCCTCCCCGTTGTGCTGTGCGCTGTGCTGAGTTGCCGAAAGATCTGCGGACCCCTGCGCTGCCCGGTCCTTGGCGGCGAGCAGTTCCGACCGCCAGCGGGCGCGCTCACTGATGGAGCGCATGAGCCGGTGGGCCAGCGGTCCCACGTCGGGGTCGTCGGGTCGGGCGAGTTCCCAGGCGTGCCGGACCCGTTCGGCGGTGGCGCCCTGGTCGTCGACGAGCTGCCCGGCCGTGGCGCTGTCGGTAGTTGCGCCGAGCAGTGCCCGCACCCAGGCCCGTACGTCGTGCTTGTGGTCGGCGAGGGTCTTGCCGGACCAGTCGCGGGAGATGAGGATGCGCCGGCCGCCGATGCCGAGAGTGTCGCGCTGGTGGACCTTGCCCTTGCAGCGGCCGGGCTTGAGCTTGGCGTGTGCCTTCTTGGGCTGGACGCCGTAGAGCAGCCAGTTGGCGCACCGCTCGGTGCAGGGGGTGACCTGGAGCTGCTGCCAGAGCCGGTCGAGGTGCTTGCGCTGCCGGTCAGTGGTCGCCTTGTGGACGTCGCCGGTGTGCTTGGTGATGTATTTCGTGACGTACCGGATGGTCCGTTCGGCGTCGGCAGTGCCGGGCATGACGCCGCGGGCGTCGACCTGGGCGCCGAAGCGAACCACGTGCACCGGTTCGGCGTCCGGGTCGTCGTCGATAGCGTCGAGGGCTTCCGTCCAGGTGGTCAGCGGCTGCCGGGTGTCCGGGTCGACCCACGCCGCCGCCTGCTCGTCCCAGACGGGAAGCCGGTCGAGGGTGTAGCGCTGGACATCGACCGCCGGCCACCACACCTGGTGATAGGTAGCCGCCGCGACGGTGCGCAGGACGTCGCGGGGGATGGTGCCCCGGATGGCGAAGTGGGCGTGTGGGGCGAGTCGGCGTTGCGGCTCGACGCAGCCGGCGTACTGGACGTTCCAGCCCTCACAGCGGCGCAGGTTCTGCCAGAACCGGTCGAGCAGACGCGGGAAGTGGACGGCGTCCCAGGCGGCGCGGCGGTAGTCGTACCGGTCGGGGTTGAGCGGGGTGCCGTCGGGGCGGACCGGGCCGTACGAGTCGAGGGTGAGCGTCAGCCACATCGACGGCCGGAACGTCGCGCCGTCCGGAGCGGTGTAGGTCTTGCCGACGGTGCGCCGCTCGACCTTGCGCCGAGGTAGCTCGGGGGCGTCCTGGCGTCGCTTGGTGGAGCGCTTGCGCCGGCGGCCGGGCTCGTCGTCGGAGTCCTCGTCGCCGGTGGCGTGGGATGGCCCGACGCGCCCGCGCAGGCCCTCCGCGGCGATGGCTTCCTCTACCTCGCGGATCGCCTCGTCGAGGTCGGTCACCTGGTCCCACTCGGCGGCGCGTACGGCCTCGTCGCGGGAGAACTCCAGGTGTGCGCGGAACAGGATCAGGGACTTCTGCGCCTCGGTCGCGGGTTCCGGGCCGGGTAGGGGTTCGTCGTCGCGGTGCCAGCCCTCCCGGATCTGGGCCTGGCGTAGCCGGCGGTTCTTCTTCGCGCAGGGCGCGCACTTGTCCTCGCGGGTCGCGCCGCAGGGCAGGTCGATGACCTCGGTCAGGCCGGTGTCGAGGTCGGTGCGACGCATGGCGAGAGGGCGCACGCAGACGCCGTACTCGGCGGCGATCTCCTTGAGCACGTCGACCGAGCGGGGCAGCGCCATGCGGGCCGCCCGCGACCCCGGCCGAGGAGCAACCGGGGTCGGGGCAGCGGGAGCGAGGCCGGGCAGGGTGGGAGCGGTCATCGGATGATCCCGACGACCTGGGGTCGGTTGGGCTGGACGACGCCCAGCGGAGGCAGCACCGCGGCCGGTGCCGGGCGGACCGCCGGAGCGGGCGCGGTCGGCTGCTGGGGCTCGGGCTCGGTGGCGACCTGTTCGGGAACCTCGTAGGTCCAGTCGACCGGCGGTTGATCCGGTTCGGGTGCCGGGGCGGGTGCGCTGGACAGGACGACCTTGACCAGGGCGAGGAACGCCAGCGACGGCACGGCGGCCACGATCCAGCCCCACACGGACGGTTCGGCTTCCGCGACCTGGGCGGCGAGGGAGAGCAGGGCGAACGCGACCAGGAGCACGCCGACAAGGCCGACCGGGCGACCGGCACGACGGCGGGCGCGGATCTCCAGGCCGAGGTAGATCGCCATCAGCTCGACCGCTACCGCGTTGGCCCAGCCGATCCAGTCGGGCTGCCCATGGGCCACGGTCAGGTCGTGGACGTGGGTGAAGGCGGCGGCACCGGCCATGATCCCGATGGCGAGCAGGATCAGCACCCGGATGCCGGACTCGGCTCGGTGGCGGATCATTCGAAGTCGCCCTCCGGAATGCGGATGGTGACGGTGATGCGGATGCGCTGCCCGTCGAGGTCGTCCCGGCGGCGGACCATGTGCGCCAGGCCGTGCAGGGCGGCGGCAAGCCGGTCCGGGGAGCCATCCAGGTCGATGTTCAGCGGCTTGATGCGGTGGGTGCCGAGGAAGAAGCGCTTGAGGGACATCGGGGCTACCTCCGGTCCGGGGTGACGCGAGTACGGATGTGGTCGGGCGGTTCGCCGAGGGAGGCGACCGCTTCGGAGAGGCAGCGCCACAGCGCCCACGCCTCGTCGGGGGTCAGGTGCATGCGGCGCCGGCCACCGCCGACGGCGAGATAGACCGGGTACGGGTCGGGCCGGTCGGGGTCGACGCGGACGGACACCGCCGTGCTGCTCGCGCCGTCCGGGTTCGGCGCGCGGAGCCGGTAGAAGGTCGGGGCGGTCACCGCGACTCACCCCCGTCGGCGTCGAGGATGTCGCGCAATGCGTCCGGCAGCAGTGGCCCGCGACGCTGCCGGGGAAGGGCCGGCCGGACCGGTTCCGGCGTCGACTCGCGACGGACCTGGGCAAGGATGTCCGCCGCGTCGGCCGGGGCCGCGTACTGCTGGGCCAGTTCCCGGATGTGGTCGTCGGTGACGTACGAGAAGCGGACCCGCATCGGTTCCGGGGTGCCGTCGAGGATCACGTACCCGACGCCCTTGGCCCATCGGGGCATCTGGTCGGCCAGGGCACCCCGGTTGCGGGCACCGTCGCCCAACACGAGGTCGACCTGAGCCGCCTCGGTCAGGCCGAGCGCGATGCGGGTCGGGAACAGGTCCCGGAACGGCAGCACCTCCTTGCGGGGGTCCTGCAACGCGGCCACCACCAGGACGCCGACCCCGGCACCCTGCGACAGCAGCAGCCCGAGCGAGCCGGCGATGCGCTTGCGCAGCTCGGCGTCTTGCAGGTACGCGGTCAGCGCAGCCATCTCGTCGATGACGACCACGACCAGGGGGTCAGCCTCGGTCGGGGTGTGCACGCGGACCCTGCCGGCGAGGCGGGTTTGCCTCTCCCGCATGACCGTCACGGCCTCGTCAAGGAGGTCGGCCATGGCCTCGAACGACTTGCAGGCGAACCGGGCGAACAGCGGCCGGCCCATGGCGAACTCCATCCCGCCCTTTGGGTCGATCACCCAGAGCCGGACCAGGCCCGAGGTGATGCCGCCGGCCAGCGAGCGAACCAGCGACCAGAGCACCGAGCCCTTGCCAGACCGGGTGGCCCCGCCGATGAGAACATGTGTGGCGAGCAGGTGCAGGGACCAGGTGCCCAGGTCTTCCCGCCGCGCCAGCGGCAGAGCGGTGAGGTCCGGTACGGCCGGGGCGTCAAACGGCGCCACCACCGGCCGCAGGGCGTCGGTGCGGACGAGGACCAGGTAGACCACAGTCGGCCGGTCCCGGAACCGCACCCGGTCCACCCACCCCAGCAGCAGCGCCCAGTAGCCGGTACGGGTCGTCGGGTCGTCGGGTCGTCGGGTCGATCGGAGTAGACCCGGGCGTGCCGCCGACCGAAGGCGTACGCGAGGTTCGCTGTGACCCGTTGGAAGTCGGCCGGGGTCTGCCCGCGGACCATGCGGATGGTCAGCACATCGAGGGCCTGATCCGAACGCACGCGCAGCAGCTCGGGTAGGACGGCGCGACGGTCGTACGTCTCGGCCAGGCCGCACAGGGTCATGGCCTCGCGCCACGCCCGCCGGTAGATGAAGAGCTGACGGAACCGGCCGAGCAGCGGCCCGGCGCACCACCGCCACCAGGACGCTTCGTCCCGCCACCGCCACACGGCCGACGCCGCCGACGCCAGGACCAGCGGCACGACCAGGCCCGCCCAGCCGTAGTCGGCGTAGAGGACGACGGCGAGCACGACCAGGCCGACGGTGACCGGGTGGCGCAGGCACCACCAGCAGCCCCGGCCTAGCCAGCGCAGCACCTGGACGAGCACGGAAGCCCACATCGGCAGGACGAACCGCTTCGGCCGGATCACCAGCAGATCCCCGACGGTCGTCAACACCACCTCGCCACGCGGCCGGCGCATCATCGCGCAGCCCGCAGCGACACGAACCGACCAGACGAGTCCCGGACCGGAGGGAACGGAACAACGAGCTGTCCGACGCAGAGCGGGCAGCGGGCAGCCGCACCGCCGGCCGGGTCGAACCGGGACTGACACACGCCGCACCGAGGCTGAGCCGGGGCAGGCGAACACCTACGCTTGGACACGTCACTACCTCTCTCGACAGAGCAGGGGGAAGAGACAGAGGGCGGGGCTGCCGTCCGCCAAGACCTGACAGCCCCGCCCCCACCTGATGCGGCTACGCCGCCGCCTTCTTGGCCACGCCCGCCGGGGCGCGCATGCCGGTCGCCCGCAGCGAGTACGCCATCCGGTTGTTGTTCGACACGTACGGCGTGACCGTCATGCCCTCGAACTCCACCGCCTCGAACGGGGCGCCCGTGGGCGGGACCGGCTGGTAGTCGGCGGAGATCTTGACCGTGGTCTCCCTGGAGCGCTTGCCGAGCTCCGGGTCCAGGTCCATCACGCGGACCTGCCACACCCGCTGGCCGGTCAGCTTGTCTTTCGCCGGGCTACGCCGGCCGGTCTTCTCGTCGTAGTCCTCGACCTCACCGAGGGACTCGGGGACCAGGGCGCATCCCGCCGGGAACACGTCCTCACAACGCACGGCGAACCTCGTACCGCCACGCAGAGCCATCGCCCAACCTCCAAGTTGTTGGCATGTCTGCCAAGCTGAGGCTCCAAGGTAGACGGCACTTGGCAGACAAGTCAACAACCTGGGGCTGGGACATCCATGACCAGCATCACCCCTATTTACTATTTGCCCCGCCAGAACCGCAGCCGCATAAATGCAAGCCGACGTGTATTGCATTTGCGCGAGCCGGTAACGAATGGGGGGTACATACGTCATAAGTGCAATACCATGTGACGGAGACTTAAAATGAATCCTTGCGCTAATCGCCCTTAGGTTGTACTTTCTGGAAGTCGCAAGTGGCGACAAATCACCAGGATGGAGAGGTCCGTGCTCTCGGTTAGCTTTTCGCTCAACGTGCGCGTCGTCATCGTCGTATACGTCCTGCTTCTAGTGATCAGCCTGTGGCCCGCACTGCACTAAGCTGCCGCCAAAACAGCGGGTTATTGCCTTTGCCGCCGGGTAGCTATGGCGCTATGGATGCGAGCATGGAGAAAGACATGCGAGAGAGCCGGTTACGCCCAACCGGCATGGATGACACGACCGTCGAAGCTCTAGGCGAACTCAGCAAGGCGTTAGAGGCGGTCCACCGCGTACGGGGCCACCTGTACTCGGCGCACCAACTAGTGCAGCTCCGCGTTGATCCTTGAGGGGTTCATGCTGCCTTGAGCGGACGGCCGTCGTAGGTCCAGCGGAAGGGTTTGGCGGTGCGGTTGTAGACGGCGGTGAACAGTTCGATCCGGTCGGTGAGGTCCTGCTTGGAGGTGAATTCGCCGCGGCGCAGCAGCCGGCGGGTGAGGATCGAGAAGAACAGTTCTGCCTGGTCGAGCCAGGACGCGTGGGCCGGGGTGTAGTGCGGCTGGAATCTGGGGTGCTCGCGCAGCCACTTCTTGGTGGCTTTCGAGGTGTGCGACGAGCCGTTGTCGAGCACGAGGTGGATGGTCAGCATCGGGTCGATGCGCTGGTCGAGGCGGGTCAGGAAATCGATGAACGTGGCGGAGTCGTTGCGGCCGATGCGGTCGGTGTGGACCTGGCCGGTGTGCACGTCGAGCGCGGCGATGATCGACACGGTGCCGTGCCGGAGGTACTCGAACTCTCGCCGGGCGATGCGCCCTGGCCGGCAGGGCTGGTCGGGATGTTTGCGGCTGCGGGCGGCGATCGCGGTCTTCTCGTCGGTGCAGATCACCACGGAGTCGTCGGGCTGGTGCAGGTATAGATCGCAGATCTTGGCGGCCTTGGTGAAGAACGCGGGGTCGTCACGGCGGGTCAGCCAGCCCCGAATCCGGTGGGGTTTGAGGTCCAGATCGGCCAGGATCCGCCCGACCTGCGAGGCGCTGATCCCGTCAGACTCGCGCAGGTGCTCGGCGACCAGCCGATGCGACCAGACAGTGTCAGCCTCGGGGGTCTGGCTGGTGACCATGGCCACGATCCGCAGGTGGGTGTCGGGGCCGTAGACCAAGGGACGTCCCGGCCGGAGCCGGTCGTCCAGCCCGGCGAGACCGTGCGCGGCGAACCGGCCCCGCCAGGTCCGGACTGTGTTCTGCCGGATCGACAACTGCCGGGCGATGGCGGCGTTGGACGCCCCGTCGGCGGCTGCGAGGACGATCCGGGCTCGCTGCACAGCGCGCACCGGTGCGGTGCGAGAACGGGTCAACGCTTGCAGCACGCGGCGTTGCTCGGCGTCGACGGTCACGACCTGGGCACGCGGGAGCATCCAGGGTTCCTCTCCGCGCAGCCGGCGATCGAGGGGAGAATCCGGCCACGCGGAGAGGATTCGATCAGTCCCCGTGGGGCGGATACGACGCGACACGCGCGCGTCGGGCACCATGAAGCCCATGGGCCGACCAACCGACGCCGTCAAGACCGCCCTGGGCCGCCGGCTACAGACCCACCGGACGGCCCGCTGGCCCCAGCTGACCGGGCTCAAGGTCCGGTTCCGCGGCGAGTACGCATACATCGACGCCGACGCAGACGGCGATGTCTGGCCCCTGTGCCGACTGCGCTACACCGGCAACCACGACCAGTGGGGCTTCGCGATCCACCTCGCCAGCCGCGACAGCTACGAAGACTCCGTCCTGCCCAGCGGCCAACCCGTCGGCACCCCGGAAGAGGCCATCGACTGCGCCTGCGGCCTGTACCTCGGCGACCCAACCGCCTGAACCTGACCCCTCAAGGATCAACGCGGAGCTGCACTAGTGGGCGGCGCGGATCTCACCCTCGACCGGGTAGTGAAGCTGCTCCGCGAGGCCGGGCACGACGAGACGGCCGACCGGGTCGAGCACGAGCTGTTGGGACGCAACCTGCTACCCGGCCGTTGGACCTTCCAGATCATGGAGGAGTTCGATGATGGCTACTACGCCGCGTTCCAGGAGATCGAGCGGGACGCGCGGGAGAAGCTAGCCGGCGGACGGCGGCACATCTACGAGGCTGAGATGAAGGAGCGGCGGCGTACCCACGGCATGCCGGGGCACGAGGCTACGCCAGAGGAGTGAGCGATAGACCGTTCGGCAGCATCGAGGCCAGGGCGTTGGCTCTGGCCTCGATGATCCTCATTCGTGCCTGATACTCGGCCGGTTCCCGGTGCGCGGCCTGACTGGTGACCTGGCCGGGCCATTTGCGGTAGAGCAGTCCGTACTCCCGCGTGAAGTAGCCGGCGGTGACGGCGTTGGCAGCGAGCAGCAGCCCCGTGTCCTCGGAGGCGGGGAGGGCCATCCAACCGCCCAGGGCGAAGACGAGGTCCCGCCGCAGGCACAGCGTCGCCGGGTGCACCGATGCCCGGTAGTCGTTGGCTTGCCAGAACGACAGGACCGCACCGCGGTCGACGACGCCGCCGGCTGGATCCTTGTCCCATCCGGCAGTCGACCCGTCGGGCAGCAGATCGAGTACCCGCGAGGTGGTCCAGCCGATCTGCGGGTGCGCGTCGAACGCGGCGATATCCCGGGCGAGCGTGCCGGAAGTCAGCTGGTCGTCAGCGTCCAGGACCTTGATGAGGTCACCCGAAACCCGGGAAAGGGCGAGGGTACGGGCAACACCGGGCCCGCCGGGACGGCCGGTGCCGAGACTGATCCGGGGATCATCCGGCAGCGCGTCGACCAGGGCGCCGGTCTGTCCGTCCTCCTGGACGAGCCATTGCCAGTCCCATCCGGTAGGCATCTCCTGCTTGGCCAACGACTCGTATGCGCCAGCCAGGTACTCGATGCTGGGCGCATGGACCGGAGTGACGACAGAGACGAGCTGCGTCAAGTTTTCCACCGTTGGAGTTTGTGGGAATAGACAAGCTCGGTCCGGTCGCCCGGCATCACCACGTCGGCCACCTCGACGACCCGGCCCGTGGTGTCGACCGAGGTCTTCCGCACGGTGAGCACGGAGACGCCCGGGTCGATGTCCAGCAGTTCGGCCTCGTCCGGCGACGGCGGACGCGCGCGGATCTCGTCGTCGATCCGGTCCAGCTCGATGCCGAGCGTGTAGAGCTGGTGCTGTGTGCCGCCGGGCCACGGTTCCTTGCTCTCGTCGAGCAGGTCCGGGTTCGCGGCCACCAGTTCGTACGGCAGGTAGGAGTACGACACGGTCAGCGGCGCGCTCTCGCGGCGGGAGGACGTCCAGTAGACGCGGCGCAGCAGCGACGTACCCGGCTCGACCTGCAAGGCCGCCGCCATCTCCGAGTCCGCCTCCACCCGGGAGTACTCGGCGTGGAACTTCAGGTCGTCGACGGTCAGGCCGGTGTCGTGCTCCGTGGCGCCGGTCTTCAACCGCTCGGCCTCGTCGAGCAGGACCCGGTCTTTCTCCCACTGGTACCGCTCGCTGTTGCGACGGCGTACCCGCTGACGAGGCGCCCGGACATAGGTTCCCCGACCCTGCTCGGCCCGGACCAGGCCCCATTCCCGGAGCTGCCGGATGGCGTTGCGGACGCTGGTGCGGGAGAGGCCGGACGAATCAGCCAACTCGGTCTCGCTCGGCATGAGGGTGCCCGGAGCCATCTCTCCGGCCATGATCTTTACCCGCAACTCCTCCGCGAGTTGCAGGTATCGAGGGCGCCAGTCCCGGCCGTGCACACCGGTCACCGTACCCCCTAGACGTTCCAACGTCTGCCAGGTGGTCCCGCCCGCCGGCCGCTCGGGAACCGGCGGGACCGTTACCGCTGCTCGCGGCGGCTGCCCACGACCAGGGCCAGAAGTACGAGGAACGGCGACGCCCCGACGGCTGCCGGAGTTCACCGCGTCTCCCCCATCCGATTCCCCTGATTGGCCGGCGCTCGCATTACGTCACGGGCGCGCGTCAGCTCGTCAATCAGCCGGTCGAGCTGCCCGGCCGCGAGGAGCACTGTTTGCGTTGCGCCGTAGCGGGTCGCGTCGAGCTTGACGGCCAGGTCCCGACGCGCGAACCGGTCGATGAGGAGCTGAAGGCTGACCCAGCCGGTCCGCTCCCGTCCGATGGTGGCGATGAAGCCGCGGTGCATCGGGTCGTTCGGTCCGCAACCTCGGCACCATCCCGGGCATGCGACCGACGGGACCGACGGCGTGGCGCTCTCGGTCATGGGCCTGCCTTCACTCATCGCTGGCTCCACGGTCACCGCTAGCCTGCTCCACCAGGCCGCGCAGATGCTCGATCAGTTCGGTCACCTGCGACAGGGACAACTCCGCCCAGCAGTTTCCCACTCGGCACGTCGAGTGCAGCGCAACCAACGGCGCCAAGGCGTCAACACCGATGAGATAGGTGACGACGACCCCGCTCGATCGGACGTCACCAACCCGGAACATCGGTCCTCGATGACGCCGGGCCATGTGAGCCATCACAGGCGGCACCAAATGGCCGCAGCGATCCGGCGCGCACCAGCCCGGGTGACCCGTAGTCTCGCTCGACTTGTTCGCCCGCCTCAACGAGTCCACCGCCCACCATTGCCTCGGTAGGACTGCGCCAGCGTCATCAACGGCGCGTAGCGCAACGTAGGCAACTCCCGCGTCGGTACCCCAGCCCACCAGTACGTCGGCGCGGCATTGGTTGGCGTGCGCCGCATCGGCGAGACGTGGCTGCCTGCGACAACAGCCCGCGAACGCCTTGAGAACCACCAGGACGAGAACCAACCGCGCCGACGATGAGAGCCGGACATCGCACCTCCACAGGTAGGCGGGGACCGGTGGCCAGCTACGGGGGAATGCAGCCGGCCACCGGCCCGGATGAAGGCACGGCGCACCGTCCGACACAGATGGGTCGGGTATCGCCGAGCCAACTTGTCCGCGCGGCTACCGCAACCGGTCCGACAGGACGCCGCGCATCAGGTGCGACCAGGGCCGGCGCAGCACCACCCCTGATACGAACCGTCACCCTGGCCGCACACCGGGAAACGTACCTACAAGTGGACGAGTTGTCCATACGCCGAAACGGGTCGCTTGGTTGGCACTTGGTAAGACAAGTGCCAGGTACGGTGAAGCCGTGCCCACCCCGCACTACGGACAGCCCCGCTATCGCGTCATCGCTGATGAGCTAAGGGAACGCATCGAAAGGGGCGCAATCCCGCCGGGTGCGCTCTTACCAACCGAGAGCACCCTAACCGCCGAATTCCGGGCAGCCCGCGGCACAGTCCGCCAGGCGATAGCTGCCTTGCGGGCCGATGGCTACGTCACCACCGAACACGGTCGCGGCACCTATGCAAGCCTCGGCCTATTGGCAGGCGGGGAAACCACAGCCCGTCTGCCCACGACCGCACGGCGCGAAGTCGCCGCAGACCCGGAGCTTGCAGCCCTCTTCGCCGTCGAGGTGGGTACGGTCCTAGTCGAACAACAAAGCATTGATCGATCACGCGGAACCGTCGAAGCAGTCGTCAGAACTTACAGATTGCTTCGGCCGAGGCAGTAATCCGCGTTCGAGGCTTCGATACGTCCTCAAGGCGGCCCGCAACGGGCCGCACGCGCCGCCGCCAGCGCGTGGCCTGCACTCCGCTACCCGCTCCGCTCCGGCCACGCAACACGCCCGGCGGCAGGCGCGGACAGCGGAAAGCCCGGAGGACCGCCGCAGAACGACAGGAATGCTGACCGATGGGTGGCGGCCGGCAGCCGGCCGGGGCGCGGCGGCCGTCGCACCGCCGCGCCGTAGGGCGAGTCACCGCCGGCCGTGGTGGGGCGCGCCCTGCTCGTCCTACCGGGCCGGAAACGATGGTCGTGGTAGCAGCGTGAGTCGTTATCCGCCGCAATTCTCGGTGGCGTTGTCGGCCAGCCACAGCACTTGCGACGCAAGGCGGTCGACGTCGTCGGAATACCGGGCGCTATCGTCTTCGTCTGCCGCGTTTACGTTAGGAAGCGACCGCCGGATTGCGGTCGCGAATGCCTCCGTGGCAAACCACGCCGGCAGATCCTCGATCTGAAAATGTATACCGACAACATGGGAGAAGGCCCTGACATCCCTCTCTTCAATCCATTGCGCCATTGCTAGGAGGGCGGAGGGCAGGATTTCAGGGTGCTGCTCGACCGCAGACGCAAGCTTGGTCCGAACCGCCTCGTCGCTTGTGATGGCTGCCGTCCAAGCGAGAAGCGTGCGTGCGTGCGTGCGATTGGCCGTCCAAACATCCACCTCTCGCCACGTTTGAACGGCAAGAATCTCCCCTGCGCGAGCGGCGGCTTTCGATTCCAGCTCCGGCCGTCCAGCATCCCTAGCGACGAACATCATATTCCGCAGAAGGGTGACTGCTACGGCGAGTGGCTGACGAGCAGCCGCCTGGTCGATCAGCTCATCGAACGTTCGGTCGTCAGAGTTCCGTGCCACTCTAGCCGCCAGTCGCGCGGTTGCATCCAAGCCCGTGGCGAGCAGTGAAGGGATGTCTGGGAGCAGCACGACTCCCGCCGCCGCGTCCATCAGTTCGCGGCACAAGTCGGCGTCGTAAGCCCGGTGGTCGACTCGTGCCCAAGGGCGTGCTCGCTCAAGTAGTTCCTCGTGCTGCCTGACGGCACCTTGTTCGGCCGTTTCTGCTGGCGGAGTTTCCGGCGGGGTGGGCGCTGGAGGCTCTGGTGCTTTTTCTCCACGCCATCTGGCCATGAGGGCTTGGGAGGCGCGCGATAGCTCGGCAAGGGAGTTCGGCCAGACGTCGTCATCCTCGAGAGGTGGGCGCCCTGGCCAGTGCCCAGCAGCAGTGAGGACCTCTCGGATGGCCCGTTCAACCCAGCTACACCACGGCGCCAGTCGTTGCTCTGCGGCGATCACGGCGTGAAGCTCGGCGACAGCTTGAGCCGCGATCGGCTCAAGTCTGACTACTGCTTGAGCGAGGGCCTCCTCTAGGGCGACGCGCCGAGGCTCCGTTTCGACGATCGACGGCTCCACTACGAGGCGTTCTCCGTGCGCGTCGAACACTGGCATAGAACGGTTAACCTGCTCTCGCAGTTCACGCCACGCCTGCGCTGCACGTTCAGGCACACGTCGTTCGAGGCGGCCAGTCTCGATCAACAATCCGACCTGGCGGGCCACTGATAACACGATGTGCGCTCCGGCGGTTGCCCGGCCGATGCTGTGATAGTCAAATGACTCAACGGCAACTTCAGCTGCCTCGGCGTCGCTGAGCGGCCACGATTTACCAAGCTGAAGATGCTCTTCGAGCTGAGCTCTCTTCCATTCGAGTAGCAGTTCAGCGGGAAAGTGCTCGGGCGTCGCGTCGATTTCGAAAGCATGCTCTTCACAAAGTGGGATTAGGTTGTCTGGACTTCGATTGGACTCTTCGCTCATCTGCGGATCCCAGCGTGGACCGCCCTCGCTTCGTGCGTGGATATGAGCGACTCGACTGTTGAGTATCCACTCGCCTGTCTCATTATTTAACCGGTAGAGGGGCTTGGTGCAGGATGGCTCGCCACACCGGAAGGCGGTGCCGTAGAGCTGCTTGATCGTCGCTGGCGTGGGCGGCCGATGCTCGACTGGCTTACGGCGGGCTGCGGACTGATCGGTCACAGGCGTCATGCGGCCCCTCCCTGTAGCAGTGCCTGTCGCAGCGACAGCACCCGACCGCGCCAACCGGTCAACCAGTCGGGGCAGTCGACTGACCTCGACGGATGCCGTGTTGTTGGCCGGGCGCCACTCAACATACAACTGGGGGTCGAAACGGCAACCCGTCCTTGACATGATCAGGCCGTGGACCCTCTCGTCGGATCGGCACTTAAGGCCACGATGGATGCCGCGAGGCACCTGCCAAATCTAGTCCAAGTCGGACGGATTGGTGCAGACCGGCGAGCGGCAACGTATGAGCGCTTCGCGAACGCGGCATGGACGGTGATGCTGCGTGATGGATCGATGCGGACTGTCGAACAGTTCGCGAGGCCGAGGGCCGCTGGGCTGTTTTACCACCCGATGTTCGTGCGGTCCGTCGAAGCTGCCACATCCGCGCAGGAGGAGTTGCTAGGTTCCTTGGGTGCCGTCCGGATCATGGCTCCCGCGTCCGTTGTCAGCTACGCGGAGGCGACTGCCGAGCGCATTGCCGAACTCGTAGGAACTCCTCTAGGCGATGGTGCGGAGCGCAGCAGTCGGCAGCAGGAAGTCGGCGAAGCGATGACAAGGTTCAGCCTCATTTGCCGCATTGACCTCGGGCTTGACAAGCACCCTAGCGAGCCACGCATGCGGCTCTACAGCCCTTCGTCATGGTTGCAGGCCGGGCGTTGGAAGATGAGGCTCCGACGCGGTGATGTCCCTGTACTGCCTGAAGGCCCGAGTCGCAGAAGCAAGTCAGACTGAAGTACAGCCAAAGCGCCGGGATCGAATAAGGCGGTCAGTAGAAGGAACCTGCTGCACAGAGCTTGCAAGCGACTGGTCCGAGGCGCGCGATGGGCAGGGTCAGACGGAAAGCCGCAGGACGGCCGTTTCGGGGAAGCGGCCCTTGATCATATGCCGCTATCCTGCCGTCATGACGCGTAGGCGCCCGACGAGGCGTGAGCAGGCTCGACAGGTCGAGGTGTTCGACCCGCTGGCGCTCGCAAACCTTCAGGAGGTGTTGCGCGAGCGGCTGGAGCGGGCCGAACTTGACGACTTCCCTCCCCGTGACTTCCTCAGGGCCCCGGCAAAGTCGTCAGGTGATGCCGAGTAGTGCCAGCGGGCGGGTGCTGTCGCGGGCGTGATGCCGGTTCGCGGCGGCGATGTTGGTGATGCCGGCGGTGCGTAGGGCGCCGATGGCGGCGTTGCGGAGGGCTGCCATGACTTGGGGGCCGGTGCCGGTGCGGATCTGGGATCGGTCCTCGTCGTAGGTGACGTCTCGCACCCAGTGGACCTTGTTCTCGATCGACCAGTGGCCGCGGATCCATCCGGCCAGTTGGGCCGGGCTGGCCTGG